>JADHNB010000105.1 GCA_016779705.1 Candidatus Poseidonia sp. | reverse complement strand
TCCAATCTCGAACGTTCTGTTCAAGTTCGTCCCGTACCGCCTCGGGAACGAAAATCAAGCATTGCTCGTGCGGTTGAACGAGGGACCGAATCAACGCAGAGTGTTCGGCGACGTCTCGACCGTCTTCAAGAACGATGCCTCCGTCGTAGGG
This sequence comes from Candidatus Poseidonia sp., assembly GCA_016779705.1. GTDB lineage: Archaea > Thermoplasmatota > Poseidoniia > Poseidoniales > Poseidoniaceae > Poseidonia. The sequence continues at coordinate 5,120 of JADHNB010000105.1, read as the reverse complement.
CAAGTACCCGCGCTTGCTGATGGTGGCTTGGACCATGGCCAAGGCGGGGTCATGGCCGTTCTCGAGGAGGAAGGTCTCGATGCGGGGCACGACCACCTCGGCCATTTCGATGGTCAAGTTAGCGATTCGCAGCGACTTGTGGAAGTCCTTCCGGGACAACAGGCGATTGGCGTAGAACGCCAGCCGCTCATCGTCGTGGGCGGCCCAGTGAGGCAACGCAACCTTGACGTGAGCGTCGTTGAGCAAGACGTAGTGCTCGGGCTGGAGGTCCTCGTTGAGCAGCATGTGTTCAAGTTCGGACGAGAGCGATAGCTGCCCCGCTTGAGCCAGGCTGCGCGCCCGTTCGAGCATGTTGACCAGGTAGGCTTGCGTCAGCATGTTCACCTTGTGGAAATACACCTGCTGATACATGTGGTAGCGCGTGACAAGGTAGGCCTCAATGGCCGGCAAGCCCCAGCGCTTCACCACAAAGCGTCCATCGTCGCCCACTCGGAGCGCACGAATCACCCGGGCACTGTCAAACCCGCCAATTTGTGCGCCCGTGTTGGCTTGGTCTCGGACCATGTAATCCATGCGATCAACGTCCAATTGGCTGCTGACGATTTCCTTCATGAAACGGGGAATGGCCACACCATCGTGTTCATCCTGACCTTCCATCAGGGCAAACAGGCGATTCAAGCGCTTTGGCCCCAGAACATCTTTGACCGCACGACCGAGGGCCGTGTTCGGCGATTCAAGAATGCGGCGCCCCCAACGCTCGTGAGAGGCAAAGGTGGCGTAGACACGCGGCGTTTCCAGCAGGTGGGAATAGGGAGGATGGCCGATGTCGTGCAGGAGCGCCGCCAACTGAACCAGTTCTTTGTCATCGGAAGACATCATCTCGGGATGGACCTCGTTGATGTGGTCGGCCAGTTTTCCAGCGAGGTGATAGGCGCCCAGGGAGTGCGCAAATCGGTTGTGCGTGGCTGCCGGAAAGACGTATTCGCAGGTTGACAACTGCTGGATGGAGCGCAGTCGTTGGAATTCCGGCGTGTCAATGATGGCGGCGTGAGGGGCAGGCACGAGAATGTCGCGATGAATTTCATCGCGAATGACCCTGTCACGACCGTTCATGGTGCAACGCCGTCAAATCCGCTCTTTATAGCCCTTCTCGGAACACGACGAGAGGGCGGCGAGCGATAATTCCTAAGCCCGTTAGAGTTCACGCCAGTCCATGGCAGATGCGGTCAAGGGCCTCATGGACCGCATCACCAACGATGACCCTGAAACGCGGGGGCAGCAACTCTGGGTCATGTTCGCCCTCGCCATGTTCTTGGTGGCCACCTTGAACTGGTATGCCTACATTCGAGAGCCGGAGGTCATTCGTGTTGAGCAACTTTTGGAGTACAAAAACGAGGTCGTAAAGGTCGAGGGGACGCTGATCTCTTGGGTGAACGACCCGTACGGTTCAGGCGACGATCGGGTTGACGCCATCATCGATGACGGCACCGGCGTGGTCGAAGCCCGCTGGTACCGCCCAGCCACCATGCCTCCCATTGGCACCACCGTCACCGTGATGGGTGACGTCATTGAATACGACGGGCGGATATGGATTCAGTCCTTGGGCGCAGGGGCGATGGAGTGGACCTCGGCCGACCTACCCGAAGTGGAATCCCTCGCCATCGCCGACGTGGCGATGAACCCCGCCTCCTACGAAGGCAAAGTCATCCAGCTGACGGGCTTTCTTGGCGAATCCATCGCGCCCGATGCAACCTTCACCTCGGCCTACTTGGGCGACCACCCCAATTACGGCAACTCGGAGCATCAACTCCACCTCATCGTTCGGTCAGCCATCGGCCAGTGGGTCGAAGCGACCTCAAAAGTCGAAGTGCAGGGCATGTTGACCTATCAACAGCGGGACCTCCGTTGGAGCCTTCAGGTGCAAGGGCCTGAAATCTTGGTTGACCGGAACCACGTCCTCAACATTCCTCAACTCGATTGGAGTGCCCAGGCGACATGGAGTTACCAATCCGGACAAACCGTGACCATGACGGGTCTGCTCGTCACGGGGGAGACCGACTGGACCCTCTACGGCCCAGGCGGCGAGGCCATGTGCCTCATTCCCACAGCGGATGACCTTGAGGACGAGCAACAGCAAAGCCGATCGAACACCGTTCAAACGGTCGAGGGACGATTGATGTGGTCGTCGTCCGTGTCCGGCTGGTGCATTGACGCCAACATGGGTTCAAGCCCTTCCTTGGTCAACCCCGAAACCCCGGTCAGCTTGTTGGCCCTGCTCTCGGCCAATCCGGTGGGCATGGTCGAGGACCCCGATGCAACGTACACGCTCTCGGCCTACGTCAAATACGCCGTTGAACCGAGCGTGGAGCAAGAAGAGGCCTTCTTCGTTGACGCCGCCGCCTATATGCCGGGTTGGACCACCGTCGCCACCACGCTCCCCGGTCCACGGACCGTATGGTTGGAAGCGGGTCAAAGCATCGTGGCGAACGTCTCGGTTTCTTGGGACGATGAGGACATGCGCATTCGCCTCATCGTTCACGATTATTCGTTGGGACCCGTGCCTCAGGCCCGTACGTTGCTTTGGGACGACGGAGCGATTCAATGGAGTTACACCCGAGACCAAATCGTGGTGCTCAACGGCAAGGCGGTGCAGACCGACGACGGCTGGCGATTGCAAAGGGACGGCTCCAACGATTCCATTCAACTTACCCCTCACGGTCAGGCCATCGGCACCGACAACCTTCACGCTGAACAATCGCTTACGTGGACGGGCCGCCTACGCCAAGTTCAATCCGACGACGGCATGAGCTTGGTGTACGTTCTCGACCAAGCCGATGCGCTGGACACGGACGGGGACGGCTTGGCTGACACGCTCGAGGACGGCTTCGGCACCTCCATCACGTCCGAAGATTCCGACGAGGACGGGACGAGCGACCGGGACGAGTACGAGGCAAGCCGAGCATGAGGTGAACGCATGATTGAGGGGTATTTCCTGGACCTGGCGTGGTTGCTGGGCGCCTTGTTCTTTGGCGTCATGCTCGGCTCCCTCACCGGACTCATCCCCGGCTTCCACGTCAACAACGTGGCGTTGATCTTGCTTGCGCTCTCACCGGCCCTGCTCAGTTTGGGGATTCCCCTGTCCGCCGTCGCTGCCATCATCGTCGCCACGGGCACCGTTCACACCTTCCTCAATTACATCCCCTCGGCCCTCATCGGCGCGCCCGATGGAGACACGGCGCTTTCGTTGCTGCCCGGACACCGCATGTTGTTGTCGGGCAACGCCGCACGAGGCGTGGCCTGGTCGGCACGAGGGTCCCAACTCGGTTTGTTTCTCTCGTTGCCCCTCATCGTGCTGGCTCGAATTGCGTTCGGCCCGGAGTTGGGTTGGTACGAAGACCTGCGCTCGGTGTTGCCCTTTGTTCTGCTTTCGATTTCCCTGCTCTTGTTGGCCACCGAAACCACCCGTCTCGATTGGCCTCAATGGGTTCAGCGATTGACGTTTGGAAAACTCGGACGGGACTCCCGTCTGGCTGGCTTTTTCACGGCGACGGCGTTCTTCTTGCTGGCGGGCATGTACGGCTGGGGCGTCTTCACCCTCCCGGCACGTTCCCCGGTGGGCATGCCCGACGCCAGCCTGCTCTTGCCCAGTCTGGCGGGGTTGTTCGGCATCGCCAACCTGCTCGACATTTACGCCACGACCTCTCACCTCCCGCCGCAACGTGAAAATTGGACGCTCCCACCGGTTCGCCCGCTCATTGTCCCTTGTTTCTGGTCAAGCGTGGCCGGGGCCTCGATGGGGGTTTTGCCGGGCATGACCGCTTCGCAAGCCACCGTGCTCGTCATGGGCGGGCGTAACCTGGCGGCCAAGGCTCAAGGACGCCAGGGGTACGGCATGGATTGGGAAACGCGGCGACTCACGGAACTGACCGACGATGAATTGCTTGAGATGGCCAAAGCGGAGGCCGACGAAGGCGTGGAAGGACCTCAAACGAAGCAGGACTTGGAGATCATCGCCATCCTCTCAGCGGTCAACACCGCCGTGACCGTGATGGTTCTTGGGTTCCTCTACATCATCAGCCGCTCACGGTCGGGCGCCACCTTGGCCCTGAAGATGATGTATCCGATTCAAACTTGGTCGTCGTTGGAACCCACCTCGGATTTCATTCGTTTGCTTGCGGTCACGCTCGCCGCCGGTTTGCTCGCCATGCCGATGATGCGCTACGTGGGCAAAGGCATGCTTCGTCTGCACGCGGCGATTCCGCTTCAGCAAATGGTGATGGGCGTGATTTTGTTCGTCGTGGCTTTGGTTTGGTTGTCCACGGGCTTTGTCGGCATCGGCGTGCTCATCGTGGGCACCATCATCGGTTTGCTGCCACCCCGAATCGGCATTCGGCGTTCCCACGGCATGGGCATCATCCTCGTGCCGATCATGATCTACACCTTTGCTCAAAGGTTTGACAGCTTTGGATTTATTTGAACCGGACGTGAACCCATGAAAGCCCCCCTGCCCGCCCTCACCATGCTTCTGCTCTTCCTCCTTGCCGCCCTCCACCCCTTAGCAACCCCTACGTTGGAGATGTCGGGCAAACCCATCAGCGAAGCGGCCGGACGCTCAACGGCCTGCAGCGGCAGCGTGTGCATCAACGAAGTCATCCCCAACCCGAACGGGGCCGATACGGGTATTTACCCCGACGGCGAGTGGTTTGAGTTGTACAACAGCGGCGGCATGGACGTTGATTTGACCGGATGGAAGGCCACCACCAGCGCCAGCAAAACCCTGAATTTTGATTCGGCTACCATCGTAGGTTATCAGAGCGGCAACGCTTCGACCTGGACCATCAGCCCCGGCGAATACGTCGTGATTGCCCGCAACGGTGACAGCAATTTCTACCTCACCAACACCGGCATGTCGATGACGCTGGTCGACAACAACAACAACCAACTACACACGGCGACCTGGGGTTCGGCCAGTTCAGGCGTGAGTTACGAACAGGACCCCGCCAGCGCCACGGCAAATTGGATTCCCACCGGCTCGCCGTCACCCGGACAAGTCAACACCGCAGGCGGACCCACCACGCTCATCCCCGGCGACCTCATCATCACCGAAGTGATGGCCAACC
>JADHNB010000104.1 GCA_016779705.1 Candidatus Poseidonia sp. | reverse complement strand
AACGAGATGACCGAAGTGTTGGACGAGTTCCCTCACTTGATCGACCCCAACACCGGCAAGCCGTTGATGAACCGAACCGTGATGATCGCCAACACCTCCAACATGCCCGTGGCTGCCCGTGAGGCATCGGTGTACACCGGCATCACCATCGCCGAGTACTTCCGTGACATGGGATACGACGTGGCCCTGATGGCCGACTCGACCTCTCGCTGGGCTGAAGCCATGCGTGAAATTTCCTCTCGCCTTGAAGAAATGCCCGGTGAGGAAGGTTACCCTGCCTACCTTTCCTCTCGCATCGCTGAATTCTACGAGCGTGCTGGCCGTGTTGAGACTTTGAACGGTGACGACGGCTCCGTGACCGTCATTGGTGCCGTGTCGCCGCCTGGCGGTGACATCTCCGAACCCGTTTCCCAAGGGACCCTCCGCATCGTGAAGGTGTTCTGGGGGCTTGACGCCGGGCTTGCTCGCCAACGTCACTTCCCTGCCATCAACTGGCTGAACTCCTACTCGCTTTACCCGCAGAGCCTTGACCAGTGGTTCCGTGACAACATCGCTCAAGATTTCCCTGAGATTCGAACCCAAATCAGCGGTTTGCTTCAAGTGGAGGCTGAACTTCAAGAAATCGTTCAGTTGGTCGGTTCCGACGCTTTGCCAGCCGACCAGCAGTTGACGCTCGAAGTCGCCCGTATGATCCGTGAGTTCTTCTTGCAGCAAAACGGGTTTGACCCCGTCGATGCCTACTGTGACATCAAGCTCCAATACCAAATGGCTCGTGCCATCCTTTCCTTCCAAGATGCTGCAAAGGCTGCCATGGCCGACGGCGCAATGCTGAACGATGTCGTGAACGTCCCTGCTCGCTCCAACTTGATGCGTGCTCGCTTCGAAGAGGGCTACATTGACCGAATCGAAGCCATGGTCAAGGAGATGAACGAACAAATCGGCAACGCTGTGGAGGCCAACTGAGGAGAGGATGAAGATGACTGGAAAAGAATACCGAACCATTACCGACGTGAAGGGCCCTCTGGTCTTTTTGAACAAAACCGAGCCCGTGGCGTTCGGTGAAATCGTGACGCTTCGTCTGTCCAACGGGGACATCAAGAACGGACAAGTGCTCGACACTTCCGATGACTTGGTCATCGTTCAAGTGTTTGAAGGCACGTCCAAGATCAACCGAGAAACCGGTGTGACGTTCATGGGTGACGTGTTCAAGTTGCCCGTCAGCACCGACTTGGTTGGACGCATTTTGGACGGCGCTGGCCGACCACGTGACGGCGGTCCAGAAATCGTCGCTGACGAAAAAGCTGACATCATCGGTGCGGCCATCAATCCGTACAGCCGACAATCCCCCCACGATTTCATTCAGACGGGCATTTCGGCCATTGACTGCTGTACGACCCTCGTCCGCGGGCAGAAATTGCCCATTTTCTCGGCTTCGGGGTTGCCACACAACGACATCGCCCTGCAAATCGCTCGACAGGCCAAACTCAAGGATTCTGATGAAGAGTTCATCGTGGTGTTCTGCGCCATGGGGATCACGGCTGAAGAATACAACTTCTTCCGTTCCGACCTGGAGCGAACCGGTGCCCTTGAGAACGCGGTGTTGTTCGTCAACTTGGCCGACGACCCGGCCGTTGAGCGAATCATTACGCCTCGTCTTGCCTTGACCGCTGCTGAATACCTCGCCTTTGAGAAGGACTACCACGTGCTCGTCATCTACACGGACATGACCAACTACTGCGACGCTCTTCGTCAGATCGGTGCTGCCCGTGAAGAGGTGCCCGGTCGCCGTGGTTACCCCGGTTACATGTACACCGACTTGGCCATGCTCTACGAGCGTGCAGGAATCGTCAAGGGGAAGAAAGGCTCCATCACGCAGTTCCCCATCCTAACCATGCCCGGTGACGACATCACGCACCCCATCCCTGACTTGTCCGGTTACATCACCGAAGGTCAGATTGTGATCAGCCGTGAATTGCACCAGCAGGGTATCTATCCGCCAATCAACGTCTTGCCATCGCTCTCTCGATTGATGGGTTCGTGTATCGGCGAGAAAACCACCCGTGACGACCACAAGAAGGTCAGCGACCAAATGTACGCCGCTTACGCTCAAGGACGCGAACTCCGCGGTTTGGTGGCCATCGTCGGTGAAGATGCCCTCAACGAACGTGACAAGCAACTGCTCGACTTCTCTGGGGTCTTTGAAGACAAGTTCCTTCGCCAATCTCGCGACGAAGACCGAACCATCGACGAAACGCTTGACCTCTGCTGGCAACTGATGGCCAACATCGACACGAAGTATCTGGTTCGTCTCGATGAGGAATTGATCGCCAAGTACCACCCTGAAAACCGAGCTTGAACACGAATCGAGGACCAACAGGAGGTGAGCAAGCATGGCTTTGGACATCAAACCAACCCGCAGCGAACTCATCAAACTGAAGGCCCGAATCAAACAGACGAAGAACGGGTACAAGTTGCTGAAAATGAAGCGGGACGGTCTGTTTCACGAATTCCGTACGCTGCTCTCGGAAATGATCCTTGCGAAGCGTGAGTTGACCGACGCCTACCGTCTCGCTAAGACTCGCATCGATTTGGCCAACGCCATCGAGGGCGGGTTGGCGGTTCGAGCAGCGGCCATCGCCAACTCGGCGCATCCTGAAGTTGAAGTCGAGCGACGCAACATCATGGGTGTGGTTGTCCCCAGCGTCAGCGGAAGCAACCTCAAGTCGACCTTTGCAGAGCGAGGCATCGGTTTCATCGGCTCATCACCCTACATTGACGAAGCCAGCGATTCCTTCAGCGAACTCATTGAGAAAATCGTGACCGCTTCGGAAATGGAAGCCACCCTCAAGCGATTGCTGGCGGAGATTGAAGCCACGAAGCGTCGTGTGAACGCCCTCGAGTTCAAGGTCATCCCCGAACTTGAGGAAGCGAAGGTGTTCATTCAACTTCGACTTGAAGAAATGGAGCGTGAGGAAACGTTCCGTCTCAAGCGTTTCAAGAACAAGTGAGACTCGGTTGACCTCCCCGTCAACGAGGGATTCATGGAGGATGGGTCTCACCCACGCAGCAAGGGGGCGATGGACATGGCCGAAGAAGCGCTTGAATCGGTCGGTCTTCCTCATCAAAAGAAGGCCTGGTCGCAACACGAGTTGCTCGCCTCCGTCCTGTCGAATTACCTTCGGGTTCACGGCTCGGACGGAGGACGATGGCCTTCTTGGGCCGTATCGGCCCAAAGCGATGACCTCCATCAAGACGTCAAGGACGCCAACGCCCACCTGGAACGCTTGGGTTGGATGGGAAAACTCACTCGCGACGAAGGGTGGAAATTCACGGTCTTTCCACGACCTGAGCGTCAATTTCCTCGGTTGAACACCCTTCTTTTGTTCTGGGTTCTTTCCGCCTTGACCTTAACCCTGGCCGGCGATGTCTGGATGTCCTCCAGCCGTCCAGTCGACGGCTGGTTCAACTCAGCGACCTTGGTGGACGCCTTGCTTGGCTACACCCTTCCGATTCTGCTTGTGTTGTTGCTGGCTTCCACGTTGCAACGCTTCATCGCCGCTCGATTTGGCGTGCGAAGCGGGCACATCATGCCCGTGCCGGATTTCACCATCGCCTTTTACGCCCTGGGCTTGTTTCCCTCGAACTGGTTGTTTTGGCCCTTTGGTGTGTTGCTGATTCCCACCCTTCCGCGCATGGACGCACGGCCCTGGCCAAACCGGGCTTCGCTGGGGTACACCGCCCTTTCCGTGCCGCTTACGCTCGGGTTCTTTGGTGCGGTGCTCTTCTTCCTAGGGCTGACCCTCACGCCCGAATACCTCGCTTCTTCAACGATGCCGCTGATCACCGATCCACCCGCTTTCCTTGGCCTGCTCGCCATCGAGTTCGTCGCCTCTGACGCCTGGGTTCGTCTCATTTGGGCTCACCCTTGGGTCCATGCCGGGGGTATGCTCATGCTCTTTGCATGGGTGTCCATCCTTCCCATTCCAACCTTCCCGGGAGGACGGCTTCTCATCGCTCGGATGGGCATGTTTGAGGCCCGAAGCTCAAGCACGCAAACCCTGATTTTCGTCACGGTGTTGTTCTGTGCCTACGTGTTTGGTGTCTTTGAAGCCTTTTCGTTGTGGTTCCTGATTTTCGCTCTTTTGCTTCCGTTGTTGTTCTTCTTCGGCAACGACCTCAGGATTCCCTTGATTCTTGACGAGACCACCGGTCTTCGAGAACAAGAACACCGACGCATGGGGTTGTTGCTGTTGGTGATGTTCATCCTTCTGCTGCCCGCCGCTCAGCCGGTGGTTCACGACGACGATTGGGACGGGGACATGACCTTCTCGGTCCCTGAGCCCGACCGAGCCGGGTTGCAAGACGACGGCACCTGGTTGTCTCGGACCAAGGTCACGTTCACCAACCCCTCATCGCTCCAGCAGGATTACGCTGTGCACGTCGTGTTTGAACAGAACGCCCACGATTGGTCGGTCGTCTGGGATTGCGACGGTGAAGACAGCCGAAGTCTCAACGGGAACGGTTGTGGTTCGGCCTTGCTTCCTCAGCGGACGGCGTATTTCTGGTTGAACCTCACATGGGAGGGCGAGACGGCTCCAACGATGGCACGCGGTGCTTATGTTGTGTCCGTGAACGGTGCATACGACGTGGTGCCGTTCACCGTTCGCCCCGCCCTTGAGGTGGTTCCCGATGAGCGGTGGTACGACGAACTCGATGGAGCGACGGTGCTTCGCTGCGTGGACCTTGAGGGGGCCTTGGTCAATTCGAGCCAGTTGGAGGTGGAGGTTGGCATGAACCACGTACCGGTCACGCAAACGCCCCTGGTGTCGCTTGAAGGGCTCCAAGGCTTGCAAACGAACCTGAGCGAAGTTCCAGAACGTCTCTGTCTCTCGGGCCTCGACCCCTTGGTCTTCCAGCCTTCGCTGGCCACCCTTCGCATCAACAACGATACGTTCGCCCCGCTCCTTCCAGAACGTCGTCCCCTGGTCGCTCACGTACCGGAGCACGGTTGGACCATTTCCCCTGAGAACGAACAACCGTGGGGGGCCTTGCTCCAAAACGGGGGCGTCTTGCAAGCCAACAACCCCCTCTGTCCCATCAATGCCAGCATCAGCACGCCTCCTCGTCCCCTGGACAGCGAATGGATCTGGGACACTCAGGTTCGTTCATCGGGGAACGTCCCCTTGATCGAAACCGGTCAAAACTTGACGCTCTTAATCGAAGAGGGAACGAACTTGACCCTTTGCAGCGATCCGTTTTCGCCGTTTGCAGAGGTGTCGTTTGCCGTTGAGCGTGGCCCTGAGTTGCTCCTTGATTGGATGGGCA
>JADHNB010000103.1 GCA_016779705.1 Candidatus Poseidonia sp. | reverse complement strand
AAGTGAATTGCCTCCAGAATTCTCAATGGCTACGTGAACGCATCACGATTGAATCTGACCTTGCTCCACCTCACTCGTCTTCGAACCCGTAGGCCTTCTCCCGGCCCATCGGACCGGCGAAAAACACCACGCTCAAGCCCGCCATCACGACGAGCATGAACAGGACCTCGCCCGCACGCACGTCGCCCAGCACCACACCGGGCCCGATTTGGAACCCGACGAAGAAGAGCAGACCGAAGTACACGAGGGCCTTGAACGAGAAGAGTCGAGACCATTGGACGCGGCGCTCTTGCTGCTGAAGGGTCGGCATCGCCCACACGACGGCCCCGGCGACCAGAGCCGCCAACAGGGTCACCGAGAGCATCAGCAGCCCGCCCACGCCCTCAAAGCCGGTGCGACCCGTTTCGAGCATGGCCGTTTCCATGCGAAGGACCATCAGACCCATGAAGAGCGTGAGCAAGGCCCCCAGCACAAAAGCGATGGCAACCGGTCGTTGTGATTTGGTGGATTGATTCATGATTCATGCCTCCTTGACGAGAACAATGCGTTTCCCCATGCCGTCCCGAATGCGCTTGATCGTTCCGTCGTATTCCAGCTTCGCCAACGTGCGGCTCGTCTTGGACGCCGTCCACTCCAACGCTCGGCTGAGGTTGGACTGCCAGCATTCGCCGTCGTTATCCTGCAAGTAATCGATCACCGCTTGCTCGTCGCTGGGACGGTGCGATGCGGTACTCGCATCGGATGAGCCGATGGCGTCGCCAAGTTCCGTGGCGGGGTTCGTGACCGACCCGTCGGCCACGTCAGCTGACGGCATCATCTGAAGCGCCGGTTGATTCGACATCATCATCCACGCCACGCCCATCCCCACCGTGACCGAGAGGCTGATGAGGAAGACGGCGTAGACCGTGTAGGCGATCAAGTCGGGGCTGAAGTCACCCTGAAGCAACAGCGGCACGAACAGCAGCAACAGCAGCATGAAGGTGGCCAGTCCGGTCATCGCCTTGATGAGCGATTTGGGAAATCGGGCCGGAACCTCCGTGCGCATGCTGACCGCCGTTGGGCGCTGGGCGCTCCTCTTTAGAAGAAGAGGGGTGGAACTTCGTGGGAAAACCATCGTTTCCCCTCAGCGGTGATGCTTCCCCCGTCGAGCCTTGTGAAGGGGCGAGCCTTTGTGGTCGTCGTCGTCATCGTCGCCCTTGTCGTGCATCTTTTCGTGGGTGTCGCACGAGCCGTCGGCCAAACAGGTCTCCCAGTTGGCCAGGCGTTCGTCGATCTTCGCCATCACGGCGGTGAGCATCGTTGCGTTGACGGTGCACTCGGCGTCAGCGAGGCAGAACTCGATGGCCGTCTTCGTGGCGTTCAGGCGGTCCATGTGTTCGCTGACCTTGGCGGCCCGCAACGCTTCGTACTCGGCCTTGAGGGCCTCGATTTCGGAAGCGTTGAGCCCCTCGTAGGTGTCGTCGTGGTCGTCGTCATCGTCGTCGTGATCGTCGTCGTCGCCGTGGTGACGGAAGGCCATCATGGCCGTGTGGTTGGCGTCGTGGGTGTGGTTCTCGTCATGGGTGTGAACGTGGTTCTTTTTTGCCGGAACCGTGCCGTTGACGATGACCTCACTGAGGTGGTCCATGCGGTCCACCGTGCGGTTGAGCACGTCGGTGAGCACGGTTTCATCGGCCGTGCAGTTGGCGTCCTCCAAGCAACGCTGAAGCACCACGGACATGTTCTCGAGGTGGCTCAAGCGGGTCGACGCATGGTCGAGGAAGGCGGCTTCTCGGGCCGCATGACGCTCCTTCATGGTGCTGCCGAGCAAGGCTCGGATGTCGCCGAGAAGACCGTCGTCTTCGGTCTCTTCGGCGTAGGGCAGGGCCGTGGTGTCCGACGTCATGTCGTCAACCACGCCGAGCTCGATGCTTTCGTCGTCCAGGGCGGGAACGGCAAACTCCTGGATGGAGAAAGCCGACGCTGCCCCGAGGATCAACACGATGGCGCTCATCGTGAGGATCGCCAGGCCGGTGGTGCTGTTCAGGGGTGTTTTGGGTTCCATGTGTTCAAACCTCACATGTCCCTTGGTTGCAAAACCCTATCAAGATGCCTTGAAAACGGGCTGAATACAGCGATAGGGCGTGAAAAAACCTGCAAAAGGTTCACGTCGGTGCTGCAAATAGAGCCGGCCACTCATTCACGCTCAATCGTTCAAATAGGCTCGAAGAACATGAATCACCATGACACACAAATTGGACCCCGTCCTTGATGCAGGACTGCGCCCCGAAGCAAGTTTCATGAAATCGAAAAGCGGTGAGAAGTGGGGCTACATCGACGCCTTCAAACACGAGCAAGGGCAATCGAAGTGCGTCTTTGAGACCGACGAAGAAGGCTCGTTCCTCCAACTCACCCTGATGAACGAAGACGTCGGCGAAGAACATCTCCCCGAACTCTTGGAAATCATCAACATCATGAACGGCATCCAAGACCACGTCCGTTTCTTCTACCACCTCGGCAACAGCGCCCTCTTCGCCAAGCGAGAATTCATCGTGGAAGGCCGCAAGCCAAAACAAATTCAAGAAATGGTCTTTGAGCGCTACGACCGCATGAAGGACATTTTTGACGACCTGCTCTGGTCCTACGAGTGGAAGGTCAAAACCGGCGGCGACCTTGAAGCCCTCTTCGATGCGCTGGCCAAGCACAACAAGGACCGCGCTCAACGTAGGGACCGTCAGAAGGGCAAGGAAGGCTTTGACCCGGCGTACGCTTGATGGCGAGTACAGAACTCCTCCAATACCGTTTGCTCAACCAAAGACATCGTGGGTGTGAGTCTTGTCAACCCCCGATGGCTTCCAAGAGGGCCGAGACAAAAGCCAGCACGGCCAGCACGGCGATCACCACCACCGAAGTTCCAACGCCCCAGAGAAGTGACCCATCCTGTTTCACTCCAGAATAAACGACCAGGCCAATGAACGCAGCACAAAGCAACACGGCAACAATCGTCTGATTGCGTGGCTGTTCAACTTCGTAATAGTGCGCTTCTCCGCCGTGGTCGTAATAATCAATGCGAACACCAATCGATTCGTTGGCCTCGCCGCTGAGCACAAATTCAGCGGTGTGGTTGACTTGGTCGTATTCACCGAGTTTTGTAAACTCGAATTCACCGTTTCCATCACCGTTGAGATGATACATGCAGACGGCATTGACGGATTCAACCTCACAATGTTCGTTGTAGGGTTCGCGTTCATAGGTCCATCTTGCACCAATGTGAATTTCTGGTCGATAAGCGAAGTACGAATTCTCTGAGTCGAGGAAGATGATGTAGACGGATTCTTCTGTGCCGTGAGAAACCTTGGGGTCTGCATCAAACCTGAAGACGCCGTCGTCGTCGCTGTTGATGGTGAATTCCACCCGCCGATTGAACTCCCATGCTCCAGCCGAGAGCAGGCTGGTGTTGGTGAGGATGAAGAGCACCAACACAGGAATGAGGACCCCAACAAAAAATCCGAGCACGTTCGATTCAGGCTCTGCCTTGGAAGAAGCTTCACCCGCCGGCGTTGTATTGACAGACGCCACGACTTCTGGTTCAGCGGCTGAGGAGATGACGATCGAGGCAGGGGCGGGGGTTCCGTTTTCATCATCCATGGCAAAACGAACCGGCTCGCTGGTTTAACCATCTCCCCGGCAGGGAGGTTTGATGTTGTGAGACACGTCTAAACGCTGCCGACCATGGATGGAATGGAGGCTTGACCTCACCAGACCCTGGCCGGAATCGAACCGGCTCCTCTGCTTGCGCAGCGTGCACCGTACACCAAGGGTGGGCCGTAGCTCCTCCACCATTCCTTACCCGTCAACACCTGCCACGGCTCCAAACAGACCGTGGCGCGTCGTGTGCGACGGGCGGCCTTAACCGCCCCACAAACCGTCGTCGGGAAGGAATTGGAAATACCACGGAACAGCATCGTGGTCGGTGTAATCCGAGGCGTCAAGGTGCACCACCGTCATTTGCATCGGCGCCCTGCCCATCTGCGGGGGCAGGCCGTCGAAATGGGCTTTGATGTCCTTCATCAATTCGTTCAGCGAAGCCTCCCCGTGGGCCACGGTCACGAGGTGGTTGACCTGCATGGGCTTCACGCTTGGCACCAGCGAATCGAACGGCTGGCTCTTCGCCAGCGCCAGCATGGTGGTGGCCAAGCCGGGCGTGGCGTTCTCGCCCGACCACCTCAGGCCCTTGACGGGATTCACCATCCACGGCATCGGGCTTTGAAGTGACAGGACCTGGTGCTTCCACTGCGGGAACCTCGACAGCACCTTCGCTGCCAAACCCGTCCTGAGGGCCAAGACCGAATGGGGCGAGTGCAACCTGCCGGCAATCCTCGAAAGGTCGCCGTGAACGACGTTGAGCGTGAACGCTTCACCGAGCATGGCATATTTCCTCACCTTGAGCTCGTCCGTCAACCAATGAGGATGGTCCAACAACCACCTCAGGAACCCCTCATACGCACCCTCTGGCCACGGATGGGCAGCGGGCATGGGGCCCAAAAAGCACAAACTGTTCTCGGGCAGTTCCTTGTACCTCATCCATTCCTCCATCCACTGGTCCATCGTTTCGGCATCAGCATGGACGGGCGACGAAGACCCCGAAGCCAACAAAGCGCCGATGTCGGCGGAGGTGAGGGAGGCCTCCGGCGTGGTCAACATCAACCAAGGGAGGATGGCCTCGTCCCAATCGGCCTCGGCCAGACCGGGATCGGCGTGAACGACCTTGAACACCGTGGCGGTGTGCTCGTTGAACTCACCGTGGAGGTTGGGGGCCAACCACTCGAGCTTCCCGAGATTCTCAAGCCTTGAACCGTTGGCCATGTCCACGACGGCCTCGTGCATGCAGCTGAACCACGGATGGAGGTCGGCCGGGCCGAACAAATGCTTGTGGTCCAGCACCACCAATCCGCCCTCCCTGATGTGATGGACAAAGGCGCTCACGAGGTGAGCAAACGTGTTCGGGGGCGTTCCTTGAGCGTGCGTCTCGAGCCATTCCAACCAATCCACGTAGAGAACGTCAACGGGCGGGAGGTGCTTCAGGTGGCTGTAGGCGTCGCCTTGGATGTGGACTTGCCAGTGGGGCGTGGCTAAGGCGACCTTCCTGTACACCTTGTGGCCGTGAGCCGAATCGGGGAGCCTCTGATAGGTCGCCATCCCGGCTTCTTGGGAATAGTAGCCCCAGGTGTCGGGCGTTGGTTCGCCAAAATCCGCCATCACCTGAATGAACGGGTGACCGCCGTCCGCGAGAAGGCCAAAACTGGCGTAATAGTGAGCCGCAGCGGCGGGATGGGCCATCACCAACGGCCTGTCGCTTTCCATCTCGATGGGCAAACCCACCG
>JADHNB010000102.1 GCA_016779705.1 Candidatus Poseidonia sp. | reverse complement strand
ATGCGAACGGTTCTGCCCCAACGGGTGACATCGCCCCCAACCCCTTCACCACCCTCTCAAGGAGGTTCCCGTGATGCAACACACGTTTGCGGGCCCCGACGGGGAAATCGAGGTCGAGCTGTCCAAGCAAGGCGATGAATTCAGCTATCAAGGGCACCTCGCAAGGGTTCACGGAGAACGGATCCATCTCACGCTCCCCGATGGACGAACCGCCCTTGCCCATGTCGCCAAACACGGCGATGTGTGGTGGGTCCACCTCAACGGGCACACGTTCCGTTGGGAGCGCCTTGAGCCAGGTTCCGTCTCAACCGCCAACGACGGAGGCTTGGTCGCCCCGATGCCGGGCAAGGTGCTGGAGGTGTTCGTGAAGGTGGGCGATACGGTGGCGGCGGGTGATGCGTTGATGGTGCTTGAAGCCATGAAAATGGAACATCGCATCGTGGCGGTGCACGATGGCGTGGTCACGGCCGTCCACTTCGGAACCAACGACCAAGTGGTGCAGGGGGCCGCCCTCTTGGAAATTGAAGATTCCAATTGAGAAATCGATTTCCCAACTGAAAAATCTATCTTGCCTTTCCCCTAGAAACCGCCTCGCCATCACGGAGCGCCAGGGCGATGGAGCACGGGCCGTTTCTCGTCCAGAAACAGGCGGTTATAAGCAAGAAAGGTGTGCAAAAATCATGGCAAATCCTTTCATGATGCTCACTGACTGGAGCGTTGAACGACCAAAGCAAGCCCTTGCGGCCGTGATGCTCACCATGGTGCTGCTGGCCTCGGGCGGCATGCATCTGAAATTTGACAACAGCGAGGACGGGTTCTTTCCCGATGACCCAAGCGTCGACCTGCTGAACGAAGTCGAAGGCGAATACCGTGCCAACATCGATTTCATCCGAGTGATCGACGACATCGAATCGGGCGACCTCCTGACGCCCGATGCTTGGTCCACCTTGGCCGCCATCGAAGCGGGGATGCTCAACGACAGCAACTTCGCTCCCTACCACTACCCCTTGTTTGGGACGCAGGCGAACAACGGACCCGCAGGCCACGCCATGCAGTGGCTAGCCCTCCAAGACGCCACCACGGCTGAGGTTTGGTTGCAGCCGCTTCAGGTTTCCGTCACCGAGGCGTTGATGGCAACAGACGACAACCTCAGCTCGGCCTTGGCCAACCTCAGTTCGGCCGCAGCGTTGGTCCCACCCGTGGAATTGGTCTCGGCTGAGCGCTTGGCCGCCTGGGACCCTGGGCAACCGGCGGAATGGTTGCCTCGCATGGATACGGGCAACAACCTCTCCGATGAGTTGGGGGCCTTGATGGGCCAACTCCAAGCCATGGCCACAGGACGAACGCCGCAACAAAGCGGACAAATCATGGCGGTGACTGGACCGCTGCAAGGCCAACTCGGGCCGCTGATGGGTTTGCAGAGCGTCGACTTCCGGGCCGCCATCCTGTCGGGCTTGCCCACCGAGGATGCCCAAGACCCGTGGAACAGCGACGGCCCCGTGCTGGTCACGCTCGCAGTCTCGAGCGAGGCTGCGGATTACGGCTACGACATCATCGGAGACGTGCAGGCCGATTTGACGCAGTGGGCTGAAGCCATGGAAGTCCGATTGCAAAGCGAAACGGGCGATGAGGGCTTGCGGACGTTCTCGTTCGCCCAGTTTGCCGAAAACTCCAGCGCTACCATCGGCAAGGAAATCGGGATGCTCACCAGCGCCGCCCTCGTGTTGTTGGGTGTCATCCTTTGGTTCAACTTCCGAAGCGTTCGTGAAACCGCCTACGTGCTCGTCTTGACTGTCATCGCCATCGCCGCGACGTACGGGCTGGCGGGATGGATTCAATTCGCTGGCGTGGACATGACGTTCAACGCCGCCATGAACTCGATTCCGGTGCTCCTGTTGGCCATCGGTGTTGACTACGGCCTGCACGTGGTGCTGCGTGTGCGGGAGGAATTGACGGAGCAAGAGCGACGCAACCCCGAAGGTCGCGTGACCCTCCGTGACTTTGACAAGGCCTCTCGACGCCGGGCCATTCGCCAAGGGACCGTGCTCACATCGATTGCCTTGCTCATCGCCATCACGACGGACGTGGTCGGCTTCCTGTCCTTCCGACTGTCATCCTTGGCTTTCCTGCAGGTGTTCGGAACGGTGATCGCCATCGGCTTGATGCTGATTTACCTGCTCAGCATCTCGGCGTTGCCTTCGCTGTTGCTGATGCTCCCCGCCAAACGGTTGCCTTTGGTCAAGGCCAGCAAGGTCACCGTAGGCCCGATTTCCGAGAACATCGGGGCCTTGTCTCAGCGGCCTGCCATGGTTGGCGTTCTTGCCCTGGTCCTGCTCATCCCGATGATCGGCGGGTTCCAACAACTCGATGTGGCGTTTGAACAACGGGATCAACTGGACGACAGTGTTCCGGTCGTGCAGGACTTTTTGCTCATCAGCGACGCCTTTGGCACCAGTCGCTCTCCGCTCTACGTCGTGCTGGACGGCGACGTATTGACTCACGAAGGGCGAGAAGCCTGGACGTTGGCGGCGACCATGTTGACCGCTCGTGACGATGTCAGCGGCTTGCCGAACGGGGTTTGGGACGTGCTGGAACAGGCCCGGCTGCAAGACCCCGTCGTGGACGGGATGTTGACGGGGATCGAAGCCGGAGACGACAACGCTTGGAGCGAACTCAACACTTGGGCGTTCGAAAACGAAACGGGCATCGAGACCACCAAAGGCTTGCTGGCAAGGGACGGCGAGCAAACGGTCTTGTCCTTCCAAGCCGACACGCTTGACTGGGCCTCCACCGTGGACTTGGCGGAGAGCCTTGAAGCGGCGCTTGATGACCTTGAGGACGAGATTGGCGAGGCGTTTACCCTCCGGTTGAGCGGCCGTAGCCTCATCAACGCTCAAACGACCTCTGACGTGGCGTCAGCGTCCGTTCAATCCACCGCCATTGTGGCCGTGGTGATTCTGTTCATGTTGGTGGGCATTCACACCGCCCGCAACAAGGACGTCGTGGAAGGCCTCCAACGAGGGTTTGTCTCGTGGATTCCCCTCATGATGGTCGTCGTGTGGGTGTACGGGCTGATGGGGTACACCGGGTACAACATCAACTCGCAAACGGTGACCATCGGGGCCCTTTCGCTCGGATTGGGCGTGGATTACGCGGTGCACTTCACCACGAGGTTGGAGGAAGAAGCCGAACATCATCCCTTTGCTAAACCCAGCGAATGGGTCGCCCGCTCCTCGGCCACCACCGGACGAGCCATGGCGGGCGCTGCCCTCACCACGGCCGGTGGCTTTGCGGTGCTGAACCTCTCGGCCCTCCTGCCCCTTCGCCTGTTCGGTCAGGCCTTCGTGGTGGCCATCACGCTGGCGTTGCTCTCGAGCCTGCTCATCCTGCCTGCACTGTACGCTCCGTTCCTCAAGCGAACGGCGGCCAAGGCGGCAGCGGCCGGGAATCATGGCACCCCTTCCAACGGTGAAAGCGAATGAAGCGGAGCACCGTGTTTTGGTTTTCTACGCTCGTAGGCCCGCTCATCCTCGCCTCGTACTGGCGCGGCGTCAACGCCGTGGCCGACCCGATGGTGTACTGGGGGGACGTGCCCGAGAGCATGCAGCGGCTCATCGTTCCGTGGATGTTCGTAGCGGCCGCCGGCTACTTGCTCATGTGGCATCGGTTCTTCTTCGCATGGAATGAAGACCAGGTGGCGTCGCTCCATTGGCCACGGCAAAGCGAAGACGGCCGTGGCGTGCAGCGATTGTTCATCCTCTACGCTGCCTTTTTGCTCGCTTCATTGGTCTGGATTGACTTAACACGACTGTACCTTGAGAGCCCGAGCTTCCTCGGAGCGGTGGCGGTGATCGCCGTGCTGTGGACGGCCGGGTTGGCTTCCGTGGGCTTCGGTGTGCTCGTGTGGTCCTCCCGAGAACGCTTGGCCGGTGCGAAAGCGGTCTTGGCGGGCAGCGTGATGCTCTCGATTCAGTGCACGTGGTGGGACGCCATCTACTGGGTGGCCTCGTTTGGCTGGTGAGAACAGGCGTTCAAATACCGATGCAGGGAGAGGGAAAAACGTGAACGGGAAGGGACTGGTTGCCTGTTTGGTCGTCCTCACGATGCTGGCCGGTTGCACGGCAGCGCCCATGGAATCCAACGAAGGGGCGGAGCAAGAGGTCGTGTTGACCCCCGTGCCAACCCACCTCTCGTTCTCTGCCCCCACCTTCGACCGAGCGGTGGACGGCGGGGCGACCCTGGACCTGCGCTCGAGTTTTGACGGCCCGGTGTTGCTGCTTTGGGTGGCCTCGGGATGCAGCGGATGCCACGATTGGACGGTCATGCTCAAGGAGGAGTTGGAAGCGGGCAACCTCTCGAACACCACCAACATCGTGGCGGTTCATCGCTACCCCGAGTTTGAGTCCCGCGAGTCCGTGGCTCAGCGATACGGCGAGAACAACAGCACCCACTTCATGCCCTGGCCGTTGATGCTACCGCCCCCATCCACCACCGTCATTGACGCTCAAAGCGGCCGCATGACCGATGTCGGCCTTTACCGAGCCTTCCAGCAACCGGTGACGCCCACCCTGCAGGTGCTTGACGATGAGGGCCGGCTCGTGTGGTCCTCCAAGACGTATTGGGCCAACGCCACGGTGTTGACGGAAGCCTTGAACATCATGGAGACGGGTGGCCGGTGACATGGTGGCCTTCATCGACGTCCTGTTCTGGTTTTCCAGCCTCTACATCCTCCCCTTCTGGCTCATGATGTGGTTTGCCCCCACGCACGAGCGTACTGCGGCCCTCCTGCGAAGCGAATGGGTCTACCTCGCCCCGCTGGCCGCCGCCTACACCTTGGCGGTGCTGCCCAACCTGTTGGACATCCTGCTGCTGCTGGGCAGCGACATGCCCACCCCCGACGTGGTGGTCGAGTTGTTTTCTGAACGTGAGGTCGTGTTGATTGGCTGGCTTCACTACCTGGCGTTTGACCTCTTCGTGGGCCGCTGGACGTGGCAGCGACTCGTCGCCACGGGCCAGCCGATTTACGTCTCCATGCCCGTGCTGCTGCTGTCGATGATGGTGGCGCCGTTGGGAGCGTTGGTGGGCTTGATCGTCACGAGGAATTTGTCCAGCGAGAGGGCAGAAACCGTGGCGCACGAAGCATGAGCAAAGGGTACGGAGTGATTCACCTTTTGATCAGAGGGTCCCTCTGCATCACTTCTGGCGGTAACCGTCATGCATGCCTTTGCCCGCAAGGATGGCCGCCTCGAATTTCTCAACACGGGCTAACCGCGTCTTCTCCTGCTTCGCTTGATTGAAGTACAGGTGGTAGGCTCGCTGACGGCCCGGTGTCAACGCCTCAAAAGCCGCTTTGAACGCCGGTTCAGCGTCAAACTTGGCCTGCAACGCCTCGCACACCTCCACTTCGTGGCGAACCCGTTCCATCTGCACGCCTCGGCGTTCAACGTCAATGGCCGAGGCGATGAGGGCCCGG
>JADHNB010000101.1 GCA_016779705.1 Candidatus Poseidonia sp. | reverse complement strand
TCGCTACCCATTGCTCACCCAACGACCAAGGACGGTTCATTCCATAAGGAAAAATTCGGGGAAGAAAAGAGACAGGGGCATGGCGAGGAAAAATCCAGTGATGCGAAGTACATCCCGTGCCATAATCGGAAAAAAGCGGGAAGTCCACATAATCCTTTGTGCTCAATCCCCATCAAAGGGTGTGAAGATGGCGCAAATCGTCGAGAAAGAGATCCAGAATCCAATCGTTGTCGCCCCACCACACCCGGAGGTGGCCAAATCGGTCAACAAGAATCGTCCCCGTGCTGTGGTTCACCGTATAGTCGTCGGGATGGTGCCGCGCACTGGAGTCGGTCCCGGCTTCCTCAATGGTCAGGCCCACACCGAAGTTCACCCAGACGTCCTGGATGGCCTGCATGGACGGGCTGCCCGATGTATTGTCCGTGACCGTGAGGTGCGTCCATTCCGAGTTCGTTCCCGTCTTCCAATCATGCAGCGTGGACACGTTGTCTCGCCACGGGTCCACCGTCACCGTCAGGAAGGTCGTTTTGTTGAGTTCCTCGGGCGTGAGCTGGCTTTTGACCCACTTCATGTTGTGCGTCACGATGGGGCAGATATCGAGGCAATTGGTGAACAGGAACGCCACCACCAAGGTGGTGTTGCTCGCCTCTTCGGAATAGGTCCACGATTCGTTTTCGCTTGAGGTGAGGGTGAAATCCTTGACCTTCACCCGGTCGAGTTCGTCACCGTGAGGTTCCCACGCAGGCGTCATTTCCGGGCCAAGACATCCGGCCAACGACAGGAGAAGGGTCATGCAGAACGCCAAAGCAGGGGCCTTCATGTGTCAACACCTCAAATTCGGTAGGGCAGGTCGATGTCCAACTGCACAAGGTAGAGGCCGGTAGAGATGCATGAAGCATAGGTGATGCCGTCGTGGTGCTCAACCGCCCAGAGGAAGGGAACCCATCCAAAGTCGTAGAAGCTGGAGTCGAGCGGGGTCCCGTCTTCACCGTGGGGGAGGTAATAGGCCACCGTCGCTTCTTCGTGAACGGCAACGCGGTCATCGGGCTGGCTGGGGTCGACCAGCGTTTCAACGTCCACCACCCACAATCCCGCATGGTAATGGGAGATGTAGAGGCGACCGTCCCATCCGCCGCCGTGGCTTTGATCGGTGGATTCATCGGTCTCGAAATACGCACTGTCCAGATTATGGGGAGAGAACAGCAGCCACTCGTCGCTGTTGGGGTGGGCTTCACAATCGGCTCCGTAACAATGGTCTTCCGCATAGGGAATTTCCCAATCACGAATCAGTTTCGGTTTGAATTTGAATTGGCCGTCTTCCAGCGTGTAGTCGGTCGTGTCAATGAGGTAGATGATGCCCGTACCAACGGAGGTGCTCAGCACTTCGACCGCTGCCGTGACCAAATGCACCGGTTCGTCGGAATACCCCACGTGAGAGAGGTCAACCATGTTTGGGAACGGTTCAGCGTAGTGAATGTAGGAAACCCGCCCGCCGTTTTCGTTGCCGGTGGTGCCGCTGTCGGGCTGGCCGTCACCGTCAAGGTCAAGGAAATCCATCCACAACCCCACTTCAGGAGCACGCCAGCGGCACATGAGCGGGTTTCCAAACCCGGTTCGGCAGGTGGTGGCATGGGCCACGTAGGCTTCGGGGGAGTTGACGGGGTGAGGAACATCGGTCACGTCTCCAATACGCAAACCGGCTTCCCAGTAGCTGCCGTAGACGAAGGTGCGGCCAAACCTTGGGTCCGTGGGGTCTTCCCCGGGCCACGTTTGAACGGTCATGTCGTGAATGTAAATCCACCCACCTCGGGTGGTGTCCCAAGCCACCTCGTATTCGCCGACCTTGATGATGGTATGACCCAGACCGGAGGCGGGGACTCCAGGCAAGGTGCGGGAGGCGGAACCGACGAGATTGAGATGGGCGATGGTCACGCCGCCACAGGCTTCCCCAATCGCATCGTTGCAGTCGTCGTAATCGGGATTGGCGATGAACATGTACCATTCGTTGTCAATCATGTGCGTGTAGAGGTTGTGGGGGCCGGTGGGGTGGTCGGCGTCGTACCACGAATCCACCCAAACCGGGTTGGATTTGTCCGTGACGTCGATGAGGGTCACCGTGACTTGGGCGGGGTCGCTCCATTCACCGATGTTGGGGTCGGCGTTGCCCGGATCGATGAGTTGATTTTGCTGAATAATGTACTCCTTGCCGTTGTGTTCGAGGTACTTGACGTCCAGCACCTGCGTGTTGGGGTCATTGTACACCCCGGTCACCGTGGTGTTCGTGGGGTCGGTCACGTCAACGATGTGCATGTCGTTCCAACCCGCAAGGTAGGCGTAGGTGCGTCCATCGGGCGTGGTCGCCACTTGGACTTCGGCGTTGCCTGGCGTGGTGAGGGGATTGAAGTCCAGCAATTCCATGTTGGGCGTGCCCGCCTCATGTTGGCTGGCATTCTTGTGGTCGTGCCCTTCGAATTGGAAGAGTGGGTCGCCGCTTGAGGCGAGGGCGGTGTTCCCTTCGGATGAAACGGCGTCGTCGCCGACGAGGTAAAGCGTGGCGGACGTGAGGAAAAGAATCGTGAAGATGGTCAACATGACCTCCTTTCCGCCCATGCCATCCCCACCTCAATCATGCGTTTGGTCTTTATGACCCCCTGGCCACCCAGGGCCATGGGCAGCAAAACGGCGTCGCTCGCTGTCCTCCTTTTGCTCTCGAGTGCATGCTTCGCATTCTCCGCTTCCGCTCACGAACAGAAGACGATGACCGTCATTTTGTTGGCCGATGGGGTCGCCTCGGGCAACATCACTGACCCGTCGTTTGTTCAGGGCAACACCCTGTGGTTCAAGATGGAAGACAGCACCAACAACACCACGATGGTCGTTCGCCTGGATGTCGACCGAAACGGCGTCTTCAACGATTCCCTCGACTTTGAGTCGTCAACGCTCACCGAATCGTGCGCCTTGGATGAAAACGGGAGTTTGGTTGATGAGTCGTGCGCAGTCTCCGCCACCTTTGCATTCGCCAGCAACGCTACCGTTGGCGAGTACACGTTTTGGATCCATCGCAACGTCAGCGGGGTTGAAGAGATTTGGGAGCACACCGTGACCGTGCATCAAGACGTTCACGTCGAGGAGGGAAACGGCCCGAGCCCGGGCGATTGCTTTGGGCTGGGATGTGATGAGGAGGGGCCGCTCGGAGATGGTAATGATTCGACAGAAAGCGGTGGGGACCTCATGCTCCTCTTCGCCTTCGTGGCCTTGTTCGGCATGATCGCCACGGTCATGTCCATCCGAAAAGAACGCCAGGAGATGGTCGTGGCACCGAAGCACGTCGATGAAGAGGCGTGATCATCCTTCGATGAGCGGACAGCGGGGGTCGTCAATGACCTCCACCGTATGACGAGCGAACAGCGGCCGATATGGTCGTCGGTGTGCCATTTTTCGGTTGGGAGTTTTGGTCATGTTCTCAACAAGAGTATGGGCCTGTTCCTTCTTCAAAGAATCGGTGAAACCGGGGCAGACCTTGAGAAGGTGAACCCCCACGCAAGTTCATGGTGCGACAACGGCACGGGCAGGCCCTTCTCCTTGTCCTGTTGATGTGTTGTGCCCCCCTCTCGGGTTGTTTTGGCGAAGATGAGGGGAATGGATTGATCGATCTTGACAACGTCATGCTGGCTCCCGCCGTCCTCGACGGTGGTGTTTTCCAACCGTTCACCGTCACGGCCAAAGAAGACATGTCGGTGTTTTTGCCGTACTTGATTCAAGACCGAGACTCCGGGTACGTGTTCAACTCAACCGTCCTTGATTTGCGAGCGGGTGAGTCAAAACAAGTCTCGTTGCTTGCGCCGCCCAGAGCGGGCATGGCCGTTGCGCTCTTGGGCGAATACGGGCGGGACCACTGGCCGATTCGTGACGCCAACGAGTCATGGGCGAGTTGGTACTCGGACGGCGACCATCTCAAAGCGAGCGGAGGGGCCGTCCTCCGAACTGGAAACGGCACTGGCTTGTTTAACGCCAGCAGCACCACCGGTGGCCCGGTGAACGTCGCCACGGTGATGGTTTCCCGCCCCATGGCCCCGGCCTTCGGTGAAGCCGATGGTGGGCGTCATTCCACCGGGGTGGTCAACGGACGGACGACCTACAATTACCTCGCCCACCTCACCGATGAAACGCCCAACTTGTTGGATACCAGTGACTTTGCCGTGGGCTATCTTCAGCGCTGGGCCGGGCAGGCCAACGCCGCTTACGAAGCGGGGGCCGTGTACTTGATGGGCGCTCTGGAATCGTTCGGCCTCGAGGTCGTCGTGCAGCGCTATTCCTTCGTTGATGTCTTTGAGAATCAAAACCCAGAGGCCTACAACATCTGTGGTTTCCGCTACGGCACGGAAGTCCCGAACGAATGGATGGTCTTTGGAGCTCACTTCGACATCGCCCCACCGGCAAACTTGATCGCCGACGACCCTCACGTCACGGGCCAGCGTACCTACGGAACCCGTGTCGGGGCCTACGATAACACCGCCGGCACCAGCATGGTGTTAACCGTGGCCGAGGCCATGGCCAATTTCCAAACTCGACGGACCATGGTGTTCTGTTTCTGGTCGGGCGAAGAAGGGGGTAAACGTGGCAGCGACTACTGGACGGATTACTTTGTGAAGGAAGACAACCCCGATGTGCTGGTCACCAATTATGTCAACCTCGACATGGCGGGCGTCAACTGGCCAGGGGGCGGCGGCGCTCCACACGGCGACCCTGCCACCGCCATTGACCCCGATGGGTATCCAAAAGATGAGGAGGTCTGGCCGCTGCGCGTGTACATCGGGCCGTCGCTTGACCACGACCTCATCAATCAGCCCGAAATGGTGGGCCTTGCCCTTTGGATTGGGGCCGATGCCATTGGCGTGGAGGAACAACAATCCATTCTCGTTGGCGAAGGGTTTGACCCTGCCACGTGGAAGGTGGACGATTGGTTGGAACGAGGGCGGCCTGAAATCATCGTGTACGAAGACACCACGGCTCGCTCTGACCACGACAGTTTCCAACGCAACCTCGGCACGGTGACGATGGGATTCGGCGGCCTCGTGGACGGGTACTGGTGCTATCACCAAACCTGTGACACCCTTGACGAAATGGAAGCGTGGATGGACACCACGGACAAAGACTACGGCGAAGCCCAGAGCGGGGTGTCCAATCTGGTGGACAGCCTCGACATGATCGTGTGGTGGGCCTCTTACTCGTTCTTCCACTTGGACGAAAAGCCGGTTCTCAACGCTTACCTATGATTCAACGAATCAAACCCGAGATCGGGTGGGCGACGGTGTAAAGCACATCAATGGGGGACCAGACGCCCGTGAACATCGTGAACACCAGCACGGCAAACACGCCGAGGACGCCAAAGAAGACCTGCTCGTTCCAATCCTTGACTTTCAACCCGTCCAGCGGGCCAAAAGGCAACATGTTGAACAAACCGAGAATCAAATTCGCACTCAACCAGTAAACTCCGGCATCGATGAGCATGGCTTGCCAAACCAGGGCC
>JADHNB010000100.1 GCA_016779705.1 Candidatus Poseidonia sp. | reverse complement strand
CCAGACTGGTCTCAAGGCGGTACCCCGGTATACCGGCTGTTCCGCCCATCTCCCCCAACAAGGACTCAAGGGTGTTGGACGATGGAGCGAGCCATTTCACCATCGCGAACGAGGTGAAACTGAAGAAGAACGTGTAGGCCGAGGCGACCAGGGTGGCCGGGCCCAACACGGGCATCCAGAGGTGCCGCACACGCCCTCCCATGGTTTGGCCCGCTGGAAGCAACCGGAGCTGTTCTTCCCACGAAGGGTCAAGTTGGGCCACCACGGGTTCAACAAATCGGACCACCAACGAGAGATTGAACCAAACGTGGGCCACGATCAAGGCGATGAAATGACCGGGGTGTTCCCAACCGGTGAGGGCTGAAACGGCTCCGATGAATCCCGTTTCGCCTCGCAGATCAAGACCGAGTCGATGGATGACGCCGCCAGGCGAAAGGAGCGCAAGAAAGCCCGCAGCAGCGACGATGGGCGGGGTGACGAACGGAAGGAACAACAAGGAACGCTTCAAGCGAACCCGATTCCATCGGTATCGACCAAACGCCCACGCCAGCGGCAAGCCGATCACGACGGTCAGTAGCGTGGAAAACAGCGCTTCCAAAACGGAGAATTTCAGGGCGTCCATCGCTCCTGGTAGTTCGTGGAATTGGGCGAGCGCCGCCAAGGGGGTGATGCCGGTCACCCCCCACAACCGAAGCAGCGCCAACAGGAGGGGGACGAGGCCGAGGCCAATGACGGTGATCAACGCAATCCATTGAACCACGTGGACACCGAAGGGGCGCAGAGGTTGACTCGCTCCAGACATTCACCCACCCTATTGCGTTGCGGCGGACCATGCCACCAACCATTGGGTCATGTCGTCTCCAATCCGAGTCGTGGATACGTTGGCGTTCTGAATCGGCTCATCGGTGTGGAAGCGGTAACCCGAGGTTTCGGGCCACGTGGCGTTTTCAAGCACCGATTTCATGAGGTTGTTTTCAGGCATGTTGCGGTTCACCTCTTCGCTGAGCAAATAGGTCAGGAAGGCGTTGGCAGCGTCGGCGTTCCCGCCGCCGTTGACCAGGGCACCGTACTCAACCTGATGGAAGGTGGCGCGTGGCAAGACCAGGGAGGTGGAAACGGTCCAATTCTCGCTGTAAAAGGCCTCAACGCCCGGTGAGTGGCAGTACGAAACCGTCATGGCTGCACCGCCCAGATGACCCTCCGTCCACGGTCCGTAGCCACCGCTGTAGTACGTTTCGTACGCTTCGGTCCACCCCGTGGTGAAGATGGCACCGTTGCCCGCCATGGCCTTCCACCAATCAAAAGCCGTGGTGTTATCGTCGCCATCGTTTTCGAAATAATCGATGGTGGCGACCATGAACGCTCGCCCGGGCGATGAGGTCAGGGGTGAGGGAAACACGGTTTTTCCTTCCCACTCAGGTTCAGTAAGGTTCCAAAGGTCGGAAGGCACGGAGAGGTTCTCACCGTCAACGACCGACTCATCGTAGTTCAGGCAAACATGACCGTGGTCAAAGGGCACGGCGAGGGGGCCATCGTAATGCGCCAAGACGTCGGCATCGAGTCCACCGGTGTTGACCTCGTGTGGGGAGAGCAGGCAGAAGTCGATGGCCGTTTGCAGGTAGGTGTTGTCCAAGCCAACCGCCACATCCGCTTGAGGTGCTGTTTGTGTTTGGAGCATCCGTTCAAGGATGCCTCCTGCATCATCGGCGAGAATGAGTTCCACTTCGTAGCCTGACTGCTGGGCAAATTCGTCAAGCATGGCCTGAGAGAACGCCGTGATGTCGTAGGTGATGACCTTCAACGTCCCATCGTCGGTTCTGGCCATGGGTGCCACGCACCGCTCGTCGTCCATGCGAAGAAGGCCATCAGCAAGGCAACCGCTCAAGGTCGCACAAAACATCAGGGCCGCCATCAACATCCACTTCATCAAATCACTCCGTATCCATGGCGTCGATGATGGCGTGGGTACGGTCGATCAGATCCATCGGGTTTGGTGCCAGAATGTACAGCGATGGCTCCCACCCAAAGGCGCCTTCATCGAGAAGAATGTCCAATCGTCCGTCGTGCGGCTGGAGGTGACCCTTTGGGGCCAAACCAAGCCGATAATCCAATTCGTCCGAGATGTAATTGATGTCGCCTTGGTCCACCATGCCGTTCAACGTCGGTGGCTTGAGGTTCAAGATGGCGCATTTCTCGGGGTCAACGGCTTTGGCCTGCAGAAGGACGTTGGCCAAATGATGTGAGGCCCCGAGTTCGGGTGTATCGTGACGTCGCAGCACGTTGTCAACCAAGGTCATTCGGCCGGGATAGGCGGCCACCTCCTGAGCCGTGGTGGCTGACGGAAGGCATGCGGCGATGTTCATGCCCACCGCGGGCATGTATCCGCGAAGGCGTCGTAAATCCAGGCGGCCCGTGGCCCATTCAAGGCGCCGAAGCAAGGCGCCGGCTGCTTGGTCTTCGTCCAAATTCAATCCGGTCAGACTTTTGTCGTATCGCAGCGTTTGGTTGTTGCCGAACTGGAACTCGAACACGAGTCGTTGCCGCTGCACGTTAGCCCCTGGGCCAAGTTGGTGAAGGGAATGCGCCAACTCCCTCGCCCATCCGTCCACGGTGGTTTCGTCGGCCGACGCCCCCAAGGGTGTTGCCGGTTTCATGATGGCACGTGATACCGTGCTTTGGGTTGAGCCGGTGGCTTTGGCGATGTCCATTTGCGACCAACCGTTGACGCGCAGTTCTTTGGCAAGTTGTTGATGCAGACGGTCCAACCATTTGCTCCCAATGTGTCCCAACATGGTCCTCCGTAACATCGGATTCTATTCAAAGTTAATTGTAAAATATGCAAGGTGAATGGGATATTTTTCGGTTTTGAGGGCGCTCCCGGGAGAAACATCGGACGATTGATGGGATCTCCTCGGTCCCCTCGTCACGGACGCCATTTGCCAATTCCCTCCCACCTTGAGCGGATTTTTCAGACCATTCGGCGTGCAAATCCCTGAAAGATTTCCATTCTATGGCCTTTTTATGTAATCTGCATATCCAAATTCCGATGTGAATAAAACCCGATGGGATGTCCCCCCCCCGTCCTGCATTCGGACGGATTTTTCGCTCGTCAGACCGCAACCCTCGATGCAACCACCGATTCTTCGTCACACACAATCTCATAAACGGACGGCGATGAGCAATCATTGATGACGCTGGACGCTGAGGCCTTCATCGATGAAGTGGCGCGTCGGCTCCTCGCCCACGTTCAAGAGAAGGATCGTCCCGGACGTGTTTCTCCCGAAGCATCGCTTCCGACCATGCGACGGACCCTTGACCTCGGGCTTCCTTTGGAGGGTTTCGGGGTGGATAACGTCCTGGACGACCTCGACACGTACATCGCCAACAGTGTGAAAACCAACCGTTCGGAGTTCATGAATCCGCTGTGGGGCGGTCTCTCGCTTCCCGGGCTGGCGGGTGAAATCATCGCTGCAGCCACCAACAATTCGATGTACACCTACGAGCTCTCGCCCATGGGCACGCTCATTGAACAGACGCTCATCAAGCGGATGAACGAACTCGCCGGTTTCCCCGACGGCTTTGGAACCTTTACCACCGGCGGTTCCAACGGAAACATGCTCGGCATGCTCTGCGCTCGTGAACGAGCCCTCCCCAATTCCACCAAAACCGGTTTTGACGGTCGGGCAATGGCGGTTTTTGTCTCGGCGGAGGCCCACTATTCGGTGTTGATGTCCTCCAACGTCATCGGCATCGGGCACCAGAACGTCATCAAGGTGGCGTGCGATGATGAAGGCCGAATGCGGCCGGAACGGTTGCAGGAGGAAATCGAGTTCGCTCGCCGAGAAGGCATGATACCGTTCTGCGTCGTGGCAACGGCGGGCACCACGGTCCGAGGTGCGTTTGACCCCATCGACGCGTTGGCGTCCATCGCCCACGAGGAAGGGCTTTGGTTGCATGTCGATGCAGCGTGGGGCGGAGCCTGCTTGTTTTCATCCACGCACCGGTCGTTGATGCACGGCATCGATAAAGCCGACAGCGTTTGCTGGGATGCCCACAAAATGATGAGCGTCCCGTTGATGTGCAGCGTGTTCCTCATCAAGGAACCCGAAATCTTGCGCCGCTTATGCGACCACGCCAGCGTGGCCCATTACTTGTTTCACAGCGAAGCCGCCTCCGACGACCTTGGGCGCTATTCCCTGCAGTGCGCACGCCGCAACGACGCACTCAAGCTCTGGATCGAGTGGCGGGTTCGGGGTGATGCGGGCTGGGCGAAGATGGTTGACCAGAACATGGACGACGCCGATTACCTCGAAGCGAAGATTGACCAGGACCCCCGCTTGGAGATGATGTCCAAGCGAACATGGACCAACGTTTGTTTTCGATACAACCCTGGCTCAGACGGCCACGATATCAACGAAGTGAACGCCGAAATTCGTCAACGATTGATTCACGAAGGCTCGTTCATGGTGAGTCGCTCCAACATCGGTGAAGAGGTGGTGTTGCGCATGGTGTTGGTCAATCAGAACGTGACCCGAGCATCGCTGGACCGTTTCTTGGCCCGAGTGGTCCATCACGGTGAGGAAATCTGCCGCGGGTTACCCGCCGCGGATTGAGCCCTCCACAAACCGAGGTTTATGTGGCGAGTGGAGGTCCAGCGGTCATGAGCGAAGCGCCCCCTGTACGAACCGCCCTCTTCGATGAGCATGTTGCGCTGGAGGCCAACCTCGTTGATTTTCACGGCTTTGAGTTGCCCATCTGGTACACCAACATCCGAGACGAACATTTGGCGACACGAAGCGGTGCTGGACTTTTCGACGTGTCTCACATGGGTTCCTTCCGATTCTCGGGTGAACACGTCCGAACTTGGCTTGAAGGGTTGGCGACGCAGCGGGTGACGGCCATTCCACCGAGTCGGTGTGCTTACACCCATTTTCTCGACGATGACGGTTACCTCATCGACGACATGATCTTCGCCGTGGTCAGCGAGACGGAAGTTTTGGGCGTTCCAAACGCCTCGATGATCGACGTGATGTGGGCGTGGTTCACCAAGCATCTTCCCGATGACGGTTCGGTCACCTTGGAAAACCTCTCCGAAAACACCTCCATTTTGGCGTTGCAAGGTCCGCTTGCGAAGGACTTCCTGGCATCGGCCATGGGCGAAGGTCAACACGTGGGTCGCTTCAAGTGGCGTGAACTCACGGAAAATGCACTCAGCGTCAACGGCTGGATTCAAGGCACGGGATACACCGGAGAAGCCGGCTACGAGATTTTCGTTTCCAACAGCGATGCGCCTCGTCTGTGGCGTGCTTTGGTCGGTGCCGGGGCCACGCCGGTGGGTCTGGGTGCCCGTGACACGCTCCGTTTGGAGAAAGGCTACTTGCTCTCGGGTGTCGATTTTTGCTCACCGGCCCTCGGCGATGATGCCTTCCTTGCCCGCGATTCTTGGGAGACCAACGTTCCGTTTGGCCTGGACATGGACCACGAATTTATCGGCAAAGCCCGCGTTGGGTCCCACCACGACGACGACCCCC
>JADHNB010000099.1 GCA_016779705.1 Candidatus Poseidonia sp. | reverse complement strand
TTGGCCTCGGCAATTCCACGCCAACCTTTGTCGTTGAAGGAGGGGAACCCCGACTCGGGTACGACGCCTGGCCCGACGTTCAGAAGGACATCCTCGATGCCGAACTTCAACGCCAAACCGTTTCAGAACTCGCCTTTGAGGTGGTCAAGACCGAAACGGGCTACAAAGCCACCCTCACCCATGCTCACCTGGTTGACAGCGATTCAGGCCAACTGACCTTCCTTTTGGTTGAACATGGCAAACCCATGCCCCAAGGCGTCGTGAATCCAGGTGAATCCACCCGTGATCGTGTCGTCGTCGCCGCTGCCGAGTGCGTGTTGGTGAACGACACCATCGTGACAACCATCGGCTTTGACTCGGTGACCATTGGTCAATCCTGCACCGACGGATTTTCGATTGAATTCGGAGATCTTGAGTCTTGGAGCGTGCTGCTCCTCCACGAAGCGACCGCTGAAACGGTGCAAAATCAAGGCAACATTCCGTCATTTGGTGCGGTTGAATTGGCGTTCCGTGACCGAGCCGAACAACCAGAAGCATCGAACTTTGAGGGCGCGTTGCTCCTCGCCTGTGGCGTGTTGGCGCTGGTCAGCCTATGGCGAAAGAAGTAAATTTTCCATTAAATACGGCAAGAACCATCGTGAAAACGGAAATTCTCGCCGAATTCCGGTAAGAAGATGGACGAGAACACCAAGGTTTGATAAACGGCTAGGACAATGTAATATCATGACAAACACATGGGAAGACGTCGCTTGGGAAACGGAGACGCCCACCAAAGAGTGGGTGGTTGAATACATGGCGAAAGTTGGCGAGGACACCACCCACCACCTTTCCGTTCTTCGTGGAGCAAACATGGAAGACGTCCAACGTCACCTCATGCAGGAATTGCGATTGACCTACCGAGAAGCCACCGAGATTGAGGTGACCGTGCTTCGAATGGAAGAGATCGAAACGGAGCCCAACGCTGCCATGTTCAGCGGCGCCTTCACGCCCTGATCACGCAATTTCTCGATAAATTAGCTCGATGTATTGCATGTCCTCAAGAATGAGGTTTTCAAAATCTTCAATCTGTTGTCGTTGGCTTGAGTCAACCACCACTTGTCCGTTCTCAACCGTGTAGGTGTTGAGATACATCAAGAATTCGTGATTGGCATCCACGCGATGCTCGTCAAATCCGGTCGCGTCCATGTGCTTCCCCCAAATGTCGAAAAAGGCTTCAAGGGGAGCCTCCACGCCTGCTTCTGCGAACTCAGCGTGAATCTTTCCGTCACCTGAATGGGTATGCAACGGGCGCATGGTGCAATCACCGTCGTTAAGGCCAACATTATCGGGAATCGGCACATTCTCGCCCATGATTGAGATGGTCAGGATCGGGTGGTAATGTTCAACAACACTGGAACCATGCCCTCCAATGCAATCGTTCGCAATTGAATGCCGTTCATCGGCGGTGTTGAACAACGGCTCACCGTCGCTTTGGCCGAGCAAGTAACCAAGCGCAGCCAAGGCTGAAAGTGTCACGAGGGCCCAAAACAGCGTTTCCTTGTTCATGCGACTCACGCTCCTTCGGCCTTCTTTTCGGTGGCGTTGTCCTTCCACTCACCCTTGTCGTGAAGTTGGGTGGCGCGCCAAAAACCAAACAGAGCAATCACGTTGGAGATGTGAGCCATGGTACAGAATTGGCAAATTTTACCCATTTCAATCTCGTACGAGACCAAGAGGGCAATCACGCCCAATCCGGCCCCGGTCATGTACATCCCGTACTTGAGGTACTTTTCAGCCCACAAGGCGTCGGGTTCTTTCCCCACAGCTTGGGTGATGAAGAGCAGCGAGCCAAAAGCCACCATGCCGATCAAGCCCCAGGAGAGTCCAAACACCGGGTCGGTGTTGTAGGCTGCGTTTCCAAGAACGTCGTCACACGAAAAGACCGTGGCGCTCGAACACACGTTGCCCCCTTCGCTGATCTTGTTTGAAATCCAAAGGGTGTGGACGGAGACGACGAAACCAACGAGCCCCACCAAATTCAACCCCAGCATGTGACGACGTCGAGCGTGGACCATCAACGGGTTTCGCTTGGACAAGGTCTCCGCCATGGAGTCGCCCGCTCGAGTCATCAAAATGAGACCAAACAGAAGAGGAACAGCGTAGGCGACGATGAACAGGTTTTGATTCATGGTCAAGCCTCCGCAAGGGTCAATCGGCCGATGGCCTCGTAGAACGTTTCACCGTTGCTTTCGGCCGACGACCAAGCCACGATACCGTCGGGTTGAATCAGGTAGTAGGAAGGAGTGCCAGCCACCTTCCATCGTTTCATGTTGTCCTGGTCCAGGTCGTCGATGTAGATGAAATTGTGAGCAGACCCTGGGCGGGTTGCACACGAACTTCCATCGCATTCTTCCGTGCCCGACTTGTCTCGGAACGCGATGATTTCATCACGGCTGGATTCGTGACCCGGAATGTCAAGTTGGGTGGCGCTGGCGACAAACGTCACGGTGGGGCCCTGCCATTCAGGGTTGCCGTTGCCGTCTTTTCGAATTTTCATGAAGTAGTCGGAATAGGTGGCCACGTCTTCAGCTGAGCGAACACAAAACGGGCAATCGGTGTCCATGAAATCAATGAGCATCCACGACCCGTTGTTGACATCCCCTTTCGTCCAGTTCGAGTCGAAATACGAATCCATGTCGAACTCCGTCCAACCACCGCCGTTGTAGGCTTTCCCTTCAAGGGTCGGGGCTCGCTCGCCAACCTTCGTGCCCGTGGCAATCGGGTTGGTGGTGAATGCCAAGACCATGATGGCCACGAAAAACATGGCCAAAATCTTGATTCCAGCATCGGTTCGAACATCGGCTTCTTCATCGCTCTGCATGCGAATTCTCATTTGGTTCACTCCTCAAGTCCAATTTCCTCAAGCAGACATTCTGCTGTATGGCGAATCGCTGCCTCGCTGTTCATGCGCACATCGAAGCCACTTTCTAACATTCGCTCAATCGCTAACCGGGCTTTTGGAATATCGCCAGCCCAGCCTCGGTCGCCACCGGTGTATTCGATGACCGCATCGTGACAGCCCGTGACATCAACGACGATTTCGGCAATTCGCCTCACGGACGCCGTGTCGTGGCTCCCAAGGTTGCACAGGTTCAACGGCTCGTTGGTGTGTTGCATGTAATGCAAAATCGCATCAACGCAGTCCCCCACCTCCATGTATGATTTCTCTTGCAGCCCGTTACCAAGGACTTCCAATCGGCTCGGGTCGTTTTTCAATTTGTGAATGAAATCGAAGATCACGCCGTGGGTGCCCCGAGCCCCGACCACGTTGGCAAATCGGAAAATCCAGGCTTGAAGGCCGAAGGTCCCGACCCAACTGCTGATCAGGCCCTCGCCGGCTTGTTTACTGGCTCCGTACAAGGAGATGGGCATGCAAGGCCCGTGAGTTTCGGGGGTTGGCAGAGGTGCCCCCTCGCCGTACACCACGGAACTGGAAGCAAACGCAATGCGTTGAACCCCGGCGACTCGCATGGCTTCGAGGATGTTGTAGGTGGCGATGGTGCCTTGCTTGAGGTCAGTGTCGGTGATGCGTGTGCCCAGACGGATGTCAGGGTTGGCAGCGAGATGAAACACGGTATCGATGCCCTTGCCCATGGCGGTGGAAACATCGTCCATGGAGCAGATGTCACCTTCAACCAATTCCACGTTCCCCGCTTCAAGGTGTTCGGCGATGAAGGAGCGATGGCCGCTGGACAGGTTGTCCAGCACGACCACTTCATCACCGCGAGCGACAAGGCGGTCAATGAGATGAGAACCAATGAAACCCGCACCCCCAGTGACCAAGGCCCGCATGCTTTCACCACCTGCCCCGCCCATATAAGACAAATGGTATTGGCCGTGTGTCGGCGAGGCCTTGATAATCGTTAGAGCGATGCTTGCTGTTCCTGAGGAACCGACCTCGGGGGAGGTGAATGAATGAAGAAAACGCAATCCGCAAACGAACCTGAAGTGCAAGACAACAACATCTTGGTTGGTTATGTTCGACGAAGCAACGCCGGTGGTGCCCTTAAGCTCTCCATCAACACGGCCGCCTTCGCCGACTGCAGCACGTACATGACCAGCGATGGACAATCCTACGTCCCGCTGGTCATCTCCATGGGAGCTCTTGAGAAAGTCCTCGCTGGAGAACGTGCCGTGACCACCGTGACCCAGTTGCATGACTGAGCAGCACGCTGGTGAGCACCTTCCTTCTCACCGAGAAGTACAACGCCTCGATGTTGGCCAAGGCCAAGAGCGAGACCTTTCCACATTTTTTCAGGCCCTTATCAATCACCCATATATAGAAGGTAGCGGACGGGAGACCGTGCCACACGAAGGGCTTCCTTCCGATACGGCCAAGCCGTACATCGTTGCTGGCATGCCGATGTACAACGAGGAAGAGACCATCGGCTCCGTGGTTGTTCGAGCTCTGCGACACGTCGATGAGGTCATCTGCATCGACGACGGGTCATCGGATGCAAGTGCCCGAATTGCCGAGGCTTGCGGGGCCACCGTCATTCGCCATCGCGTGAATCGGGGCTACGGGGGCGCCCTGAAAACCCTCTTCATCAAGGCGCGTGAGATGGGTGCTGATGCGTTGGTGCTGCTCGATTCTGACGGCCAACACGAAACGGAAGACATCCCCAACATGCTCAAGCCGATCCTCAATGGAGAGGCGGATTTCACCATCGGCTCTCGTTTCGTGGAGGGAGGCGGAGGCACCGACATGCCAGCCTACCGCCGGCTTGGCATCAAGGTCATCACGGCGGCGTCCAACCTCTCAAGCGATTTGGGCATCAAAGACACGCAATCGGGATATCGAGCCTTCTCGAGAACGGCGCTTGACCGATTGCGATTTGATGCCGAGGGCATGGAGTTGTCCCTGGAGATGCTCGAAGACGCTCACGAGAAGCAACTTCGTGTGTTGGAAATCCCGACCGTCATCCGATACGATGTGCCCAAAGGTTCCAATTTCACCGCCGTCTCCCACGGATTCACCGTCATGACGTGGGCCATGCTCTCACTTTCCCAAAAGAAGCCGCTCTTGGTTTTGGGCATCCCCGGCTTTGGTCTCTTGGCAACCGCCGCCGCCATGGGGTTCCGAACGGCTCAAGATTTCACCCTCCAACTCGACAGCATCATTGGTTCGGGCATCTCAGCGGTCTGGGTAGGTCTTCTCGGCCTGTCGTTGATGGCCACCGGGCTGGTGTTGCAGTCCGCTCAACGATTCCTACGCCTCCTTCTCGTTCGAGAGTTTGGCCTGGATTGAAACGCTTGACTCAGCCCATCACTCGGGCCGCCAAAGCAAGAACATACGGCACGGCAAAGAGGCCGAAGAACACAAACATCGCGATCCGAACCGTTCGCTGATTCTTCTCGTCCTGCTGGTTTTTCTCGATGCACGCCGTTTCTTTGCAAACCCTCGGGTCGGCCGAAACGGGAATCGGCTGGTGGCAAATTCGACAGTGCTGGTGCGGTGGCACCTTTCCTGCGGCGGCCCCAATGAATTGGTTCGCCTTTTTCG
>JADHNB010000098.1 GCA_016779705.1 Candidatus Poseidonia sp. | reverse complement strand
CTGTATGGCCATGTGCTCGTGGTTGCCTTTGATGCAGATCAATTGAGGGTCGCTGCGCAGCAGCGCTACGAGGCCTGCTGAATCGGGTCCCCGGTCGATCATGTCGCCCAAACAGATGACCCGGTCTTCGGGTTTCAAGCGGAGTCGATGAAGCAGGGCCTTGAACGTCGCCAGATGACCGTGGATGTCACCCACCACGAAGATGCGGTGGCCGTCCTCAAGGCGAGCCTGAAGGTCGGCTTCGAGGGACGGGTGGCGTACCGAAGGTCCAAGCGGGAGATTCAACTTGCAACTCAAGCTGTTCACCGAAGAGATGTTCCCTTCGGCTCACCGTTGTTTGAATCCCTATATGTTCTTCCCTCTAGAGACGGGGGCCAAAGGTCGTTTTTGCGACCTTTTCGCTCATCTTCGTGGGCGGTTCCCGCCCTCGGTTGAGGTCGAGTTCACTCGGTGTCGTCGTCTGCCGAATCGTCCGCTTCCTCGGCCTCTTCTTCAGGGGCTTCGTCGGCCTTGGCTTCTTCTTCAGCGGCGGCGGTTGCCAGAGAATCGCTTTCGGTGGGAGCGTTGGCGGCGCCGATCATGCCCATGGCAATCATGGCGATGCCGCCCAGCCAGAAGAGGAGGGTGACCCAGTCAATCCAGGAATCAAAGTTCGTCCAGTAGGTCATCTTGTCCTGGTTCTGAACGATGGAGCTTTCCATCACTTCAGCGTCATCGTCAGCGATGGTCGAAGTCGACTGGATTTCGAACACGGGGGTCAAATCGGCCATGGTCGGGGCGCTGGCCTGACTGCCGTGGGCGCGGGTGTCCAAGTAGAAGGTGGACGTGGAATCACCGGCGATGATAAGCCCGGAAATCTCCTCAGCCTTCATCGTGATGTCGCTGCCAAAGTAGACGGGCAGCGCACCGGGCGTGGCGTCAAGCAGCGAATAGGTCTCCAAGAGGTTGGCCTGGATGTTGCGCTCGGTGGCGGTCACGGTGGCCGTGCACACGTCCACGGGGATGCCCTTGACTTCATCCGTGCCGTCGCACGTGACGTCGGCAATAGCGTAGCCGCTCACGTCGACCTTGTCACCGTCGCCGGTCAGGAAGCCCCCGGTCGTGCCGACCAAGGATTCGGGCATGATGAGGCCGAAGGTGGCGGCCATCATGGCGTCGTTGCGCCAGGAGAGTTGGGTGGAACCGTCTTCGGCCAACGTCTCGCCTTGGTCGCAGTCGCCGGCCTCGCCGGTACAAATGGTGTAGGAGGTGCCGTCACCGTTGGCCACACCGTTCGAACCGTAGTAGGTCTCGTTGGTCTCCAACGACATCCAACCCACGCTCATGTCCATGGGGTTGCCCGTGGCGAGGTAGGCGTTGACCGGGTCGTGCCAGCCAAGCAACCAGTTGTTGAACGACTGAGTCAGGTAGGGCGTGGTGCCGAAGTTCGACATCAAGTAGCCGGGCACGAAGGAAGCCGAGGTGGTCCCGTAGATGGGGCCCATCATCAGGGCTCGCATGGCGGCCGCAGCGTTGGTGTCCACGCCGTACAGGGCGGCGATGGTGGACTCGTTCCATGCCATGGGGGCGCCTGGCCCCATTGTCGTGAAGTCAATGGGAGGGGTCATGCCCGAGAGTTCACCGTAGAGGAAGATGGCCGAACCGCTGCTGGTCGTCAAACCGAGCGGCCCGTAGAGGGCGTTGCCGGAGATCGCGGGGTCAAGGTTGACCGCTTCACCGCCCGAGGCGCCGAGCATGGCCCAAGCGCCGCCGAGGTTCAAGCTGTTGTCGAGGTAACCTCCGTTGAGGGGGTCCTCCGCTCCAAACGAGGTGTTGACGAACAAGGAAGCCGTCATCTCGCCGCTGCCGCCCAAGAGGATCATGGGCAGCGAAGTAGCGTCGGTGAACCATCCGCCGGCCCACATGGCGACGGCACCGTACGTGGTGGCGTCCATGCCGTAGGTGGCCATGGCGGTGGCGGCGTCCATGGAAAGGAAGTTGGCCACACCGTATTCGGTGCCGTCATCGTTGGTCTCAAGCAGACCGGTGATGACGTCATCGCCGTCACCAAAGAGCATGGCCATGGCGGCCATGTTGTCCATGGTGATGCCGCCGTAAGCGAGGCGGGTCGAGGCGTTGACCGACGTGCCGGTGGTATCCATCATCCACATGTCGTCTGCGCCGCCAAAGTTGGTGGCGAAGTTGCCGCCGATTCCAAAGCACATGGCCCAATCGTTGGCGGTTGTGGTGGCGTTGTCCGAACCGGTGTAGCCCCAAATACCGGCTCGCATGGATGAGTTCGTGACATCGGTTGTATCGGTGGGGTAGGCGTCGCAGTGGCCTGCGAAGACCATGGTGCCCACGTCGCTGAGCAGGGAAACGTCCGTGCCCAAGCCGGGCATCACGGCGCTATTGAAGGCGTAGGTGAGGTTGTCAAAGCTGGCCGTCGTACTCATGGCCATGGAGTAAGTAACGCTCTCTGGGTAGGGGGTGACATTGTTTAGGCCGCTCAGGTTGTTAGCGGCGAAATAGGCGTCCCAGCCGTCGTAGAAACTGTCGCCGATGGCGTTGGCCGCCATGGTTTCATTGCCGCCCATGCTAGCCATGGCTGCAACGGTGTCGGAGTACGAACCGCTCATGGCGGCTGCGGACGCTACGCCAGGCCAAAGGCTCTCGAGGTCCTGAGCCAGCATGCCAGCGGTGAAGGCGGCCTTGGTCATGTCCATGATGCCGCCGATCGCCATGCCCGTGGCTCCAATCACTTGGGTCTGGAAGGCGATGTTGAGTTGGGTGACGTCCGTATCGCAGGGCACGGCGCTGTCAGCCGCGCAGGCGAAGGACTTCACAGAGTTGTAGGTGAGCTCGCCGGTGGCGGCGTCGTAACCCGTGATGGTCTTGGTCGTGGTGATGTCGTAGGTGACGGGGCCGACCTTTTCGTAGGTGGGGGCCGCACCGGTGGCCATCACGTCGTCAACGTTGGTGATGGACCAGCCGTAGAAGTCACGGGAACTTGTCGAGACGGCCCAGTCGTCTTCAGCGGCGGTGCAGTCGTCGTCAGCGCAAGCGTTGTCTTTGGTGAAGGTGGCGAAGGTCTCTTCGACCGCACCTTCCACCGCACCGGTGGCCAGCGGGGCCAGGGCGGCGACGTTCAACAGAACCAGGACGATTCCAACCAGCAGCATGTTTCGGGGTGACATTGGGGTTGCCATGGCTTCTTCTCGCCAACTTTTGCTTATAACCTTGCATCCTTCAAATAGGGTCATGGCCGTTATTTCGGCGATATTGCAGCATTACGCCGCAAGTCTCCAATCGAACAACATGAATTCTTGTTACATTGATTTTATACATTTAGTGGAAGATTTTATATAGGTATTATGTCAAATGAACATTTACCAGCGAGGGAACAACATGAGGGGCTGCACATTTATTTCGCAAAATGTGGCCAAACAGCCCCTCTGTCATCGCCGTCGATGATCTCGACGACGGTTTGTGTTGGTCAGCGGTTGACCCCTTGAGTGCAACCGCTGTTCCCACGGGAACTGCAAGGAGGTATGGTGTAGCGGATAGCATCAGGGGCTTCGGATCCCTGGACCCCGGTTCGAATCCGGGTACCTCTGCCAGTTCCCAACCAATGGGGCATGGTGTAATGGAGAGCATGTTGGGTTGCGAACCCTCCGATCCGGGTTCGATTCCCGGTGTCCCAATGGTACCCACGCACGGCGGTGCAAAAACGCAACAAGGAGCATG
The DNA here is from genome assembly GCA_016779705.1 of Candidatus Poseidonia sp. Classification (GTDB taxonomy): domain Archaea; phylum Thermoplasmatota; class Poseidoniia; order Poseidoniales; family Poseidoniaceae; genus Poseidonia. The sequence goes on along the minus strand of JADHNB010000098.1, from coordinate 1,857 downwards.
ATGATATGAAAAAAACAACCAGGAACGAAATTGGAACCCATGACGGTGCATGGTTTGTGGCCAACGGCTACGCCCATCCCGAGACCTTGATTGACCACGATGCGGATTTGGACGAAACCGAAGCCCTGCTCAGCATCTTCAAGGCCTACAACCAGCACAACATCGCGGAGGGTACACCGTGGGACACATGGCCCGATTGGGAATTGTGTTTGACCTCGATGCCCCAGGAAATCCAGTTCTTGAGCGAGGCGGATGACGCCCAGAAAGCGAGGATGGCGCATTGGTTGCACCTCATGCAGTTCATTCACGATTCGCCCTCGGTGTCGGTGGACGGCTACACCATCTCGGTGGAAGGCTCGCACGGCACGACGTTTGCGTTCGACCTCTCGCTTGATTTGAGGTGTTGGACCAGGCCGGGGGACATGGCCAAACACATGCAGATGCTCAAGGAAGGCACCAGGCCGAGGCAGTGGATGAGGCTTCACGGCGGAAACGGAGGCGTCGTCTACGCCGGCATGCACCTGGTGGGTCATTCGCTTGGGGCGTGGTGGTACGTTCCCGACCATGTTCCGTATTTGGGGGGCAGGGCCACGAATCACACGGCCGATGAAGAATTCTGCATCGAGCCCAACCATTCGTCCCTCGCCCTTGCGATGACCACCCTCATTCACCTGTGCATCGACGACACCCAGATTTGGCTGATGAACGCCAAGCAGGACATTCACGAACAGGTCAGGGCTGAATGGTGGAACGAGCATTGGCCTCAGGGCAGGCCCGAGGACTTCCTTTGTCAATACACCAAAGAAGAATGGAAGGAAATCCAAGCGAGTTGGTGGGACGAAGCGGAACAGAGAATCAACATGATCAGGAGGAACCAAGATGAGTGAACCAACGAATTGGACGAAGCTGTGGGGACTGGTGATGGAGTTCATTGAACTCCAAAACGAGTTCACGAAACTGAGAATACAAGACTTGAGCGAATACATCGAGAGGCCGTGCTCCTGCCCGGACTGCATCATGAACGTCTTAAGCGGCAAACCGTTGGACGACGACGAGAAAGAATGGTCGGAGTTTGACGACAGTTTCAGGGAGGAATGGGAATGACCCTGGCATGGGCTCCCAATCCCACCGCACCGTTGTGGTACGAGGAGAGGATGGGCGAACCCGTTGGGCCGTTCTTCCACGACTTGGAATTGCAGCACACCAGGCAAGTCGGGCCGTCCTGTGTGGCCACGACCCTTTCGATGGTGGCCAACGCCACGGGCGCCAGCACGACACCCGAGGACTTCAAGCATGTCACCAATAGCCAAGCGCCTCACACCTGGTCCGAGGCGCTCAAGCCGTACGGCCTGCAACTGGCGTATTGCAACAGCGACCTGAGGAGGCTGGAATATTTCATTGACGAGTTGGTGGAACTTGACGACCTGTTCTTCCTCTGCTTCTATTCCGAAGACCCGCCGTCGGACCCACTTCCTTCGGGAAAATTATGCACAGCCCACATCGTGACCCTCCACAGGGGCACCTTGTACGACACGGCGAAATGGGCTTCATGGGGCGGGGTGTGCAACGCCAACGACTATTCCAGGCTGGAGAGGCAAACCAAGAGGATTTTCAGGGTCGTTCCCGTTGACCACCCGAGGTGTGTCTGATGAGCATGGCCACCAAACACCCACTGCAACAGGGGCTTGGAAACGCCTTCCTACACGGTGAGTCGTTCTCGGTGGGTTTGCCCATCGAGATGGAAAGCGACAGGCCGTTGGTGATGGCCCATCCCGCCGCTGCGGCTCACTATTACGCCAGTTTTGGCCTTCTCGCGGACGGCGGTCACCCGTTCATTCAGGTGATGGCGGATTTTGG
>JADHNB010000097.1 GCA_016779705.1 Candidatus Poseidonia sp. | reverse complement strand
TCGATGAAGGTCAATCCACCTGTGTCGGCATCGGCGGCGACCCCGTCAACGGCACCGGCTTCATCGAATGCCTCGCCGCCTTCCAGGCCGACCCCCAAACGGAAGCCATCGTCATGATCGGCGAAATCGGCGGCAACGCTGAGCAAGAAGCGGCGGCATGGGCCGCTGAAAACGTCACCAAGCCCATCGTTGGGTTTGTGGCTGGTGCCACCGCACCGCCCGGCAAGCGCATGGGCCACGCCGGTGCCATCATCTCGGGTGGCAAAGGAACGGCTGAGGAGAAGTTCGCCGCCTTTGAGGCCGCTGGCATCGCGTGCGCCAAGGACCCGTCGGAGCTCGGTGCCGTGCTGCTTGAAGCGTTGAAAACTGCAGGTCTGCGATGAGGGGAGTCCATGGCGCTTGACGACCAAGCGCTCAAGGACCACTACCGGGAACACCCCATTGACGTGTCATGGCTGAACAAACCCAGTCAGCACGTGTTCCGATGGCGAACCAACGACAACCGGTGGCTCACCGCCAAGCGACGCGTACGGGACCATGCTTCGTTCGTGAAGGCGATTGGCAACAGTGCTCCACGTGATGTCTACGTTTCAACGGCCTCCTGGCTCAACCCGATCGACCTCCCCCGTTTGAGAGACAACCCCGAACATTACCCCGTTTTGCTGGACCATTTCGTGGTCTTTGACATCGATGTAGCGCCATTTTCTATAGAGAATTTGGCAAAGGCCCAATCCATCGCCTGCGAATTGATGGGGTGGCTTGAAGAGCACGAGAACCTCCTCCTTCGAAGCGTTTCGTTCTCGGGCTCCAAGGGCTTTCACCTCATCTACGACGACCCTGCCCGAGAGGCCTTTGCCCTGCCCGATCTCAAAGAGCGTGAGATGGCGGTCAAGGCGCAACGCAAAGCGTTACTGGACCGTGTGGTGGAGGCCGGGTTTGAGGTGGACACCAAAGTAACAGCCGACACACGTCGAATCCTCCGCCTTCCCGGGAGTTTGCACGGGAGCACCGGTTTTGCCTGCACCCGAATCGCGGTTGAGATGCTTAACGGTCCGCTGGAGGACCTGTTGAGCACGCTTTACCGGCATCCTTCGGCGCCCGACATCCCAGAACGGGTTGACCTTCCACCTGTTGAGACGAGCACGAAACCGAAGCCAGCCCCTGCAAGCCAACCTGCAGAGCCGTGGTTCAAACTTCGCGTCAACACCCACGTACAGGGGACAAAAAACCGGCATGTGTTGATGATGTGGCTGCCGAAATCATGGGGTGCCCCGCTCGAGGCCATGGCGCGTGCCCTCGAATGGATTGAAGACGATAACCTCGGCCCCTGCAGTTTTTGGCGCCATAACGAGCGTTTGATGATGCTCTGCCCGCTGGCGATTCCTCGTCCAAAACTCGTGAAGATGTACAAACGCCGTGACCTCCCGCTGTCCCAATCAAAGTTGAAGCAACGTGAACACCAGTGGACATCCCTGTCGCCTCCTGAAGTGAATGGCCTTGAGGAAACCGAGCCTGAATTGATGGGTATCTACGGCGTGGCGTATGAGGGCATGCCGCTGTATTCGCGCCAGCATTTGGAGCTCGAACGGCGGCTCGGCGTTCATCGTGACCTTCCGTCCCACGAAGTGTGTGGGCAGGTCGAACCGACCTTTGAGATCGTGTCCATATCGTGAACGTTTATCAACCGCCACTGCGGGGTTTTCCGTGTCCTCAATGGAGTCTTCGGACAATGACACCTGCGTACCGCAATGGGCCATGACATGCTCGGCCATGGCGCCTGAGGACGGCGCCATGGCCACTTTTCCCCGGTGAACCCAATGAAGCCGTCGCTTGCCCTGATCTATTTTTTCATCTTCCAGGCCGTCATGCTTGTTGTTTCCGGGGCGGCGCAGGGACAATACCAACTGGTGTGTTTTGGCTTGGTGCTGGCGCTGGTGTGCACGGCGATCCTTCGTGGAAATCGTCAACGAGCAGGCGGGGGGAGGGTTCACCTTCCAACTTCGAATGGACAGGCGACCTATGCATCTTCCTACTCATCAGCGGCCGTCTGGTCGACTGGAGGCGACGCCCCAATTGACCGCTACCAGTCGGTGATGGCTCGACTCCGTCTGGCTCCATCGACCGGCCAAACGGCAGCGTCCCTTGTGAAGCAGCACAAGCGTTGGTTCAACGGGGGTGAATCAGCTGCACGTGCCTTCTTTCACCACCCACACGTGGTCAAAGCCCTTGGTTTGGGGGGTGCTCATCCTCAAACCGAACCACAGGCCAAAGCACCCTCATCGACGCAAAAGCCAAGCAAGGCAACGGCCGATTTGCAGAAGGATTCGTTCTGGGGAAACCTGGAGCAAACGGCCACCAAATCAGCCCCCGCTGCTGACGGCGTGTGCGGCATGGCCAACTGTTCAAACGAAGTCAACGCCTTCAGTTTCCAGTGCTTTCAATGCCGCAACCGAGTTTGCAGTTCGTGCGGCAACAGCGGCGTCCTGTGTCACACCTGTGCGTCATAAGTAGAGGCTCTTTCGCTGCACGGTCGCTTGAGGCGTCATGCCGCTGGCTTGAACTTGTTCAAGGCGGAAACGGCCGGCGTTGCTGTGGACGTAGAAGAGTTCACTCTCGCCAAATTTCGCATCCCAATGTTGTTTGAAAACATCGGCGTTCTGCTTCGTATTGGCGAGCGCCGAAGGCACATTATGGAACATCACCAAATGATGGCGATGTGGACGGACATATTTCGCCAAGACCTCGGGAAGCAAGCGCGTCAGCCAGGTATCGTGTGGAAACACCGCCGCCCGTGAAATCACGTACCTCGGTTTTTCCAAGGGCGAAAGCACCTCTTCAAGGCACTTCGAAAAAAGGCTTGCTTGCTCAGCAGTGCAACTCGCCAAGTGCATGCGAACCCAACCTCCACCTCGGTCGCCACCGGCTGCTTGCACGGTGGGCGGCAATTGTTGCGTTTGAATCAAGGCACCCACGATGGCCTCGCTCATCGCTGTCGTGAGGGAGGCATCGCTCCAGGGGACGCCTGGCTTTGAGAAGCCAAAACCTTCCCCTCCCGCCTTTTGCTTCAACTCCACCGCGTCCTTCGGTTGTGCGTTAAACGGTTGGCCAATGCCCCAAAGATCACGTGTACGGTCTCGCATTTTGGACCGCTTGAGCATCTCGTCGTTGAACATCGCCATGCCTTCGTGAATGCCCATCGGCTCAGCGTCCATGAAGGCTGGATGAACATGGCCAGGACCTTTCTCAATGGCCCCGTCATCGCCTACGCCGTACAGTTCCTTGTGCTTGCGAATGAATCGTTTGTAGTCGCTGAAACCGGTCTGAAATTCATCGGCCAAGCAAATCACGTCCCAGTTGTTGGCAACTTTCTCAGGCCAATGCTTGTCCAGGCGAATGCTGCGGCCTCGGAGTTGGTTGATGCTCATGTTGGTGGTCACGGACGTCAAATCGATCAGGACGTTGATGCGCGACGCGTCCCAACCTTCACCCATCAGCCCACGCGTGCCAATGAGGCATCGAGTGAAGCCATCTTGGAAGAACTCGGTGATCATGGTGGAATAATAGCGAGGCACCCAATCTTCTCCCGTACCTGAGATTTCGTGGTAGCGACCCCTGGCCTCATCACTAAGCACGATTTTCAGTTGCCGCTCAGCAATCCAAGCTCGAGCTTTCTCAAGAAAGGCCTCCGACAGGTCATCGTCCACCAAGACGGTGCTCCCGGTCATCAAGATGGGGTCGAGCATGTCGCCTGCCGGACACGCCACCAAATGGCGGAAGGCAGCCACGGCTCCCCCTGCCTCATCGTCGAGCACATCGTCAACCAGCAACGTTGAGGAGGTTTTCTCAAAATCGGTGATGACCACGGCCCGTATGGCATTGCCAAGATTTTGCATTTCTTCCTGAAGGATGGTGCTGATCGCCTCGCATTTGCTGTTGCTGTAGGCGAGGATTCGGTTGATGGGGGATGCACAGGGTTGGCTTCCCGTTTCCGTGATTTGGGTGCCAAGTAATCGGTATTGTTTGGCGGCCCGCTCCGCCTTCGCTTGGTCGTCGGTGTTGGTTGACCGGCGAAGCCCGAGACGTACGTAACGGGAAACAACACTCCTCAACATCTCGTTGCGATGTTCCCGGGTCAAATCAAGAAGGCCCCCCGCCCCAGATTCAACATCCGCTGGGACGCCGGCAGGCAATGCCCGGTTTTGAAGCGAAAGATAGATCCGCCCTTGCTCGGAAAAATCAGGAAAAGCACGTTGGTACTCATTCCAAGAGAGGTGGCCTCCGGAGGGGCCCTTTCGAGTTCGGAGTTCTTCTTCCACCCAACCGGTGAGGGGGAGGATGGCTCCCTTACCCTCCGAGGGTTCGTTGAGTTGGTGAAGGATGCCGTCAAAGGTCTCGTTCACATCTCGAATAAAATCCAATTCCTTCTGCGCAGGGCGAACAAAGTAGCACAAATCTTGGTAGGGTGCAAGGTTCGAATCCCTGACCAAGGCTGGCACCGGCACTTCGTAATCGATGTCTCCAAGGAAGTCAGCGTATCGCAAGGCGTCTTCTTCCTCGGCTTTTTCAGCATCGGGAGGTGTGGCCGTGAGTCCGAGGACCACCGGGTCGTCGAAGAATTCCTTGAGTTGGTGCAGCACACGCCCCCAATGGTGGAGCAGGTGATGGCACTCGTCAAGGATGATCAGCCCGATGCCGGCCTCTTTCAATCGAAGAAGCGTTGAGCGAGAGGATTCATGCAAGGTCCAAAGGGCGTTGCCGTTTTTGGCATAATCGTCCCGGACCGCTTTTCGGTACACCTTGACCCGCTGGGCGTAATACGTCGGATTCTTTTCCTCCAAGTCGGCGATCCACGCCTCGGCTGAGGTGATGTCCACCGCCTCGCCTTTCTCCACCAATTTCTCCGCCCACAGCATCATGGCGGAGTCATCCAAGCCCTCTCCGTCACGTTTTGGCATGGTCACCGATTGGTAGGTCAGTGAAGTTAGCAAGCCCGGACGCTCGGGGTCAATGCTGACTTGGTCTGCCTTCCCATCGAGTTCAAACAGGTCGGTTCGGGCGGCCCATTGAGCTTGAATGGCCGAGTTGGGCGAGAGAACGAGGGCTGGTTTGCGGACCAAGTCCGCCCAAACGTAGAGACCGAGCACGGTTTTGCCCGAACCGGGTGGCGCGACGATGTGGAGCCGTTTTTCACCTGCCTCGAGTTGAGGTTTGATGACCGAGACGGCCGCCACCTGTGATGGACGAAGGGTACCGCCAAATCGAATGTTCCCGAAGTCGGGGCCATCGCTCACGGCTGAATCACCTCAACGACCGGGAGGACCTCGTTTTGGTCCGCCTGGAGGCCCGCCCTTTTTCGGACCAGGGGGGCCGCCACCGGGACCACCCTTTGGAGGGCCACCGCTCTTGCTCGGGCCAGGTGGACCACCGGATTTGCTCGGGCCGGGGGGACCGCCCTTCTTCGGACCACCTGGTGGACCGCCACCGGGACCACCTTTTGGAGGGCCACCGCTCTTGCTCGGGCCAGGTGGACCACCGGATTTGCTCGGGCCGGGGGGACCGCCGGATTTGCTCGGGCCGGGGGGACCGCCGGATTTGCTCGG
>JADHNB010000096.1 GCA_016779705.1 Candidatus Poseidonia sp. | reverse complement strand
GGGTGGTCGTTCCACGTGGGGACGTTGTGTGGGTCCCCGTAAAACGGTCCCCGATAACATCGTTTTGGTTCAAAGAAGATCACGGGGTCGTTGCATTCGATGGCGCTGGTCAGCAGTCCCTTGGCGTTGCGTGGATTGGAGCAATAAACGACCTTCAACCCGGGCGTGTGCGTGAATTGCGATTCGGGTGATTGGGAGTGGTGGTGGCCGCCTTTGATGCCTCCTCCGGCGGGGGTCCGAAAGGTGACGGGCGTGGAAAATTCACCGCCTGATCGGTGGCGGAGTTTGGCGATTTCGTTCACAATTTGGTCGTAGGCGGGGAAGATGTAATCGGCAAATTGAATCTCTGCTACGGGGCGAAGTCCGTTCAAGCCCATGCCCATGGCAATGGCAGCAATGCCACCCTCGGCGAGCGGTGAATCGAACACGCGGTGAGCTCCGAATTTTTCTTGCAAGCCCGCCGTCACGCGGAAAACGCCGCCGAAATACCCAACATCTTCGCCAAAAATGACCACGTTGGGGTCCTTTTCAAGTTGGACCTCCAAAGCGGAGTTGAGCGCAGCAATCATGTTCATTTTCGCCATCATCTCACCTCACTTACCGAGTTCCTCTCGTTGCTCTTGGATGTGCCAAGGTACCGTTTCGTAGACTTCCGTAAAGATGGTGGATGCGGGCGGGTAGGGGCCCGATGCCAAGTCGCCAAATTCGCAAGCCTCTTTGTAAGCAGCCATCACTTCAGCGTCGATTTTTGCGGCCAAGGCCTGGTCTTTTTCCTCGTCCCAGTCACCGACCTTGATGAGGTGATTTCGCAAACGTTCCACCGGGTCGCCTCCGGGCCAGCATTCGAACTCGTTCCCGGGCCGGTAGGCTGAGGGGTCGTCGGAGGATGAATGGGCACCGGCTCGGTAGGTGTACACTTCGATGTGGGTCGGGCCAAGACCGGCTGATGCACGCTCACGTGCCCATTTCGTTACGCTGTAAAGGGCGAGGAAATCGTTGCCATCCACGCGCAGCGATGGAAGGTCGTACGCCAAACCACGCTCGGCAAAGGTGCGCCCTCCGGTGGCGAGGGACACGTGGGTGGAAATGGCCCACTGGTTGTTCACCACGTTGAGAATGACGGGGGGCTTGAAGGTGGAGGCAAAGTTGAGGGCGTAGTGATAGTCGCCTTGGGCTGAGGTTCCGTCGCCCAGCCAGGAAATGCACACTTCATCCTCGCCTTTGTAGGCGCTCGCCATGGCCACGCCAACGGCTTGGGAAAATTGCGTGCCGACGGGCGAGGAGATGGAAATGAACCGTCCTTCCTTCCAGGTGTAATGGACGGGCATTTGTCGACCTCGAACGTTGTCTTCGGTGTTGCCGATGCAGTGGCAGATCATGCTGACCATGTCACGGCCTCGTACGAATTGAGCGCCAGGCTGCCGGTAAGAGGGGAAGAGCCAATCCTGCTCTTCGAGCGCCATGGTTTGGGCGATGGCGATGGCTTCTTCGCCAAACGACCGCATGTAGAAGGACAACTTTCCAGTCCGCTGCATTTTCATCATGCGGTCGTCGAAAATACGCAAGCGCATCATGTACTCGAGTCCTTGAATCATCGTTTCTTTGTCGAGGGCGGGGTCCCATTCGCCCTTGGCCTCACCGTCATCGGTGAGCACTCGAATCAGGCCTTGAGCGTGGGCAACCGTGTCTTGTGCGCCGCAGGTGGCCGGGTCGGGGCGGTTCAAATCCTCCGGTTGCTGCTCAAAAGCGCCCCCAAAGGTGGGTTCATCCCCGGGGCGGAAGGGGGCCACACCGATGGTGTAAGGGGTGGTGGTGACCGTGCTTCGCTCCGTCATTGTTCCACCTCAGGGCTCGTCCGTCTTAAGTGGTGTCGGTGAACCGCTTTGGCGGTCTCGAACGCGCACGTAGGCACCCAGCATCTGTTCGTGGTTGTCAGGGTCTCGTGTTTTTCGAAGCAAGAGGCCTGCTTTGTAGGACGACCGCACCAGCGGGCCGCTGGCCACGCCGGCAAAGCCAAGTTCGATGGCCTTGGTCGCCCATTCACCGTAGAGATGGGGTTCGGGAAAGCGGTCAACGGTGAGGTGTTGCGGCGAAGGGGCGAGGTATTGGCCGATGGTGACGAGGTCAACGCCGGCGTCCCTGAGCGTGGCAAGGGCTTCGTCAATTTCCTCATCGGTTTCGCCAACGCCCACCATCAGCGACGATTTGGTGATGATGTCGGGGCGAAGTCGCTTGGCTTCCCGAAGAATGGAAAGCGATTGGTCAAACGAGGCCCGAGCGTCTCGGACCGTTTTGTCAAGGCGTGGGACGCATTCAACGTTGTGAGCAAAAACCGACAAAGGACTCTGCGCTAAGAGATGAGCCAGGGCATCGAGGTCACCGGCGAGGTCGGAACACAGCAGTTCAAGCGTGACGTCCGGGCAAGCTGAGGCCACGGCAGCAATGCATTGTTTGTAGTGGTCTGCGCCGCTATCGGGCAGGTCGTCCCGATTCACCACGGTGATGACGGCATGACGGAGGTTCATGGAGGCCACGGCTTGCGCTAGATGAGCGGGTTCCTCAGGGTCAAGGGGTGGTGGCCGCTTGATGGTGCCGACGGCGCAAAAACGGCAGCCACGGGTGCATTCCTGGCCAGCGATCATGAACGTGGCGTCACCGCTCGCCCAGCATTCGTGGATGTTGGGGCAGCGTGCCTCCTCGCAAACGGTGTGGAGTCGGTTGTCTTTGACGGCCGATTTGGTGTCGTTGAACACCGCCTGTTGCTCGCCGGTTGGCAGCGAGGTGCGGAACCATTCCGGCAAACGGCGTTTCGGCGTCGAAGCGGGTTTGGTGCCGGCCATCGGGAGCGGTTTTCCGACCATGCCATGCTCCCCTCAAGGCCTGCCAAAAGGCAAGGGGCAAAAAAGGTGTGGAGCCGGTCGTCAACGGTTCTTCCCAGCCATCGCGCAAATACGAGGCTTCTTCAATTCAAGGCCACCACCTCTCGCCATGGGCGAGCGTGTGGTCCTCATCACGGGCGGAGGGCAGCGTTTGGGTGCCGCCACGGCCACGCGATTGATGGACGAAGGCTGCTATGTTTTGATTCACGCTCGTTCGTCAACGGCCGAAGCCCAAGCGCTCCTCGACGATGGTGAGCGACGACTTGGGCGGTCTTGCGGGTCGGTGGTTCAGGCTGACCTGGCTGACGATGAAGCGGTTCAACGGCTGATTCGAGACGTCCTTCGCCATCCAATGGTTCAGCAGCACGGTTTGTTCGGCCTGATTCACAATGCTTCGTTCTATAGCCAATCATCGTTCGAGTCAACCCCTCTTGAAACCTACCGAAATCTTACTCGCCTCCACATGGAAGCACCCTATGCCTTGACTCAAGGTCTTCTCCCGGTCTTGGAGGCTGGGCAAGGCTCGGTGGTGGCCATTGTTGACACGTCTTGGGGCCGAGTTTGGGAGGGCCTTGCTCATTACACGTCAACCAAAGCGGGTCTGCGGCAATTGATGCTCAACCTTGCTGGAGAATTGGCCGGCCGAGTGAGGGTGAATTGCCTGGCTCCCGGGGCCATCATGGCGGCCGATTGGGAGGCTGAACACTTTGCCAAAGTGTTGGAAAAAGTTCCGTTGGGTCGGTCGGGCAACGCTGAAGACATCGCCGCCGGCGTCCACTTCTTGTTGGAACACCCAACCTTGAGCGGTCATGTCTTGCACGTTGACGGCGGCTGGTCAACGGACAACGCTTGAGATGCGTTCAAGTGGATGACCGTCACCGTCGCAGCAAGCAGGGGTGGCTGAGTAGGTCAAAGGCGCCGGGCTTAAGATCCGGTCTCGTATGAGTTCGTGGGTTCGGATCCCACCCCCTGCACCATCCTTTCCCTTGACGCCGTGGCCTTGCAAAGCCTCGTTTGTCGCACAAACCATACAAAACCGTTTAACACCCCCTTCACCACGGCGATACGGTGAACTTGATGCTCCACGGTCAAACGGGGAACCGCAGCCCATCCACGGCGTTGGTGTTGGTGGCTCTGTTCCTGGCTTCTGTCTTGGCCACCATGGTCCCGCCCTCCCCGCTTGAGGCGCCGGTTGAGGTGCTTGAGGACGACAACGTTGTGTCCATGGCCAACGTTCCTCAACAAACCTACGAGCTCTACCTCGACGCCCCGAATTCCGAAACCGGAGGCCAAGGCTCCATCACCACGCTTGAACCGAACGCCGGCCAAGAAGAAGGAAGCGCCATTGACGGTCTTGAATTCCGCAGCGTTGAGATGATCAGCGACCTTTACGTGAACGGCAGTGGCTCGTCGAACACGGCTCGTCTCTCGGTCTACATCCAATTCCGTGGCACGGACGGCTCCACCGCTGACGTGACCTTCTCCTTGAAGGCCGGCGACTCCCAAATCGCTTCCGAAAGCCGTGAACTTGAGGACCCTTGCTCGCCCAATCCGTTCGGCGGAGGGTGTTCCTGGACGGTGATTGAAGTTGAGTTCGACATCGGCTCCAACGGGTTCATGGTTCCCAAGGGCAAGCAACTCAAGATTCGGATTGATGCCCAAGCGACCTGTGAAGGCGGCGGTGGAGGCATCGGTCAAACGGATTGTGCCGTTGACATTGCCTTTGGTAAGATGGAAAGTTCCGGTGGTTTTTCCCGCCTCCAAGTCATGACCAATGCGCTCTCGGGCTCAAGCGTGCGAGTCCATTCCTGTCACGTTGAGTACGGGTGCAACTGGAACGATGCTCAGAAAACGGAATGGTCACCGAACCACCGTCCTGCGTTCCGGGAAATGCAATTCTCCGTCGAGGTGCGCGATGCGTTTGGCCGAGACGACATCGAGGAAGTCAACCTCATCATGGACACGCCCAACGGGGCCAACTCGGTGTTTGACTACAACTTTGACGACGACGATTTCAAACTCGATAACAACGGGCTCGTTGGTAACTTCACCTACACCTACGAAGCGGGCATTGACGATGGTGAATACCCCGTGCGTCTCGAGGTGGAAGACGTGCAGGGCCACGCCGTGATCTTTGAACATCCAGGCATCACCATGCTCGAACACGATGTGTACCTTACGCTGCCGCCCAATCAGCCGGACGTGGTCTTGTTTGCTCCAGGTGCTTCGGTTCAGGTCGAGTTTTTGGTCGAACACACGGGCTCCACCTCCAGCAAAATCGATGTCATCTTTGATTTGGAAACCAACCTTCCCTCTTCGTGGTCCGACCCCATTTGGAGCGCCCCAAGCAGCACCTACACCCTCAACACCGGGGGTTCTTCCGTCCTTCCCGAGTTGCAAATCAACGTGCCTGAAGGCGACCTGGACAACGCTCCCGATTCGCTTGAAATCGAGGCCCGAGTCTACGCCAAGAACGACGACGGGCCTGATGAGGAAGTTGCCGTCCGTACCATCACGCTTGACTTCGAGGAAGTGGACGTGTTTGCTCCACCCCGATTGTACGTCTACGAGGACGATGAACACCAGAAGCAAATCGCCGACTCAACCCGTCCGGAGGCTTACGACGAAACGCTCTCTCACTACGTGGACGCCTCTGAAGTTGGCGATTTCTACCTTGACGTGTTCAACACCGGTTTCCAAACGGACGCCTTCAAGATTCGCGTGCTGG
>JADHNB010000095.1 GCA_016779705.1 Candidatus Poseidonia sp. | reverse complement strand
GCCATGTCCCCCGTCAAATTGACCCAAGATCTCGACGTTGACAAGGATGGATTCATCTCGGGGGATGAATTTGCGAGCCTGCTTGGACAAATGACGGGTGAAAAACCCCCTGAATGGGTGGTCGAAGTGGTGTTCTCATTTGTCAATGCAGACCCGAGCACGGGCATTCCTGTCGCTGATTGGATGGCGTTTCTCGCGGCCAGTGGCCTCGAAATTCCCGAAGAATTGTTCGTGACCCCAGTCATCGTGACGGGCTCCGTCCTCTTGGACAACGAACACGTCCACGTCAACGATGCCGTGAACATCACCGTTTCCTTCAACGAACCCGTTGAATCCTACGGATTGGCGGTCACCAACCGCTCGACGGGTACGACCGAATCGTTCGAAACGAAGCGAGGTGAGATGGACGACCCAACCTTTGACGAATTTGTTTTGGAATCCGATGAAGTTGGCGAATTCACCGTGGACCTTCTCCATACCGGCGTTCGACTCGATTCGACGACGTTCACCGTTCATCCTCGTCCCGTCCTCGAGAAAGAGCCGATGCCTGCTGAGGATTCTTCTCTCGTCGAAGACACCGTTGAACCTGTTCAAGTTGAGCGCGTCGTGGGCACCGTCGTGGGCGACTTTTCGTCCTTGCTTGAACGCCTTCATGGCGCCCGTCTGCGAAGCGATACGGAGCAGATCATTGCCGCGTCCCAGGCGCACCGTGTCCGCTTTACGGTGCTGTCAAGTGAACGCACGCTGTTGGGAGAAGGGGCATTTCGTAACGGGACGACCCTCACCTGTGAACACGAGAACGGTGAACGGTTCGAATTGATGATGCAAAGCGACGAGCGAACCTTTGCGAAGGGCGAACATCTGGAACACACGGTGGTCCCACACGCCTGGTCAATGGCATTGCGCCATTTGGTTTGCAGGGAAGGCTGATCACTTCAACGCTCGAGCGATGACAATCCGCTGCACTTCCTGCGTGCCCTCGTAGATTTGCGTGATTTTGGCGTCTCTGAAGAAACGCTCAACGGGGAACTCCTTGGTGTATCCATAGCCTCCGAGCACCTGAATGGCGCGCTCCGACACCCACATGGCCGTATCGCCGGCAAACAATTTCGCCATGCTCGCTTCCTTTGAGTGACGAGGGCCATCAGCGTGATAGTGCTGCTCCTTGGTCCATGCGGCTTTGTAAACCAGCATTCGAGCCGCTTCAATTTGCGTGGCCATGTCAGCGAGGTAAGCCATGATCATCTGATGATGCGCAATGGGTTTGCCAAAGGCTTCTCGCTCGTGGGCATACTTCAAGGCGGACTCGTACGCCCCCTGAGCGATGCCAAGGGCTTGGGCAGCAATGCCGATTCGGGAGTTGTCAAGAGCGTTCATGGCGATGGGGAACCCGTTGCCGACGCCTTTGATGACGTTCTCAACCGGGACCTTGCAATCGTTGAGGACAAGCGTGCAGGTGTCCGATGAACGAATGCCCAATTTGTCTTCCTTTTTGCCCACTGAAAACCCCTCAAAATCGGCGTCCACAATAAAGGCGGTGGTTCCGCCGTGCTTCTTTGTCCCGTAATCGGGATGGTCAACGTCCTTGGCAAACAGGACCAAAATCTTGGCTTGGGCACCGTTGGTGACCCACATCTTCTCTCCGTTCAGGAGGTAGTGCGTGCCGTCGTCAGAGAGTTTGGCTTTACAGACCATGGCGGCGGCATCGGTTCCGGCCCCTGCCTCCGAAAGTGAGTAGGCACCAACTTCGCCAGCTGCGAGGCGAGGGAGGTAGGTGCTCTTTTGGTGTTCGTCGCCATGGAGAGCGATGGTCATGGAACACAGACCAACGTGGACGCAATACATGACGGCAAACGAGGGGTCGACACGGGCCAACTCCTCGATGATGATCGCTTCGGAGACGTCGTCAATGGGCGAACCGCCGTACGCTTCGGGGATGGTGATGCCGTGCAGACCGTATTCAAGGAAGGCTTGCCACTCTTCAGAGGGAGGCACCTGATGTTGGTCTCGGTGCTCTACGGTGGGTGCCAAAACGGATTCAGCAAAGTCCCTCACCAGTTCTCGAATCATTTGCTGTTCATCGGTTTCGCCAAAGTTCATGCGCTCCCCGATGGTCCCAGTGAGCGGAGTTTCTTAACTCGTTGGTTGGCTTCGAAAAACACTTTCTTCCTCAGTCTTCATATACCACCTGTGGAAGCCGCGTCATCGAGGGAACCCTATGGATGACGACATCGTTGAATTCGTGATTGCCCAAGACCGCAAGTACTCCATGGACCACTTGTGGTTTCAACAAAAGGAACAAAAATTGATGATCGGCGTGAGCGAGTTCATGCGCGTTGAAATCGGGGACATCCTCCGTGTCATTCTGCCTCAAGCCGAAACTGAAGTGGACGAAGGAGGGAGCCTCTTCTCGCTTTGGAGTGCCGATGAAAAAGTGTCGTTGACCTCTCCCTTCTCCGGCGTCATTTCGGACGTGAACGGCGAAGTCGAAATCAACCCCGACCTGGTCAACGACTCCGCCTACAACGACGGCTGGATCATTCTCTTGGAGCCCCACGAGTTGCAGTTCAACCCCGATGACAAGCAATTGTTGGAGAACCTCATGGAGCACGACGAGTACGTCGAGTACCTTGCCGAACTTTGATGTGTACGCTCCCTTGAGAGGAGCGGTTCCTCAAGGATGATTAACTCACAACTCAACCGCCTCCCATGGCCGACGCCATGGAACAACTTCGGGAGAGCCTCCAAGCCGCCCCGGTGATTTGGAAGGGTGACTATCCGTACTTCATTCACCCCATCACCGACGGGGTGCCTCGCATGCATCCGGATGTGCTCACCGCCATCACCAAGCTGGTCGTTGACCGCGTGAATTGGGAGGGTGTGGATTTGTTGTTGGGCATCGAAGCCATGGGTCTCCCGCTCACCGCTCCGCTGAGCATGGCCACCGGCATCCCGCTCGTCATCGCACGAAAGCGCTCGTACGGCCTCGAGGGCGAGGTGGAGATCGACCAATCAACGGGCTACTCGAAAGGAGCCATGTACCTCAACAACCTCAAGGAAGGTGAACGCATTGCCATTCTCGACGACGTGCTCTCGACCGGAGGCACCCTTGAGGCCGTCATCGAGGGCGTTCGCCGAGCCAAGGCCGAGGTCACCGACATCGTCGCCGTCGTCGAGAAAGGCGGCGGATTAAAACGCCTACAAGAAAAATACCCGAACATCAGGATTCAATCGCTCGTTCGTCTGGAAATGGACGGCGACAAAGTTGTTCTTCTCGATTGAGCCGCAATGGGTGGCTTGATGAGGGAGGGGCACCGCCCTCGCCTTGAGGGGAAGCATGGATCTTGACCGTCACGACTTCGAGCTCGAGGAGTTGATGGAGCGCATTCGTACCAACGATAACCGGCTCATCGCCCTCCAAGTTCCCGAAGGCCTCAAGATGCAAGCCCTCGAAATGATGGACACCATCGAAACCGAAACCAGCGCCCAAGTGGTCCTGGCCGCCGACCCGTGCTACGGTGCCTGCGATTTGGTTCACGACAAAATGAAACTGATGGGCGTTGAACTCGTGGCTCACATGGGCCATTCCCAAATGAACATCGATTCAGGCATGCCCACCCAATTCATCAACGTCACCTACGACGGCGACCCAGAATTGAGCCCCGTCCTCCCTTGGCTTGAACAGCACCGGACGATGGCTCAGGCCCGCTTGTCCACCCAGAACGAGACGGCAACGTTGACCGAAGAACAAGCCCAAGAGAAATTCATGGATGCCGTCGGGCGCATGGCCCCCCTGACCGATACCAAACTTGGATTGGTGGGCTCCATTCAACACCTTCACCTGCTTCCGGAGTTCCACGACCGATTGGAACAGGCAGGCTTTGACGTCACCATCCCCGTTGGCGGTGCTCGCCTTTCGTTCCCCGGGCAGGTGCTCGGCTGCAACTACTCCGGTGATGACCCTTCCATCGGCCACTACCTGTTTTTGGGAAGCGGCGATTTCCATCCCATTGGCTTGGTCCTTCACACCGGAAAACCGTTGGCGATGCTTGACCCCTACACGGGCGACGCTGAGGAAATGTCCCTTGAGCGCATTGAACGCATCCTTCGCCAACGATTTGGCCTCATCATGAGCGTCCAGGACGCCAACTCCTTCGGCATTCTGATCGGGGAAAAGCCCGGCCAGATGCGACGAACCTTGGCGCTTCGCATGAAGCGCATGCTGGCGAATCACGGCAAGAAAGGCTACCTGCTGGCCATGGAACACGTTGGGCCTGAACTCATCGATTTCTACCCCGTGGACGCCTTCGTAAACACGGCCTGTCCGCGAATCGCCATCGACGACGCCGTGAAGTATCGCAAACCGCTCATCACCCCGTTCGAACTCGAAGTCGCCCTAGGCGAAAAGCAGTGGGAAACCGGGTATCAATTCGATGAAATTCCCTGAAGCGGTCTCTTGGCGCCTCAAAAAGCGTCCCTCAAGGTCGCCTTGGCAACCACATCTTTTAGAACGGTTGACAACAGCATTCCCTTGATATGACGGGTTACTTGGACCGCATCGGCGCTGGGCTCATCATCGCCCGCCCAGAGATGTTGGATTTCGATTATGTTCCCGAAACGTTGGTGGCTCGGGAGGACATTCAAACCGAATTGGCAGCCAAATTCACGACGGTGGGCACACCGGAGGGGGCTGCAAGAACCGTCATCACGGGACCTGTTGGAAGCGGAAAAACCGTGCTTGCCAAGACCTTTTGTCGAGATTTGCGCCGTCATCTCTCAGGAAAGCGCGAGATCAACGTTGCGCACGTGAACTGTCGAAACGCCTCCACCAGCATGCGGGTTGCACAGCGAATCCTCCATCAATTCGACCCCGGCCACCCGGACCGTGGCCTCTCCATGGGGGAATTGCTGCTCAGCCTTCGCAAAATGCTTCGTCGAACCTCCACCCACCTCATCGTCGTGCTTGACGAGGTGGACCACATGCTGCGGCGATCGGGCGACGAATTGCTCTATCAACTGCTCCGCATCGATGAAGATCAAGAAGGAACGGGGACGATTTCATTGATTCTCATCAGCCAAGAGCAAGTCCTCGATGTGTTGGAAACCGCCGTCCTTTCCAAATTTGGCCAGTCCAACCACATTCGCATCCCACCCTACACCGTCGACGGTTTGGAAGCCATTGTCCGTCAGCGAGCCGAATTGGCCCTCGTCCCCGGCACGTGGAACGACGGCATTCTCCGACTGCTTGCTGAACGAGCTGGCGATGCTGGCGACGCTCGCCGGGTCATTGAATACCTGAGCAGTGCCGCTGAACGAGCGGAGTTTCGTCAGGACGGTCACGTTGAACAGGCCATCACGGTGGAGGACCTGCACGCCGTGAATGAACGACTGGCCAGCGACACCACGCAGCGTCTCGAGATCGTCGACGACCTTCATCCACAAGCCATGATGGTTCTGTTGGCGATGTGCCGGCGTCTTCGCAGCCAAGAGTCGATGACCATGGGCGATGTTGAGCAACTGTACGCCGTGATTTGCGAAGAGTACGAACAACAACCAAAAAGCCACACCACCCTGTGGAAACACGTCAAAACCATCGAACAGGAAGGCA
>JADHNB010000094.1 GCA_016779705.1 Candidatus Poseidonia sp. | reverse complement strand
CGTACACTTCGTCGGCGTCCAAATCGCCGATGTTGCGAACCCCGAAGCGGACTTCGAGAATGGTGCCCGCCACCGCTGAATTCACGGGGAGGCCCGCATCGTAGACTTCAACCGAACCTGAGAAGGAAAAATCGGGGGCTGCGGGGAGGTTGTCGACCTCATAGGTGCGCTTGAGGACGTCGCTTTTGACCTCGCTCGTGTTCACCATCCGAACGCTGATGCGGTGCGAACCGTCGCTCACTTCGGAGGAATCCCACCGGAACGTCCAGTCTTGAGTACCGTCTTCCTGATACGCAAGGGTATCGCCAAGAGTCCAATCCCCGTTGTTGATCTTGTACTCAATTCGGTCGTGGTCGGTCCCTTCTGCCGTCCCCTCAAAGTCGACGAAGCCCACCAGCGGCGTGCCCAGAGCGGGTTCGGTGATGGACACGGCCATTCGGCCAAAACGAACGATTCGCAAGTCAACCATGGACGCCTCTCCATTTTCGGTCAGCGCTCTGGCGTAGACCAAGGTGTAGGATTCATCGGGGTCAACCCAATCGTCGTCCACGGTGATGTCGTAATACCAATCCTCGACGGTACCACCGGCTCCGAGCCAGCCGGTCAGTTCGGTGCTGTCACCGTCCTCGTAGAACTGCTCGAATTTGACCTGAACTTCCACATAGGCCTCCTCGCTGACATCCGTTGTCCCCTCCACCGAGAGGGTGTTGCCGACCAGATGGTAGCTCTGGTTGACCGGCGATGACATGTCCACATCGTAGCCCAAGCCGTCGCCGCCCGGAGGCGGGTCAACGACGATTCCGCCGTCGTCTTCAAGCGGGGTGCATGAGCGACCCAGCACCCGGTCAAGCGCACACGAAGCGTCCACCAACCCGAAGCCCCACTTGTCGTTCCAGCGGTTGGAGATACCGGGTTCGCTCGCCGAGCCACGCTGTTCGGATGAGTTTCGCAGAATGTTTCGTACATCCTCGGGTTGCAAGGTGTCGTCGGCCTGGAGCATGATGGCCACGATTCCCGAGACCACGGGCGTGGCCATGCTGGTGCCGTCCTTGGCATCGTAATCGTTGTCGGCCAGCGGGCGCTCGGGTTGGCCGGGGAACGAGGGGCCGGTGGCGGCGCTGGCGGACATGATGCCGGTCCCGAACGCCGTCACGTCGGGTTTCAGTTCGTCCCATTCGTCGTCGTCACCGTCGTCGATGCGAGGCCCGTAGTTGGAATAGTCCGCCACCACGTCGTCGGTGCGGTTGACGGAATTTCGGTCGTTTACGGCCCCGATGGAGATGGCCCCGTCCGCACTTGCTGGCGAGGGGACGCGCTTGCTTCCGTCGTTGCCCATGGCCACGATGCAAACGATGCCCTCGTCCCGGGCGTCGTTGACCAGACGAGCCTCGGCGCCCGAGCCGTTGTCACCCTCATCGCCGGGGTTGAGCGGGGAGCTCACCGAGCCGAAGGACATGGAGGCCACGTCGATGCCTCGACTCGATTCGTTGTTGCCCCAATCGGTGTTCTTGTTGTTGATCATCCACTGAATGCCGTTGAGCGAGGCTTGCGAGTTGGTCCCACCCGAGTCGGTCAAGACCTTGATGTCAACAAGATAAGCGCCCATCCCCGTCCCCGTGTGGACTCGCTGGGAGCCGCCGGTACCGAGCGCCGTGGCCGCCACGTGGGTGCCATGACCCTGTCCGTCATCGGGGTCCACGGTGCCGTCGGGGTTGGAGGCGGTGGAGGTGGCGTCGAAACCCGCCACCCATTTTTGGTCGGTGTAACTGGTGGCATCGCTGTCGGGTTCGTCATCGAGGTCATCAAAATCGTTGAGCGCCCGGTGTTCGTTGTCAACCCCGGTGTCGAGAACCGCAATGACGACGCCCTCGCCGTAATAACCACGAGAATAAGCGCTGGCGGTGTAAACATCCGAGGGCATGGCACGAGCCGCTTCCGAGGCCACGCCGTTGAACGGGACCATCACGTTCTGCATCTCCACGACCACGACGCCGGGCAGATGGTAAATGTCCATGAGGGCGCTGACGGGAACCTTGTCCAGCACCACCGAATCAATGGAATCCATGACCTGATACCACGCACCGTTGTCAACGCCCACCCAGCCGTGCTGGTGAAGCACATCGTCAAGGGCGTCCAACTCGCTGGTGGTCGGTGACCACGCATAATCGACCACGATGGCCACCGTTTTTCGGCCGTCGGGGCCCAAGATGGCCGTCGGTGAGATGGATTCTTGGCCGGCGAGAACGCGTTGGAGACGGTCATCCATGCCGTTCCAATCCAAGTCCGGCCCGTAGGAAAGCCACCAACGGTCGGGTTCCGATGAGGGGCGGTCCCCTCGGTCGAGCAATCGGAGCGGGCGGTCACACGCCTCGTCACCGCACATCAGGGGTGGAAGACCGTCAATCAAGATCGGTGGTCCGTGCGTCGCTTCTTCAGCGCCTTCCACGGCCGTTGAAAGCCCCGCCGAACCAACGTCGGCGAGCAAGACAATCAAAGCGAAGAGGAAGGCCCTGAATCCAACGCTTCGACGTGGTTGCCCTTGCATTCGCTCACCTCGCATCCCTGTGGAAGGCTTGCCCACCTTTGATTCTATCCACCCTTGTATCACGCCGTCCCTTGATTTTCACCACGAAGCGTCGGTTGGCCATTCGAAGTGAGCGGTTTGCTGAGAGCATTGCAAATGCGGCCCGGTCGAACGCTCAACCAAACCCAACGGAGCATCGCATTCCGGGCACCGGCCAGCGTCGGCGAGGTGCTCCATCCAAGCCGTTCTCGTGTCCGGCTCATCGCCGGCCTGATACAGGTTCTTGAGCGGTTCCCGCAGGTGTTTTGGAACCTCAAGACCGCGCTGCGTCCACGGGTCCTCAAGGCCTTCGAGCGACACCATTCTCGCCTTTCGTTTTCGGCGTTGAGCCGCATGAGCGTCGCCTTGGCTTGGCCCACCGTCCATCACCCCAAGTTCCACGGGTCCGCCACGAGCCACGAGGGGAAGCAAGGCATACGCAGCAACAAAACCGCCGATGTGGGCCATGTGGGCAATCCCACTGGAAACACCGGATTCCATCGTCGCCAAGGCCCGAACCAATTCCAAGCCGAAATAGAGCAGAGCGATGAGCACCACGGGCCACGGGCGGATGAGCAGCAACGGGAACGGGATCTCGTCTTTGGGCCAACCGGCCAAATACGCGCCCAACAAACCAAACGCCGCTCCGGAGGCTCCGAGGGCTGGCCTGAAGGAGCCAGCGTTGAACGCCACCCAACCCAACGAACCACCGAGCAGGCCGATGAGGTAGATGGCGGCGAACCGCCGTGCTCCGAGGCGCTGTTCAAGGGGAACACCGACCAGCGCCAAAATCACCACGTTGCCGAGCACGTGCATGAGGTCACCTTGGCTGTGGAGAAAACCCGCCGAAAGGAGGGTGTGCCAAAACTGGACCTCGGTCGTTCGAGCGGGGACGAGGACGAAATCGCTCCACACCCAAATCGAAACCAACCCCCACGAACCAAGCAACGACCAAAGGACCTGAACAACCGACCCCAACAGAACGCTGACGGTCACGCCCATGGCCACGGAGGTTCGGGTTTTGGCGGCGTAGAACAGCGGGGCAATGACCGCCACGAACCACAGGACCAGCACCAGCCATTCGGCCGTGCTGAAGTGCGCCATGGCGAAGCCCATGAGGGCTGGTTGGGCTGGCCCTCTTTGGAGTTACGCAAGGGGCCTGAACCACAGGAGGGTTCTTGCACACGGCCATCGTCGACGAACCATGGCCAAGGCCCTGCTTCGCCTCGTCGACGTGGAGGTTCGTCGAAGCATGCAGGTGGTGCTTCGCAACCACCGGCTGACGGTGAACGAAGGCGATTGCGTTGCCTTGGTGGGCATCAACGGTTCGGGCAAATCCACCCTTCTCGAAACCGCAGCGGGGCTCTTGCCTCTTGAACGAGGGGTGGTGTTCCACGGAGAAACCGAACGTCTTGACGGCGAAGGACGACGACGCCCCAGTCCGCTTACGGTTGGATTGACGCTGCAAAAAAACGGCGCCATTGGAAGCGAGGTTTTGGATGAACACCTCCATTTGGCGATGTCCCAAAGCGGCCACGCCATCGACCTGGACCCCTTTCTGGACGCCTTCCGTCTGAAGCATCGGGCACGCGACCTCATCGCCCACCTCTCCCAAGGCCAGGCCCGAAAGGTCGCCGTCCTGGCGGGCATCTTGCCCGCCTTCGCCGCCACCTCCCCCGGTCTTGTGTTGTTGGACGAACCCGCCGCCGGCCTTGATGACCACGCCGTGGATCGCTTATGCGAATGGCTCGGTGAATTGAGAGCCGCGGGCCACGCCGTGGTGATGTGCACCCACGACCCACGGCTTCGCGCTCAGGCCAACGTTGTGCACGATGTGGTTGCCCAATCCTCCACCCCGCAAGACGTCAGCTTGCCAACGCTGACCAAGACGCCTGAAGGCCACTCGGCCCGACCACCGTCACCGGGTCAATTCGGCATGAGGACGCACTGGCGCACCATGCTTTGGCTCAACACCAACGCCATGGCTGCGTTGCTCACGCTCGGCGTGTTGCTGGCCTTGGGCGACCTTACCCGATCCACCACGCCGCTGCAAGAACTCGGGTTCGTGCTGGCGCCAGCCCTCGCCGCCGGGTTGTGCGGGGAGCCGCTGGTGAACGCCATGCGGGAAGAGCGCGCCTCGTCGTGGTGGCGAGCCGTGGGCGGCGGGGTCCCGCATGCGAGTTGGTTACCGCTCCTCCTCGGCGGAATCGTGACGGCGATGGCGACCATCAGCCTCCAATCAACGCTCCTTCCCGTTCACCTCGTGGCCGGCGCTGTTCTCACCTGGACGGCGTGGCACGCCGTTCGATGGGCTCAACTCTCAACCGACCGATTGGCTCGGCCACAAGCCGTGATGGTGGGCTTGCTCACCCCCACGCTCATCCTCCCCTACGCGTTGCTGCTTGACCTGTTGACACGGTAAAAGCACCAACTTCAAGGAGGGGGCACGAAAGCCTCCTCGCATGAAGTTGGCGAACGCAGTGCTGTTCACCGGCTTCGCCGGCATCGGCGGTTCGCTCCTCTTGGCCTTTCTTTGGGCACCAAGCGTGTCCATCGATGCGTTTGAATCGCCAGCCGCCCAACGCATCTTTTACTGGCATGTACCGGCGGCCTGGGCCGCCTTCATTGCGTTTGGCGCCCTGTTCATCGGTTCGGCTGGATGGTTGTTCAAACGGTCCGAACGGATGTGGCGTTTGCACGTGGCAGGAAGCGAAGCGGGTCTTGCCACCGGCCTCATGACCGTCTGGTCGGGCTGCGTATGGGGAGCGGCCGAATGGGGCACGCCGTGGGATTGGACCGATGTCCGCCTCAACACCTTCGGCTTGCTAACGCTGCTCGCCATCTACGTGGTCTTGGGCCGCAACAGCCAGCCGGACGGCGTGGAAAGTCGGGATACCTTTGCCGCCTTCGGCCTCTACGGGTTTGTGCTGGTGCCGCTCACGTACATCGCCACCCGAATATGGACCATTCGCCATCCAGGCCCGGTGGTGGGCACCGGCGACGGCGGGTCCATCAACAGCGAAATGGGGTTGGTGTTGTTAATCTCGGCCCTTTCCTTCACCGTTTTCATCGTCGGCCACATGATGGCGTCCACGCGAC
>JADHNB010000093.1 GCA_016779705.1 Candidatus Poseidonia sp. | reverse complement strand
TTCTCCTGGTCCGTCTTCATCAGCGTCTTCATGCTCTTCATGTCGCTGCCCGCCCTCATCATCGGCGTGGCCTTCCTGCTGTTCGACCACACCATCGGCACGCAATTCTTCGTGGCCGGTGGCGACCCGCTGCTGTTCCAGCATTTGTTCTGGTTCTTCGGCCATCCGGAAGTGTACGTGGTCATCGTGCCGGCCTTCGGTATCGTTTCCGAAGTGTTGGCGACGTCAGCCCGACGCTCCATCTTCGGATACAAATCCATGGTCCTCGCCATGGCTGGCATCGGTGTGGTGGGCTTCATCGTCTGGGGCCATCACATGTTGACCTCGGGTATGGACCCCTTCTGGCGTGCTGCGTTCATGATCACCACGATGCTGGTCGCCATTCCAACGGGAGCGAAGATCTTCAACTGGCTCGCCACCCTTTGGGGCGGCTCCCTGGTGATGAAAACCCACACGCTGTGGTCCCTCGGTTTCCTCGTGACCTTCACGCTGGGCGGCATCTCAGGAATGTTCTTCCCCGTTGCCGGCCTTGACATCCACTTCCACGATTCCTACTTCGTGGTCGCTCACTTCCACTACGTGTTCATCGGCGGGACCGTCTTTGCTCTGTTCTCCGCCGTTTACTACTGGTACCCCAAGGCCACGGGGCGGAAGTTGAACGAAACGCTGGGACTGTGGCACTTCCTCATCGGCTTTGCCTCCTACAACGCTGCTTTCTGGCCCATGCACGCGTTGGGCATCATGGGCATGCCGCGGCGAACCCACACCTACACCGTTGAGTCCGGTTTCGCCGAGTACAACATGGCGGTGTCCACCTTTGCCTTCATCTTCGGCATCAGCCAACTCCTGCTGGTATGGAACATCCTCTATTCCTCTCGCCGCGGTGAACCCGTGGGGAAGGACCCATGGGGAGGTTGGTCGCTCGAGTGGTCCACGACCTCGCCGCCTCCCACCCCTTCGTTCCTCGACATTCCCGTTCAAGGTGACAAGAACGAAGAATTCGGACACCGCAAGGAATCGCCCTCCTTGGTTGACAAATTGCTGAAAGCCGAGCCGAAGGCCATGATGGTTGGTTCACTGGAGGGAGAAGAATGAGCGGAGGCGAAGCCCACGTGGAAAACAGCATTTGGATGCGCGCCGTCTTGATGGGCGGAATTTTCGTGGCCATCGGTTTGCTCGCCTTCGCCACCATGGGCGTCGGGGTTGCGAACATGAAGCACCACGATTACGAAGAGGCCATCCACGAGTACGAGGACGCCAAATACGCCTATGAAAACGCCAAAGCCAACAACGCCAGCGAAGCCGAAATCGCCTCGCTGAAGGCCGCTAAGGACGACGCACACCACCACGAGGTGGAAGCCCACCTCTCCTACTTGACCTGGAGAACCGCAGGCATCACCATCCTCTTGATGTGCATGACCTACGCCTCCTTCATCGGTTTGGGTGGATTCTTGAATTCCATTTTCCCCGATGACCACGGTCACGACAACCACGGCTACGGCGGCGACGACCACGAACACCACGGCTCAGGTTCGCCCATCGTCTTCTCGTTGGGCATCATGTTGTTCCTGATGGGCTTCCCCAGTTTCCAGGAGACGCTCGGCCACATGCTGTCCGGTGTGGATGCTGACCTCGGTGGACTTGGATTGAGCATGCTCGGCTTGCTCATCGTGACGGCCGGCGTGGCCAACTGGTGGCGAGAGGACCTCCCCTTCATTGGAAATCACGAGCAAATCGCCACCTCCGATCCCTTTGAAGGGCAACACATCCGCAAAGCCGGTTTGTGGGTGTTCATCATGTCGGAAGTGATGGTCTTCGCCACCTTCTTCTCGTCCTACCTTCGGATGCGCACGGAGTGGTGTACGCAGTGGCAAGTGAACGCCGGTAACGAGAACTGTACCGCAGTGGACACCCTCACGGCGTCGGACTTCCTCCGACCCAACGGCGGCATGCTCGACGGGTTGGGAGGCCAAGGCGACTTCATGACCCTCTTGCCCGGAGCCATCAACACCTTTGCCCTCATCATTTCGTCCTACACCATCGTGTTGGCCCTCAAGACGGCCAAGACGAAGGATTGGCAAGCCCCTGAAGGCATGCTGGGCAAGCTCATGCCGACCAAGAAGGCGGCTGTGCGCAACTACCTCATCGCCACCTTCCTCCTCGGTTCGATGTTCATCGTTCTGAAGTTGGTGGAGTGGAGTCACTTGGTCGCTGAGGGCTTCACCATCGGCGCCAGCGGAACCACCGGCCAAGCGGCCTCCATCTTTTACATCGCCACGGGCGCTCACGGTTTGCACGTCTTCATCGGTTTGCTCGTGATGCTCTACTTGATCTTCAAGGCCGATACGGTCGGCTTTGACGAAAAGAACGGTCAAGGAATCGAGTACTTCGGTTTGTACTGGCACTTTGTTGATTTGGCGTGGGTGGTCATCTTCCCAGCCTTCTATCTGTATTGAGGTGAGATCATGGGAGAACACGAAACAACTGGAATTTTTGAATCGCTCGTTGAGAAGATGCCCGGCAACTTTGACATCTACTTCTGGAACTTCGTCGTCTTGATGATCTTCACGCTGTTCGAAGTCGGGGCCGTCTTCTTTGACAAGATCCCTGGAACGGACATTCACATCACCCTCACGTGGGTTTGGGCTATTTTGATTGGCGTGGGCATCGTCAAGGGGTACGGCATCGCTGCCTATTTCATGCACTTGAAAGGCGACCCTCGCATCTACACCCGCACGGCCCTCTTCCCGGTCCTCTTTGTGCTCTTGATGCTCTGGGGCATTGGCCTGTCCAACCCCGGTGCGGTGACCGAGCTCCCCTCGTGGTGCACCCCCAACTGGGACTACGCCGTTCAGCGCTGAGGTCGTGCAGGTATGAGCATGCAACGAGCCCTGCTTGTTCTCGTGTTGACCGTGCTGTTGGTTGGCCCCGTCGGTGCTTACAAAGGCAGCCAACTCTCACGGGGCCCGGTGGATTCCTTCCAACTCGTGGACCATACCAACGAGACCTATGCGTTTGACCTGGATAGCCAAGGCGTGATGGTGGTGTCCTTCATTTTCACGCGATGCCCTGATGTTTGTCCGGTCATCACGCA
Source organism: Candidatus Poseidonia sp. (assembly GCA_016779705.1). Classification (GTDB taxonomy): domain Archaea; phylum Thermoplasmatota; class Poseidoniia; order Poseidoniales; family Poseidoniaceae; genus Poseidonia. The sequence continues at coordinate 2,623 of JADHNB010000093.1, read as the reverse complement.
GTCACTCAAAAGCGTGCAAACCGAACTCAGCGATCGTGAACTCGAGGACGTGACCTTTGTCTCCATCACCGTCGACCCCGAATACGACACGCCCGAACGCCTGAAGGAATACACGGAACGCCACGGCGTGGATTGGCCTCACCTCACCGGAAGCGTGGACGAGTTGGAACCCGTTTGGGCGACCTTTGGTGTGGTGGTGCAAAAAGCCGTCATTGAGGCTCACGTGATGCCGTATCAACCCGGAGAAGCCTCCGTCACCGTGCTTGACCGAAACGGCAGCGGTGGTCAACACATGATGGCGATGAACGCCACCGCCTCCACGGCTCTGCTCGCGCGACAAGCCGGATGGTCCCTCAACACCTCAACGTCCTCCTACGGGACGATGCTTAACGGGATCAACGGCGTTGATTCGCCCAGCGATTGGTCATGGTATTGGGAACTCAATGTTTGGAACACCACCGCCGAAACGTGGGAGGCGAGTCAAGTGGGCATGGACGAATTGGATGTTCTGAACCACCCGCACACGGCATGGAAGGCGTCGAGCCAAAACAGCAGCCTGCTCTCGCCCCCGGGGACGGAGGACGATTGGAGCATGCAGGTTGTGTGGCCCAACGGAACGACGGACCTCGTTCTCGGTGGACCGTTCACGGCCTACCACCTGACGCAAACCGCGCTGGGCTCCGCCAGCGTGAACACCACGGTCCAATCCACCGAGTACGGGCATTACTTGACCTCCATCAATGACGTGGAGGCCCCCGATGATGCATCGTGGTGGTGGAACCTGTACCTCTGGAATGAAACCACGGGCATCTGGGACACCTCACCGGTGGGCATGGACGATGTGGTCGAGCCGCTCCACATCGCTTGGGCACCTTCCGACCTCAACATCTCCCAACTGGCTTCGCCCGTTCAAACCAACGGCAACGCCTCGGAGTGCGATGGCCACGGATGGGCGATGGGTTACGGCGAGGACCGCCATTGCATGTGCGATGCCGGCTACACCTGGGAGGAAGATGACCGTATGAGTTGTGTGCCGGACAGCTCGGAATCGTACAACGTGGGTCACTCCACCATCGTCTACCTCCTCAACCCCGCTCGAGAACCCGTCGTCGCCTGGGCTGGCGATGATTGGCGTCCCGTTGATTTGGCAGCGGACGTCAAAGAATTGCTTGAACGCGAACAATTGGGCGGATATGAAACTGAAATCACGCCCTCCGTCTCGTTCGTTGCCCTGTTGGCATTGGTGGCCGGAGCAGCGTTCCTTCGCAAATCGCCTTTCTCACGGAACAACGGCTGAGGGAAAGGAGAAAAAACGGGAGAGCCTCGGCTTGACGAAGCAGTCGTCGCATAGCCTGGTATTGCGCCGGATTTGAAATCCGGTGTCCCCGTGACTCGGGAGTTCAAATCTCTCCGACTGCGCCACTTGATGTCGTCGGTCATGGGGGAAGACTTCTCAAACTCAACCCCCATCATCGGGTCATGCGCCGAGGTGTGCTTGCTCTGCTCGTGGTCGCCAGCCTTTCCCTTGCGGGATGTTTGGGGCCTTCATCGGCTGAATGGGGCAGCGGTAACGGTGTTGAAGTCAACTTCAGCATGGAAGCAAACACCACGGTGGTGAGCAGTCTATCCGGTTCAAGCACCACCGAGACGCTGGCCCCCGTGGGATGCACCCCTGGCCCCGACGGCGCGATCTTGGACGAAAATGTCGGCACCCCCGTCTCCTTCACCGGCTATCTGGCGGCCAGCCAGTTCTACACCGCCCACGACCAAACCATGGGCGCTCGGGGGCTTGATTTCGGCGTCACGACGGCGGTGGCCGTCCAAATGATGTCGTTCAACGACGCAGCCAATGTTGCCGACGGGGACGGCGCCCGCATCGATGTCAAGGATTGGAATTCACCGTTGGGACCGAACACGGGCGCCGGCAGCGTGGACTTGGACGAGCTGGACGACGAATCACCCTCCATGTGGTTCATCCTCGGTCTGATTCCCCTGTCGGAGAACGTCTTGAGCGGCATGAAGGCCTTGGGCGAATGGCACCAGCCGGTGTCCATTCACGGTTACATGGTCTCCACTGGAGGCGAGCAAAACCCCACGGGCTACCTCAAGCAATGGCACACGGCGACCAGCGATTGTTCAATGACCGTCAATTCCGGGAACAACCGCGAAGACGTGTACGTCTTGGTCACCGGCATCACCCTCGAGGGCGGTACCGTCAGCCTTGACGGTGAACATGACAACGAGTGGGTCCAAGGCGACGTCCCCTTCCTCGGCCGAGGGGGCTTCATCATGTTCTTCCTCGTTGGCGGGCTTGGCGGGGCGGTGGGCCTGTTCATCGTGTCCAGAGGCATGGTGATGAGCGGGGCCAGCAAATCGATGCAAACCCTGATCGGCGCAGACGGCATGAAGAAAGCAGCGAGCGTCAAAGCCGACGCAAAAGCAGCGAAGAAAGCCGGCATGGAATCCCCCACCGAGCGTCAAGAGCGCATGGACAAGGAGCACGCAAAGGCAGCCAAGAAGGAAAAAGCGCCACCTGCAAGCACCGCCAAGAAGGATGACAATCCAATGGGCGGTTTTGATTTGGACAGCGTTTTGGCTTCCGCTGGTTCGGGCCAAAGCGGCC
>JADHNB010000092.1 GCA_016779705.1 Candidatus Poseidonia sp. | reverse complement strand
CCTGAACAGCCCCCTCGTGGTCCGTGGCACGCATGATTTCGCGAATTGCGTCGGTGGACATCACCCGTGTGAACCCCGCACGTTGGGCGACGCCCACGGCGGCGGTTGATTTCCCGACGCCGGTCGCTCCAGCGATCATGAGCAGTCGGGGTGGCCGCGTCGTGAGCGTCTGCGCTGTGGTCGGGGCGAGACCGACGGTTCGGGCCATGATGCGGACTGGACTTCACAAGCACATGAGGCTTCCCTCTCCCATTTTGACGGTGAGCCTGAGTTGGCCTCTATGATGGCTCACCGATGTTGCTTTGAAGCGTCATGCGGTGGCCGATGCATGGCGGAAGAACAGATGTGGATTGCCGGCGAATGGTGCGCAGCCTCAAACGGAGCAACGAGCGAGGTTCTCAACCCCGCCAGCGGCGAGGTCATCGCGACCGTCCCCAAGGCGACCACCGAAGATGTGGACCGTTGTGTCGCAGCCTCCAAGGCGGCCTTTGCTCACGCCGACTGGAAGGACATGGACCCTGCACAACGTGGCCGTGTCCTCAACAAAATGGCGGCGGTGACCTACGCGAAGGCAAAGGAATTGGCTGTTTTAGAGTCGTCAAACAACGGGAAAACCTTCCGGGAGGCGCTTTCTGAAATCCGCTACGGCGCCTGGACGCTGGAATATTTTGCCGGCCTCTCGGATAAAATCGAAGGCACCACCATCCCGGTGCCGGGGCCTCGCCTCAACTACACCCTGCGCCAACCGTTGGGCGTGACCGCACACATCGTGCCGTGGAATTTTCCGCTCCAATTGGCCTTGCGCTCCATCGCACCCGCCCTCGCCGCTGGCTGCACCGTGATTGCGAAGCCCGCTTCGTGGACGCCCCTCTCCTTGCTGGCGTGGGCGAAAGCCATCGATGAAGCTGACGTCGGTCTGCCGAGCGGTGTTCTTCAGGTCCTGACCGGTTCGGGAGCCATGGCCGGTGATGCGCTTGCCGGGCACCCCGATGTGGACGGCGTCGTTCTGACCGGGGGCGTGCCTACGGGGAAAACGGTCATGGCCAAAGCCAGCGAACAACTCACGCCGGTCACGCTTGAGCTCGGGGGCAAAGGGGCGAACATCGTCTTCTCGGACGCCAACCTCCGTTACGCTGCCAAAGCCATCTGTTTTGGCATCTTCATGAATGCAGGGCAGATGTGTTGGGCCGGTTCACGGTTGTTGGTTCATGAGGATGTCCACGACGACCTTGTCCAAGCCGTCTGTGCTGAAATTTCAAAATGGCCGGTCGGGCCAGGTATGGAAGAAGGCGTTCGCATGGGCAGTTTGGTTCACGAAACCCATCGAGCCGAAGTGCTCGAAAAACTTCAAACCGGTCTCAAGGAAGGTGGGCATCTCGTGTTGGGTGGACATGCACTCGACGGGGACGGTGCCTTCATGGAAGCCACGGTCGTAACGGGTGTTGAAAGCCACCATCTGTTGTTCCAGGACGAATTGTTTGGCCCGGTCTTGGCGGTCACGTCCTTCAGCACCGACGAAGAAGCCCTTGCGCTTGCGAACGACACCCCGTTCGGTCTTCTCAACGGCGTGTGGACCAACGACCTTGGACGCGCCCATCGAATGGCGCGAGACCTGGAGTGCGGAATGGTCTCCATCAACGAATACCCCATCACGTTCCCCCAGACGGCGTTCACCGGTTGGAAACATTCGGGCATCGGCATCGAGCAGAGCCAGGATGCCCTCCGGTTTTACACGAAGGTCAAGAACGTCAACGTGAAGTTGTGAGGTGAGACCGTGACGGTTGACGTTGTTCAGAAGGGTTCTGTGCAAATCATCACGATGGCGGGGCAAGCCTCGACCCAATCCTTTTCTCGAACCTTTTTGCCCCAAATCGCGAATGCGATCGATGCCGGGTTGCGAGACGAGAACACCAAGGCGATTGTGTTGACCGGTGAGGGCCGGTTTTTCTCGTCAGGGGCCGACATCAACGCCTTTCAGCAATCGATTGACGAGAAGAACGCCCCCGAGTTGATTCGAGAACTCACCGGGGTGCTTCATCCACTCCTTCAACGAATGCGAACCTCCTCCACGGTGGTCGTCGCTGCACTGAACGGGGTCTCGGCTGGCGGTGGCCTCGGTCTTGCCCTTGCCTGCGACGCCCGAGTGGGAACCGATGATGCAAGGATGGCGGCTTCCTACGCCGGCATGGGCCTGTCTCCCGACGGCGGGACCACCTGGTTGTTGCCTCGACTGGTTGGGGAGCAACGGGCTCGACGTTTTTTCATGGCCAATGAAATTTGGAGTGGACGAGAAGCGTTCGAATACGGCGCTATTGACGTGCTGGTGGACGAGGCTTCGCTCCTCGAAACCGCCGTGGGCTTGGCCACGATGTGGTCTTCGTGGGGCCAACACACCAAGGAAGCCACCAAACACCTGCTTCACGTGCAAACGGACAACGATTTCTCAACGCATCTTGATCACGAACGCACCCTCATCGAAGCAGCTGGCACCACCGAAGCGTTTCGAGAGGGCGTGGCGGCCTTCCTCGAGAAGCGTCGCCCTTCCTTTGATTGATTCATTGGATTACAAACTGAACCTGTTGCGATGGCTTCGTTCCCCCCAAGCGAGTCAGGCCGACGAGGAGGGCAACGAGACCACCGCATGCAGAACAGCAACCCGCACCAAACGACATGACCGAAATCGCACCTTTGGTGAGCAATTCTTCCACGAATCCTGATTCGATGTACATGGCATCAAGGTCAACGACGGACATGTTGATGCCAGCATCGTTGGAAACGGTCAAGACTTCGCCTTCTTCACAATCGTGTTCAGACACCCCCACATCGTCGGTGACGGTGGAGCAAAGACGGGCGACGATGACATGGTTTTTGATGTCAAAATATTCCTCGTAGAGGTTGGAATCGCTCGCATTCTCGTCCAGCGAACACGAAATCTTTGCCGTTCGGTCGCTCACATCGTTGCCGTTTTCATCACGAACGGAAAAGTTCACGTTTTCGCAAGCATCCACGATGTTGTTGTCGTTCTCGTCGGCTTTGGGGTCACCGGGAATGAGCAAGTACCAGCCTTCTTCCCCAAGCCCATCTTCGTCATCGTGGGTGAGGTTACCGCTCTCGCCGATCGCCGTGGTGTAATCAACCGTGGAGAGGCGGTTGAAACTGTCCTCAATGGAGGCGCCCACCGCCACGCCGATGCCGAACCCAACCAGGCCGCTCACCACCAAAATGGCTGCGATAATCATCGGCAACTTCGGGCTCTTTTTGCCGCCGCCAACCATCACCGGTTGAACCATGATTCCCTGTTGGGGAACGGCCGCCCCAGATTCCGGGAACGATGCTTGATGGAGTGGAGTGGCAGCCAGAGTTCCCTCGCCCGCCATCGGGTCACGTGTTATGGCGGTGTTGACCGCGTTGTGTTCGCTGGCGTCCACGACGGTGCTCCATGGGCTGAGAGGGGGTTGGTCCATGCGGTGGGCAGGAACCGCCGTCACATAAATCGGTGGCCAAGGCTGTCTTCATTCGAGCGAGGTTTCCTCGGCTTGTCCTGTTGACCAGTCGTAGATGCCCTTTCCTGACTTTTTGCCAAGTCGTCCCTCGGCCACCAGGCGTTCAAGCAGCGGATGCGGGGCGTAAGCATCGTCGTTGAAGGAACGTTGCAAGTTGAGAAGGATGTCCCTTCGAACATCCAATCCGACGAGGTCGGTGAGTGCCAACGGCCCCATCGGGTGTTTGTATCCAAGAACCATGGCGGTATCGATGTCTTTGGCGCTCGCCACGCCGTCGGCCAGCATCCGAATGGCTTCGTTGCCCAGGACGACGCCCAAACGGCTGGTGGCAAATCCAGGCACGTCCTTGACCAGAATGGTCGTTTTGTTCATGGCTTCTCCAGCCTGCTGAGCGATGGTTACGGTGCTTTCCGAGGTCGTGTCATGTTGCACCAACTCGAGGAGGTTCATGATGGGAACGGGATTGAAGAAATGCATGCCAATCACCCGGTCTGGGCACGAGGTGGCCGCCGCGATATCTGCAATGGACAAGGACGAGGTGTTGGTGCCCAGGACGGCATGTTCGGGAGCCCATTGGCCGAGTTGGGAGAAGATGGATTGCTTCAGGTCGGGGATCTCGGGAACGGCTTCAATCACCAAGTCCACATCTTCGAGCGCTGCTTTCATGTCCTTCTCCGCTCGCAGGAGGCCACGCCACGCATCGCGTTGTTCCGCGGTGGTTTTTCCACGAGCAATGCCCTTCTCCCAGAAGGCTTCAATCCGTTCCATGCCGGCGGTAAGCCCTTCGGGAAAGGCATCGTAAAGGCGGGTGTCCCAACCCGCTTGGGCACACACTTGCGCAATGCCCGCACCCATGGTGCCCGCTCCAATGACGGCGACGCGTTCAATGGCCATGTTCGGTGAGGCCGGCTTCTTGTTCATGACGCTTCTCGCTTTGAGCGATGGCGACGCCGCCGGCGATGAGCGCAAACGAAGCGAACAAGGAGAGGCCGAGTTGCTCATCAAGCAGGATGAATCCTCCCAGAATACCAAACGGAGGGATGAGGTAGACGTACAGGGCTGCTTTGCCCGCCCCGATCTTGTTCACCCCGTCGGCAAACCAGACGTAGGACACCACGGTGGAGAGAATGGCCAAGAAGACAATGCCGTACCACGCTTCAACCGAAGGACGGTGAATCTCACCTTGTTGAACCAACTCGCCAACCAAGAACGGCGTCAAGAACAGCAAGCCCGCCAGCGAAGACCAGACGGTCAAGAGAAGGGGCGTCATTCCCGCTTCTTCGTCCGTATCGGTCATGAGGTTCTTCATCAGGATCGTCGCGCTGGCCCAAGACAAGGCAGAGCAGGCGATGAAACCGTTACCAAGCCAACGCTCGGTGGTCACGAGGTTGGTGTTGGGTGAGGCGAGAAAGAGGACAAGAACGCCGGAGAATCCCAAGGCCACCCCGAGGGTGTGACGTTTTGTGAAGGATTCCTTGAGGAAGAGACTGGCCAGAATGGCCGTGAAGAGGGGATTGAGGGTGATCATCAACGAGGCGTCACCCGCTGCGGTCCGAGCCATGCCGAGCATGAAGAACAATTGGTAGAGGAAGGTGGAGCAGAAGCCGATCAACGCAATGCCTTTCCATTGACGTCGTGAAGGCAAGACGAAGGCCTTTCGAAGGTTGAGGTATGCCAAGAAACACAGGCAGGCCACCACGTATCGGAGCCATGAAGCGAGGACGGGCGGAGTGTCGAGCGCAACCACACGCCCAGCGGGCCATCCAAAACCCCAGATGGTGGCGACCAAGAACAGTTTGAAATGGACGGCGGCGTGTTTCATTCAAACCGCTCCAAGCCCAACTGCAGCATCCGGGTTCGGGGAAGGCCGATTTCCGGGAGTCCTGCGGCTGGGGCATGAAGTTTCAGTCCTTCAATCCTGCTCACGTACAATCCATAACTGGCGATGTCGTCGGGCCGATAGGGCGTGTCAAGGCCCATTTTTTGAAGCGTTTCACAGGCTTTTTGGGAGTAAATTGGGAAGAGGTTGGTAGAGAAATGCATCCATTCTGAAATGCGCTGTGCGTCTACACCGTCCAACGTCATCAGGTGCTCGAGCAGGGAAACATCGGGATAGGACGTGGTGCGAAGCACCATTTCCACTTCGTTGACGATGTCCTCTGGCCATGCATAGGGGTCGCGGTTGGACCACTGATCGGCGATGCGAACGTGCTCAAT
>JADHNB010000013.1 GCA_016779705.1 Candidatus Poseidonia sp. | reverse complement strand
GGGTCGTTGGGGTCGGGGAAAATATCGCCGTACTGCCAGGAAAGCGTTGGCCAGTTGGCCATGGAGTTGGTCATCAAGGTCAATTCAGCGCTCACCATGTTCGTGGCTTCCTCGCCGATGATGTGCCGAGTCACCACTTCGTAGGGCGTGATCCGCTCGTGCAGGACTTCGCCTTCGGGGATGGTGATGTCAAGGTTGACCGTTTGCATGGTGTAGGTGATTTGGAAGGACTCCAGCACGAGAATACCGGGCGTTTCGGAGGTGAGGTTGATGGGAATGTCGACGATGCCAGAACCGGAGTTTGGAATCGCTTCGTTGAGCTTGGCGACCAGCGTTTGCCCCGTTTGACTGCTGGTCACGGTGATGGGCCCGATGAGGGCGCCGCTCTGGGCCGACCGTTGCCACGCACTCTTCCCGTTGATGGTGATGCCGGGCTGAGATGGGGCGTTGGAGTGCAAGGCGATGGAAAGGTCCGACAGCGACGGGGTGGCTCCGGAAGACGAGGTGGACAGCATGATTCGGACGCAGAAGTAGTACGAGGTGCCCGTCATGGGTTTGGTCTGATTGGGCGACGTGAACTGAACCACGCCGCTGCTCCCTGAAGAACAGGAGGTGCTCGATGAATACCCGATGTTCACCTGAACGGAGGTCCCCGCAGGGCTCGACTCGGTCCAGTTCACGGTCGCCGCCACGACGCTCTTGGTGCCGCTGCCAACGTATTGGTAGGCGTAGTAGTAGCCGCTGCTTTGGTAATTCGTCGTGTAACTCAACGCAACGTCGCCGAGCACCGGGGTCTTGGACGACGTGCCGTTCAGCGTGGCCCGCCAGACGATGTACGAACCGGCGTTGGTGAACATCACCTTCTGACCCGGGGAGGCCGACCGCCACGTGGTACCGCCGTCGTTGGAAACGTCAACGCTGATGCTGGTGCCTGCAGGGATGGAGCCGTAGATGGCGTCGACGGTGACCGTGTCCACCGCTCGTGTCGTGGAAATGGGTTGCCCGACCACCGTTTGCGTGCTGATGGAAGCGCTTCGAACATCGTAGTGCGAGCCGTCGCCGTACATGTGGACCTTGCGCTGGCCTTGGGTGCAGTAGGCCGTGCTGGCGTAATGGCAGGAGAAGTAGACCTTGTGGTCGTCGGAATCAACGATGCCGTAATGACCACCGCCGGGCATGGTTCGCTGACCTTGGCTGACCAACAACCCGCTCTGAAGCGAGTAGTGATAGTGGACGCTCTTGTAATCCGTGTTGTAGTAGTAGATGTTGTACATCACGTTGGGCATGCTCACCGAGAGGCCGGCGCCGTAATCGTAGTAGTAGGTGGTTGAAGTCAGCAGCCAAGTGTTGGTGATGACGGTGGGGGAAGCGGCGTTGACCTCCTTGAGGTAGTGATTCTGGGCTTGGTTGTCGTACACGGCGATGTACATCTTCCCGGTGTTGTCGTCGAAGTCAATGCCCGAGACGTAGTTGGGATATTGGTAGTTGTAGGTGGACTGGCACGACCACTCCACGGCGGTGCCAGCCGTGTTCCAACCGACGGACCACTTGTTCACGGTGTAGTAGGACCAGTGCGCCGTGTACACGTCGCCGTTGTACACGTCGGCGTCGTGAATGTTGTAACGAGCGCTTGTTCCGCAGTTGCCCGTGTTGATGTTGGCCTGACCGATGTAGGCGCCGGTGCTGGGATTGATCCGCATGATGTACAGGGTTGAGGTCATCGAGGAACTGCTGTAGCGAAGCACGTGCACCTCGGATGAGTTGACCGGGACCACGACCCCCATCCAGCCCCAGGCCGCCGAAGAACTGACGGTGAGGTCGGTGTATTTCTTGGTCGGACTGACATAGCCTTGATCGCTCAAGGCCACGAATTCGCCGGTCGTGTTGAGGTGGGCGCTGCCGAGCGAACTCACGTCGCTGGTGGATTGGAAGCGGGGCATCACTTCGGTGGGGTTGCCCTTGAGGTAGACCGTTTGGGCGTTGACGTCCAAATTTTCGCGGTACGCGGTGGTGAACGGCGAGGGCGATACGCCGCTCTGACCCTGAATGCGGGCATCTCCTGCGCCGCCGTAGTGATTGTCGGCGGTGAAGTTCGTGTAACTCGTGGAACTGGCATCGCCTCGCAACGAGAAACTCGCCGAGGTCACTTCAGCACCGTAGGGGATGCTGACCACACCCGCAGCGCCTTCGCCCTTCTGCGAGAACGTGTGTGAATACGACGTGGTTCCGTCTTTGAATTGCGTCTCCGTGGTGGCTGCCCCAGCCAACGGAGAAAGGACGGAGAGGAGGAAAACCATGACGAGGAAAAGTGCGCGTTGCATGTCGGCCACCCGAGGATGAGCCTCGGAGCGTTCGCATCACATTTGAATGATGCCCTTTCAGGGCGTAAAGTGAGGTTCTGCATCACCCTCGCTCAAGCGAGGTTTGAAGACCGATTCAACCATGGAAGGGTAAGGTGGGCCGCATGACTGAAAGCACTTCATTTCTTGGACGCTGGTGGGCAAAACAACACGGACGCCAATACGCCATCACCGCCGTGACGTCCGGGGCCAGCGGCCTCCTGCTCGTTGCTTGCGCCTACCAGTTGCTCTTCTTGCAAGACCACGCCGAATGGAACGACTTTACCGGCATCGCCATCACCGGTGCGGTGGTTTCGCTCATCCTGTTCTTGGTCGCCTTTCCTGAGTTCCTTCGATTCAAAGGCCACGTCGCCATGCTCGAAGAGGTGATGGCCATTCAATCGACGTCGGAACTTCGTCGCCGAAAAGCCGACGGTGTGCTGGCGGCTGAGGCCCTCGGAGCGGGCCATTTGGAACATTGGAACGCATTCCTTGAAAGCAAAGGGCTGCGACGGTGAAGACGAGGCCACTCCATGAGCGATGTCCATCCGCTGAAAACGCTGGTGTTGGAACTGGCCTTGGCGGTGGGCATGATCGCTTGCCTCATCGGCGCCATGTTCATTCACACCGGTTCCATGCCTCCGTTGGTCGTCGTCGAATCCGCTTCCATGGTTCACGACCCGTCGGGCGAGGTCGGGAGCATCGACGCAGGAGACCTGATTCTGGTTCACAACCAACCCGCCAGCACCGTGGTGACCTTCGCTGAGGCCACGGACGTCAATCACCCAGCCTACGGTTACGCCCAGCACGGCATGGAAGGGGACGTCATCATCTACGACAAGAACGGAGAGGGCGGCACGCCCATCATCCATCGAGCCATTCTCCGTGTCGTGGCGGCCCAAACCGTCAGCCCGGACCGAACCGGCGGGGACCCGTGCCCCAGCGGCACCTACGACGCCCTCAAGCCGGACACGGACGGGCAACTTGGCACCTGCATTCTCACCTGGAGCGTCCCGGGAACCCCCGTGAGCGACGCTGAAAACGTCACGGTTATTTTTGACGGCACCCAAGCCGGGTACTACGATTGCAAACGCCCCGCTCACGCCGGGGTTGAGGCGCACCTGGTGGTCTGGCAGTGGCAACCCGCTCACGAAGGCATCCTTACGCTTGGAGACAACAACAAATGCTCGGTTGACCAAGGGGCTTCGGCCACCAACGGCTCCGCCGGCGTTCACAGCCCCTCGGGAGTCGTTGGACCGATTCGGGACGGATGGATTCTTGGTGTCGCTGGAGGTGAATTGCCCTGGTTGGGCACGGTGAAGTTGATGGCTGGAGGGCCCAACTCCTACGGAACGGGGGATGTCCCCTCGTCCTCTTTCCTGGCCCTTGGAACGGTTCTTGCAGCCGTGGTGTTTGCACCCGTGGCCTCCGAATCCTTGTTCAGGCGGCTGCTCGCTGGTGCACCCGAATTGAAGCACTCGCCACCGTTGTTGGATCCTCAAGAAGAATCGTAACCGGCGTCTTCCAACGCCTCCTCCAACGTGCATCGTCCTTCACTGACGGCCCGAGCCGCTTGCAGCGAGATGGTCAGACGACCCTTGGACCGTTGACGGCTGATTCGCTGTAGATTTCGCAACTCCCCCAACGAAGGAGCGTGTTGGCGCTGTTCGTGGACCGGTTTTCCGGCGAGCATGGCGATCTTCACCGCCGATGAACCGTGCGCGTGTCGAGAACCTCCTGCGCTGGTGCGGTACTCGTTCACCTCTTCCACGTGGTATCCTGCTGCAATGGCTTCGTTGATGAGTTGGTCTCGGTGCGCCGGCGAACCGTGCCCCACCCGAACCAGCACCGTCAACGGCGCCATCCATTCGACCATGCGGATCATGAGGTTCAAGGTGTCCTCGAGGCTGTCCGCCGTGTGTTGCCCCAACAAGACGCCGTCGGCAAAGAAAGCGCAGCCCGGTCGAGGACCGGGGTCCAATCCAAACACGAGTTGGTTGGGGGAGGAGGGATGGTGGCGCGTCACCGCCCACAGGGCGATGTGCTCGTCGACGTCTTCAGGTCGTACACCCACGCCACGCCCGCCGCGATGGGTGACCTCTTCGGGCGTGCCAAACCACCAAGCGGAGGGGTCTGGAAGCGGTTCCTCGGTCGCCAGCATCGTCACCTCGACGCGATGGTGTTCCAGCGCTTTGAGCAATCGGTGGGCCAACCGAAAATCATCGGTCCGCACGAAGGCCCGCGACACGAGGTTACCTTGGAGCGGTCCCGTTCTAACCTATCGGTTCGCTGTCCAGCGGACGTTGAAAATCCGACGACATGAGCGATGAACCCACCGAAGTCATCAAGAACGATGGACAACGATGTCCCCGCATGACAGGCGCCTATGAACGGGAACTCCGGGACGTCTTGTCGGGCACGCCCAAAGGCGTGGAAGGCGTCATCCGAAGTTGCCCTCCCGAGGAGCAAGCCCGCATGCGATGCGTGCTCAATCGGCCTTTTTTGGTGGTCAGAGCGGCCGGTTCGGGAATGGAAGGAAGCGGCGATTTGGTCGCGCTTCGAGGGGATTGTTCCTTTCCCATCGAAGTGAAAACCACCAAGGCGTTGAAACTGTACTTTTCGGGTCGCACCAAAGACCAACTTGAGGCGATGATTCGCGAGGGGGAACGCAGCGGTTTGATGCCGTTGTACGCCCATCGTCGAAAAGGCGTTCGCGGAGATTCGTGGCGAATCTTCCGTGTGGAAACCAACGGCCTGCGAGGCACGTTGCGCCACCTCGCTCCAAAGATCCCGCCATTACCATTGAACCGCAACGGTTCCCCGTTCATCGATTGGGACCAAGGCATGCCGCTCAACGAGTTCATCGGCATGCTCTGCTCACCCGAGGGGGAACCGGCGAAACCGTTGGCATCGCTGCAGAAGCGAACCGAACAAAGCGCCCCAAGCCCTCAAGGGCGGGTTGAGCAAGGCCGTGATGTGCTCGCTGAATTGGAACGCCGACGCTCGGACGGCAGAACCCCGCTCACAAATACGGGGCCACCATGGTGAAGACCAACATCACCAGCAACACCAGCGAGGAATAACTCGAGGCTTTGGAGGAGAGGTGGTCCACCCACATCGGGTGCAAGTCCCAGAGTTTCATCTTTCGACCCACCCGTTTCACGCCGCTCAGGAACGCATGCAACAAGTCTCGAAGCATGTGGCCGCCGTCAAAGGGAACCATGGGGATGAGGTTGGTGAAGCCCAACAGAAGGTTGACCCAGATCAACCAGAAACAAAAGTTCGCCAGAAACAGGAGACCTTCGGTGCCCAAGATTGAGCCCATCAATCCATCTCCGGCGGCCATCAAGGATTCCTCAAACGGGTGAATGGCCACGCCGTTCAACTCGAAGGGGATGATGAGTAAATTCAGGATATGGAGGGGAAGCATCAGCGCACGCTGAAGCAACGTACCGTCCCAACGGGGCGAGAAGGGGCCCGCCAATCGGTCGATGCCAGCCGTGGCTTCGGACAAACCCTCCACGCCCAAGAACGGGTCACCGGGTTGAATTTCCATCGATTCAAGGAGCTCGTCGTCCCACCCCAATTGAGCGTAATAGGCGTGCTTATCCCCCAAGACGGCGGTCAGCGTCTCCCGTTCACCGCCCGCACGAATCACCACGAGGTCAACGGATTCGTTCGCGCGGTATCCATCGAGAATGTGGCGGAAGTCCTCGGTGGTGTGCACCGGTTGGCCGTTGATGGACACCAACGTGTCCCAAGGCTCCATGCCAGCAGCGTCCGCACCCTCGTCCTTGATGATGCCTTGAACGTGGACGTAGCCTTCATCGGCCGTGAACTGGCCGGCCACGCCTCCCAAAAGGAGCATCAACACCAAGGCAGCGAACAGATTCGTGGCAGGACCGGCAGCAAACATGCGCAGGCGCTCCCGTCGTGGGGCTCGCATCAGTTCGTCCGATTGGGGCTCCGCAAACGCCCCAAGGGGCAACGGGCCGAGTTGGAGCAAGCCGAAGGAACGCACGCGCATGCCATGGCCTCGAGCGAGGAGACCGTGGCCAAATTCATGAATCACGAGGGAGACCACAAAGGCCAACGCCCCCCATCCGAGAGGAATGACGGGATTCAGACCGGGGACAGCGACCAATTCGCTGGCCGAGGGAGGGTCCGCGGTGGGCGGGTTGACCAGCGAGGTGATGAACGCCAACAAGACCACCAGCGCCACCGCCAACATGGCCAAGGAACACACCCACAACGAAACTTCACCGTAGGCTCGCCAAAATTTCCGAGGCTTGGCGAGTCGGTCCAACAACCGCTGACCGCGCTGGGTTCGAATCATCAACACGATCCCGAGGGCACGGGTAGCGTTCCAACGGTCAAGCGTCCCGTTTCGCTCCCAGGTCCGGATGAGGACGTACCATCCCAACAACAAAGCGAGCACGATGGACCAATCGGCTTGAACCGACCCCCAAGTGCCCACCATGGCCCTGCGAGGTCGCAACCCGCCTTGAACGTTGATATCTTGCCCGTGACGCTTTTGAGGCACAAACCTTCATGATGGGTCGTCGTCCACTTTTCTCCATGCACACGCATCACGCCGCCATCGAAGCGTGGTGCGACGATACGTGGGGAGAACGCCCCGGCCGCATTTCGGACTGGGCGGTTCACGACAACGTCGTTCAAGTGTTCCTTCGTCTATCGTCAAGCGTGCTCATCGCCGACTTCACCGTCACGCAGAGCGGGAAATTGGCGATTCAACAGCACCTCCACATCCCGCTTGAAACCTGGAATCCGGGTTCAATCCAAGGCATCCGAACCATGGAAGGGAAAACTCGATTTCAACACCGACGGCACTCGATCCTTCTGTCAAGCGAACTGAGAGTCCCTGAATGGGGGGCCGCGTTGCTCGAGGAATGGTTGATGAGCATGCGAAGCGCCGCCAACCGACCCAAGGACCGTGTGCAGCGACTGAACGAAATCAAGCGGATGAAACTCTCCGTGGAACGAAACCTTGAGAGTGCAGGCCTCGGAAAGGCTCGGGAGGAAATCGACTTCCTCAACCTTCGACTTGACCGCATCGATGAGGGTCTAGCGAACTGAGTCTTCCATCGTGGTGTCCACGCCAGGGAACTGATCTTCGCCTTCGCGATACACCGTGCGCATGTTGCTGATGAAATTGCGCTCCTTCACCACGATGGTGAAATGGCGAATCCCGTAATCCTTCTCGCCATCGAGCATTTCCAAGAGCACCTGCAAGGTCAAGCGAGCGCCTTCTCGGTGAGGATACGCAAAGACGCCCATCGAAAGGGGTGGAGTGACGACGGTGGTGATGTTGCCGAGTTCCTCAATGGTGTTGAAGAGGTTCTGGTAGGTTTCAGCAAGCAAGTCCCTTCGGGCTTCATCCTGGTTGGGTCGACGACAATCGGGACCAACAGCATGGATGATGTGGGTGTACTTGTCGGCGAGCGCAAACGGCTCGGTGACCACGTTTTGGGTGACGGCGCAGGGTGGGGCGTTGATCTTCCTCATCTCAAGGCAAATGTTGCGGGTCACTTGGGTCAATTCTTTGCCCGCCTTTTGATGAATCATTTTGTCCAATCCTTCGCGCCCCGAAAGTCGGTTGTTGGCTGGGGTTACCAGAACATCAGCGGCATGCTCCCATACTTCGCCGCCCATCACGCGAAGCACGCCATGCCTGCACGTTCTCGCCATGTAGAGTTCGGCCATCGTTATCCCATAGGGGGCCACCCTTCATATGCTCTGCGCCAAAAAATCATGAAACGGTGCCCGTTTTGTTCCATGACGACCCAATGCCCCTGCCTACGGGAAAGCGATACGGCTAAAGAGGCCCCGAGCGTGGAGCAAGCAATGCCCACGAAGCGGAGCAGTCTTGCGTTCGTGGCGTTGTTGGTGTTGTCGCTCGCCCCGGCACCAAACTTCGTTAGCGAGTCTTCTGTGGCTGAACCATGGTTGACCGAGGCTTCGTTGTTTGACGGATTTCACGTGGGCGAAGCACCCGATGTGTGGAACGAAACGCCTTGGCGAGCCGTGGCGATTCCGAGCGGATTCACCTACGGCAGCGTCATCAATTATGACGACGTTGGTGTGCTCATCAACAACCTCTCCGAGGAGAGTCGGACAATCGGTTGGGCGTTTGTGGCCGCTCGAAACATTTCGCTTGACCGTGTGTTCGTGTTCAACGAAACGGGAACGCCGACCGGAGAAACCATCAATCGAAACCAGTTTACGACCTCCTTTGCCCTTCCCTTCCTTGAAATGCTTCAAAATCGGTCTTCGTCTTCGTCCTTGAATTACTTGGTCACCACCAAGGGGATTCCGCTGCGCGTTTCGGGAGGCAACGACAAGGCCAGTTTTGACCAAGAATTGGCCCTGCTTGGCGGGTCCTACAACGGCTCCATCGGTGGGAATTACTGGTTCAATCACGATTATGGACCGTTAGCGGGCAAAACCATGGAGCCGTTCACGCGAAGCAAATACGGATTCTTCTTGGTCACCCGACTCACCGGGTACACGGTTGAAACGGCCTTGGAATTGATTGAACGAGCCAATCAAAGCCTTGGGCAACGCGGCACCTTTACGCTCGATTTAGCGACCAATCGAAACGGTTCGGGATACAAGTTCTGGAACGATGACCTTTACACGGCCAACACCACCCTCAACGGAAGCATGGGGTTGCCGGTGGTGTTTGACGAGGAGACGGAGTTCATCACGAACGTTTCCAACGTCATGGGTTACGCCTCTTGGGGCAGCAACGACGGCAATTGGAATCAGAATTACCTCCCCAACGGTGGATTCGATACACTGGACGTGGCGTGGCCAAGCGGTTCGAGGTACTGGACACATACAGGGCCCACCGTTTCCCCCGAAGATGCCTTTGAGTGGACCTATCAATCGGGCACCACGCAAGGCGGAAACGGCGCCTTTGAGGCGGCGGTCCAAACCGCCTGCGAGCAAGATGCCGGCCACATGATGCAAGGCATCTACGGGGAGTACTTCGACAACGACGGTGTCAGCTTCAATCCCGCCACGATGCCATCCCTCATCGATCGGGCGCCAGACCGTGTGCAAATCGAACCGCACCTGAATCACGGGGCTTCGAACAACGCCTACCCAGGACTCGACGACCGGTTCAAACAACATTGGGGGGCGCGATTCAGCGGCCTTATCGATGTCCCGTACGCCGGCAACTGGAGTTTCTTCATCAACTCAGACGACGGTTCGGAGTTGTGGATCAACGGCCAAAGCCTCATCCAGAATTACGGGATGCACGGGATGCGGGAGTATTCGGGTTGGGTGAACCTCACGGAGGGCCTTCATGAATTCCGAATCGAATTCTTCCAAGGCGGCGGCCCGCACGGCCTCATCTTTTCTTGGCAGGGACCCAACACGTCGAAAATCGCCGTGCCAAGTTCTGCGTTTTACGTGACGGGCGATGTCACGCCACAATCCAACCGGCTCCTCCATCACTGGGCGCTTGAAGACGGAGCGGGGAGCGTGGCCAACAACAGCGTCAACACCACCGCCAACCTGACGCTCCACGGCATGAACGCTAGCAACTGGCAGACCTGCGCTGACGGTTCGTGCTTGTGGTTTGATGGCATCAACGACCGAGCCGAAGTCGACGTGACGGATTGGACCGGAAACCTGACCGTCAGCCAATGGGTATGGGCGAACACCAGCAATCAAACCACCTACGCCTCCACGTTTGCGGTCAACGACCAAGCAGGTTCGAACCTTTCCTTCCAACACATGGTCTCCAACAACCAATGGATGCTGCACAACAACCAATCCCAACCGTTTGGTGATGTGACGCCTCAACGATGGACACACCTCGTGACGGTGTTCGATGACGGTGAAATCCGCCAGTACATCGACGGCGTGTTGGTCAACACCAACACCTACCCCAACGGTTCGTTCACGAACATCGACCTCTACAAGTTGGGGGTCAATCGGGCGGGAAGTGCTTTTTTCGAAGGCAAAATCGACGAGGTCATGGTTTGGGATGTCGCTTTGGACGACCAAGACATCACTTCGCTTCGTCGGACCATCGTTGACAATTGCACCACCTATTCAGGTGCAGGAACCGACGTTGCATCGCTGGAAACCACGTTCACGTTGCCCGAAGACCTGGTTGGCCACGCTTGGATGGCCTACGTCTACGGAACCCGGGAAGGTGAAGTGAACGGAGCCTTTGGACTCGAAATCACTGGACGCGACGCCAACGGCTCCGTCGTCAGCACGAACACCTCGGGCATGAAGACCTTCACCACGAGTTGGGCGGCACAATCCATGCGCTTCCGACCGGAGGCGCAAGCCACCCAACTCACCGTACGCGTCCCCATCGATATCGCCTCGACGTCCACCTCCGGGGCCTTTTACATCGACACCGTTCTGCTCAGGGCCATACGCCCTCACATGGATTGGGTCAACGGCTCCATTGCCGACACCGCCGTCTCAACCGGTGGTCGTTCGTTCAACTGGGGGACCGCTTACGGGCAATCGCTCATTGCTGACCTGCTCGAAGACGGGGTGTCCGGCGTCAAAGGCTACGTGTACGAACCCTACTTGACCGCCGTCGGTTTGCCGAGCGTCTACCTCTCAACGTACGCCTCGGGATACAATTTAGCGGAAAGCCATGCCGCCGCCAATCGCCTTTCGGGCTGGATGGGCGTCGTGGTCGGTGACCCGAAGATGGCTCCTTATGCCGATCTTTTCCACGACATCAGCATCGTCGATGTTCGGGTCCTGGGCGATGTCAATCTTGGCGAGGCAACGACGGTTCAAATGCTGATTGAAAACCGAGGCATGTCGCCTTCCAACGGCACCCTGCGAATC
This sequence comes from Candidatus Poseidonia sp., assembly GCA_016779705.1. Lineage (GTDB taxonomy): Archaea > Thermoplasmatota > Poseidoniia > Poseidoniales > Poseidoniaceae > Poseidonia. Next base: position 16,279 of record JADHNB010000013.1, on the reverse strand, counting down.
CAAACGGTGCAGGGGAACACCCTGCTCAACCAAACCGTCTTGACGCTGCCAGCCGGGGACCAACCCGGCAGCCGAACCCTGGTGAACCTGACCATCGTTCCCACCAGCCAAGGCTATCTTGACTTGCGGGTGCGATATGACAACAGCACGGAGGAACGTAATTTTGCCAACAACCTGTACCCGTTCAGCATCGTGGTGAACGCTCCGCCGCAGATTGAAGATGCGTATTGCAGTTCGTCCACCGTCACGCGAGGCGCCTACACGATCTGTTCGATCGAAGCCTCCGACGATGTGAACGTCACGCAGGCGACCCTTGAATGGCAAATCGTGGGCGAAAACATGTCCCTCAACGAATCGGCGTGGACCACCATTGTGCTCGGCCAAATCAATCCCATGAAGTGGGAATCCAGCCTTGTCGTGGCCCCCAACGCCTCGTTGGGCTGGGTCGTCCTTCGCGCCACCGTCGTGGACGGTGGAGGCATGACGCATCAGCTGACCTTCGCCAACGCCACGCGTGTGGTTGATTCCCCGCCAACTTGGTTTGGCCCGCACCTGAGGGGCGTGGACAGTCCCGCTTGGAACAACGCCTCCTCCTTGCCCAACAAACCGGCGCAAGGGCTGTACCGCCACGAAGGGTCGGTCATGACGGTGTGTGTACGGGACGCCGATTATCGGCTCGAAGACGGGGAGCCCATGTTCCTCGCCTCTCGTGGCACCCTAGGAAACGTGACCTACGTCCCTCAAGCGGCGGCTCACCTCTATTGTTACGTGGCCACGTTCGCGTTGGTGGTGGGGAGCGGGCTTGACGATGTTGACGTTGAAGTGAGAGCGCCTACCGGGTCCTTGTTGCTCCAGCGAACGTTGCGCGTCGTCGACGTTGCTCCACAATTGGCGTTGCAGGTTGAAAGCTCGGACGGTGCCGTTCTGGACCGAGTGGTCGGCAACGGCGATGAGCATGTCCGAATCACGGTGGCCGACGTGGACGACCCCGGCACCTCGTTTGCTGGCGATGTCTCGGTACGCTGGCCCGGCGGCGAACCGATGGTGCTGCCACTCGACCTTCCTGCGGGTCAGAACAGCACCGTCATCCCGCTTGACCAATTGCTCATTCCGCTTGAAGCCGGCGACTTGCTGGTCGAGGCTTCGGGGCGAGGCGAGCACGGAAGCACCTCATCGACGCAACTTCAACTTCCGTTTTTGCTCACCCCACCAGAGATTGTCTTCGTCGAAGCCTGTGACCGAAACGGCGTGGTGACCAACATGACGTTCGGTCAAATCGCATACTTGGTGGTCGGCGTGGTCAGCGACCGCCCCCTTGACACAGCGAACGCACAGCTTACCCAAGTTGGATGGGCCATCAACGCCCCGGCCACCAACGAAGCGCCGTGGGAGGGCGGAACGCCACCGGATGCCTGCGACGATACCAACCTCTCCGATGAAACCGTTTGGCTCACCTTCCGTCTGAAACTCGACAACTCCATGCTTGACGGCGAGGGAAGGGCGGTGTTTTCGGTCACGGACCTTGACGGCTTGGTCAAGTCAACCGGCGTTGAGTTGAACTTCCGACACGCTCCCACTGAATTCCGGAACCTGGAGCATTCCACCGTCTTCCCCGAGGAAGATTTCTACACCAACGTCACCGTCGCTGACCTCGATGGCCTTGAGCAAGTGATCTGCGCGCTGAATCTGTTCGATGAGTCAGGGAATCTGGTAAGTCAATCCGCCACCATGGCGGGTCCCGAAGGCGTCTTCACCAACCGATTGTCGTGGGTCTACCCCGTGCCTCGGACGATGGCCAACACCACGCTAACGGTCAACATCACTTGCATCGATGACCTGCAGCAAACCTTCTCTCTGGACACTCAACACCTTGTTGGACCTGCCAACGACTGCACCTCCTGCTCAACCGACCTCCCAAAGGACGAGGAGACCAAGGCGGAAACGAATCAGGCCAACAGCGCCCTCATCGCTGCCGTTGCCGTCGCTCTTTTCGTTGTGGTGAGCCTCACGGTGATGCTGGTGCGCCGGCGAGCCGGGTCGGAAACCCTCAGTGATTGGGGAGGAAGCGATGAAGGGTCGTTGGATTCGCAGGAGGATTTGTTTGAGCGAGAGGTTCTCCACGACGCCTTTGAGGTTCCGTCACCTCAAGGAACCGTGCCTTCCTTTGTCCCCAACGGCTGGAGCCTGGATGAGTTCAAGCGATGGCTCGATGGACCCCTCCCGGAAGGGTGGTCCATGGAGCAATGGGAAACCTACGTCGCTGAGCATCGAGGGTTGGTTGCTCAGCACCTCAACGAAGCGCAAGGGTGATGGAGGGCCTCGTGCGAGGGTTGCTTGAGAGCCATGGCGATTGGATACGTCCTCATCAACGTTCAGCCCGGTACCGAGGAACAAGTGTACACCAACGTGAAATCGCTGCCTCATGTCACGGACGCGACGGTCTTGTTCGGCGACCACGACTTGATCGTGAAGCTTGAAGCCGACGATTTGGCCACGATTGCCAAAGCCGTGGTCGAACACATTCGCGCCGTGCACGGTGTGGTGAACACCAAAACCCTGGCCGGTGCCGACCTTAACTAAGGGCCAGAAAACCGCTTAACAGCGTTGCTTTTTGTGAAAAAAGGGCTTCCGGAAAGGGGGACTGAACGGCATATGGGGCGCAGTAGTGCCTTTTTTTGGGACAAATATTATATGCTCGACGGTGTAACGCTGCGCCGGAGGTAATCCAAATGTCAGACGGAAAGAAATACTTCGTTCTCATGGAGAACGGAAAAGACACGAGCCAAGTATTTGCGAGCAAGCAACCACGCGGTGCAGCCTTGAAGGCCGCAACGCGCGGACACACGAACATCCGCCTACGAGAGCGTGGCACCAAGCGTGTCCACGTCTTCACGGGCAACATCTCGATGGTCGACAAGCCTGCTGGCGGCCCTGCTTGGCTCCCAGACAAGATCAAGAAGGCCAACGTCAAGAAGCAAGGCATCGAGCACCTCTGAGTGCGGCCTGCTGCTGATCTTCTCCCAGCTCACTGAGTTGTACAACGGCCCCCAACTCGCCAAGGCGGGTTCGGCGCCCCACCCTTTTCTCCCTCCTCGATAACGATGAGTTGATAAACACGGTCACGAATGTCCCTTTGTCCTCAGGGACACGGGATGCACACCCGCTTCGGCGGGAGGCGGTGACGCCAATGGAAAATCGAGGGATGCGAACGCCACAACCAAAGGCTCGGAGGCCGAGCCAGCAACGGCTGGTGGACGATAGCCCGTTGAACCTTCCAGCACGCCTCGTCCACTTGCGTCACCTGCCTTGGATCGAATGTTATCAACGTCAACTGCAGGCAGAAAGCAAGTCCGAAAACACCCAGAAATCCTATTTCTACGGGTTGCGACCGTTGGTTGAAACCCTTCTGCCCGGTGAAGACGTGATGGACGAATCCGCTTATGAATCGCTCACCATTGAAGCCCTTGCACAACGCATGGAACCGATGAACGGACGATTGGACGTGTGGGCGCACAGCATTGCTGGCCTTCGGCCCACGACGTTCAACGCACGCATCGCTGCCGCTCGCCATTTCATCAAGTGGCTTGGCCTCCGATGGCCAGACCATCTCCAACGCGCCCGTACTGGAAAACGTCTACCACGAACGCTGACTCGTCGTGAACTCACCTCGGTCTTGGATGCCGCCAGCGTTTCCGAAGACCCAGCCGCTGCCCTGGTGGTCACGATGATGCTTGATACCGGGATGCGCGTGAGTGAAATCTGTGGGTTGAACCTCTCGGACATCGATTTTGATGACGATTCGGCTCGCGTGCTGGGCGGGAAAGGCGACAAAGATCGGATGGTGTTGTTCACCCAGCGCACGGTGTCGCGATTGGTAGCCTGGTTGCCGATTCGTGAACGACTCTCGCCCGTGGACGAAGAGGCGTGCTTCATCAATCGCCGAGGTCGACGAATTCAGCCGCGAGGCGTGCAGCGCATGATGGATGCGCTGGCGGAGGAGGCTGGCTTGCCCAAAGGCAAACTCACGCCTCACGTGCTTCGTCATAATTTCGCCACCGGGCTGTTGGAGCGAGGCGCCGACCTCGTCACCATCCAACGTTTGATGGGCCACGCCACCATCGCCACCACTCGAGTCTACTTGGAAATCTCCGACCAAACCCTTCGGGAAGTCTATCACCGAGCACAAGCTCTGCGCGAAGACATGAACGAACACCCGCACGAGACCGTCCCCGTGGAAGAAACGACCCCGTCCACCAGCACGGCCGGAATCGTCGATTCACGTGGTTGACTTCTTCCGCTTCGCCACGCGCTCGGGTCCAACCCACCTTCGATGCGGCTGAACGATGTTGCCTTGATGGCCTTCAACAGGGCAGTGTTTTCCCGACCGGCAACGGGAACAGTTGGCCTTGGGAGGCAACTCAACCGTTTTGCGAAGGCGGCCGTACTTTCGCCTTGGCATGGTGGAGCATCAACACCGAAGGCCTTCAAACCTAACGGTGAATCAACCCTTCTTGAACCACGGCATGTCCTTCACGGACCGAGGCACGTTGATGGTGCTGCCTTTCCGGTTGTCGTCATTTTTGCGGGAAAGGGCCTCAGCGCTTGATTTGGTGGATTCAACCACGCTCTCAGCGATGTCCTGACCTTTTTCAACGGCTTTCTTGGTGACGGTCGATGCTTTGGAAGCGGCGCTCTTGCCGGCGGAGGCGGACTTGGCAGCGGCTTCCTTGGTCGCAGACTTTGCTTTTCCACCCGCATGTTTTGCTGCGGAACCGGCTTTGGAGGCCGCTTTTGAAGCGGTGGCTTTGGCTCCCGATGCGGCCTTCTTTGCGGTCTCCGTGGCTGAAGAGGCGGCCTTCGCTGCGGCGACCACCTTCTTGGCCACGGCGACGGAAAGCCCCGCTTTTTGCAGGTCCTTCGCACTGGCCTTGGCGATCTTTGCGACGGTGGTGAATTTTGCCTCCTTGAGTTTCGTTGCCGTTGCTGCGCCAACGCCTGGAAGCGAGGTGATGTCTGAATCTTTGTTTCCCATGGTTTCCCCGAGGCAATGATGCGTATGACCCAATTTGAACCTTCCTCTCCCGTCGGTTGTCCGGTGGAAGCGGTTTGTTCATGTGCACCTCATCACTGCCTTGGCCATGGTCGACCTGTTGCCGGGAGGGACACAACCTTGGCATCGACTGGACCCGTCCATTGCGCATCATTTCAGTCAACTCCAGCTCAAACGTTGCTTGGAAGACCGAAACCCTCTCCTTCCGGTGATGGAAGACAAGCACCGTTCTCGCGAATTGGTGGCCGGAAAGGGCGTCGCTGCGTTGACCGAATTGTACCATTGGTCAAGCGAATCAACCAAACTACCTTGGAAAAACCTGCCCAAACGTTGCGTCATCAAAACCAACCATTGGTCGGGAGAGTCCCTGTTCATCATGGACAACGATGACCTCCCGCTCGACGATACCCCACGCGCGTTTCGACCTTGGGCCCGTCAAAAAAACGGCTATCGGGTGATTCGTAACGGTCGAGATCAATACGGCATCCCTTGGCCAAAATGGCGCATCGAACGAAATCTACGTCGGTGTTTGGCAAAGGTCTTCCCCGTCCAACTCGAATGGGGAGCGGCCAACATCAACCCAAAAGGGGTGATGGTCGAAGAATTGTTGGTCGACAACAACCGTTTGCCCAACGATTGGAAGGTCCATGTCTTTCACGGCAAGGCTGGCTTCATCCAATACGACACGGGGCGTTTGGACACCCACTATCAGGCGATTTACGATTTGAACGGCCAGCGTATTGAACAGACCAACTCCCTCTGGAATCCCGGCGACCTCCCCGAGCATTTGGACGCCGTGCTCGACTCTACCCTGCGTACCTCGCTCGTATCCACCGCTGAACGCCTCGCAGAGGACATCGATTACACTCGGGTGGACATGTTCTTGGTCGGTTCAACGTGGTATTTCGGTGAATTCACGAATTACCACAATTCCTGCCACCCTCAATCCATCGAATGGGAGGAATTGGGTGGCCGCCTGTGGAGCGGTCAAGAAAAACCGGCTCCCAACGAGGGGGCATGAAGGTGCTCGACCCCCAGGCGTCGGTGTTGATGGCGCAGGTTCGCAAGGCCGAGGCCTCCCACAAAATGGACACCAGCAATCAGTTGTTGCGATCCCGTCATTTTCAAGGCCCGTCCAGCGTCGTGTACTTGGGCGATGTTGCGCAAGCACTTCTCGCTCAACTCGCCCACCCCGAAACGCCCGTTTTCACTCAGCCACCCGGATACAACGAACAACGATGGCGGCTGGAAACCCGCAGCGGCGACTTGAGCGTGGCCGTTGAATCCTTGCCGTATTGGGCGTTTGGGTTGGTCACCTCAGGCTATCTCAACATCATTCGCTTGGAGGGGCCGCTGGACCAACGAGCGCGATTGGTCCTTGACATCACGAGTTCACTGGGCCAGCCGCCGTGGGAGCTTGCTCATCCCAAACGGGCTGAACGCATCGCGATGAAACATGGATTGGTCTCCTTGAAGCACAACGAAACGGTTTGGAAAGACCTGCGAGGTTTTGCTCGGGAATCGCTTGACGAACGCCTACAACAACACGCTCAACGAACCGACACGTTGTTGGCTCAGGTTGGTAATGAGGGGGACCACCGCCTCATCTTCGAGGGGTTGCGGCAAGACCTTGACATGGCCAAACAAGCCTTGGCTGAGGACAACGCGCCGGGGGTTGAGCGGGCGATGGCGCGAATGGAGGCCTCCCACATTCAGCTTCAACCCGAACACCCGATGGAACATGAACGAGGCCCCCACGTGGATACGGAAGGGTTGCTTGAAAACGAAACGGAGGTCACGTTTGTGGACTTGACCGGTGAGTTTGCTGAGGAAGAATGAATCACGCGTCGCGTTCATAAGGGGGAGGTCGCTGGGTTGGACCGGTCGACATGGCGGCAAAGAAGAAGAACGATGGAAGCGGTATTCAGCAAGCCGCTGGTTTGATTCGCTACTTTGACGAGGAGTCCGAAGACTCTTGGAAGATCACGCCCGCCCAGGTGTACCTCGCCTGCATCCTCTTGGCCGGCTTCTTTTACCTCGTGAACCAAGGCGTCGTCGAGGCCATTCTCAACCTCTTCTGAGGTCAATAAGGCTGAATCAACACGACTCGCCCGTCGTGTTCTGCCATGCAGCGAGCCACCTCAATGGCGGTGGACAAGTCCTCCGTTACGCCCAGAACTTCATCTCCATCGACTTGAGGAAGAACCAATCGGTGCGTTAACGTCACAAGCGTGGAGGCTTCCACCCGCTCAAACACCCAGTGTTCGTTCTCAATGCGAACCAAGGCCGGGACATCGACCAGAGGACCCATCTGTTGCCCGATGCGTTCGGCACGGGTGGTCAGGGAGGCTAAATCTCGAACGGGTTGCCACCATCGACGACGAAGCGGCATGTTCACTTTGCGGTTCGGTTCAACGCCTGCGCGAAAGGCTCGTGCCATGTGGGTCCCATCCCTGAAATCCGAAGATTCCATCCTCGGCTCGACCGTTGCCCATTTAAAGAACGCGACCCAGAACACCTTTACGAGCGTTGTTTAGGCCCTTGATTCGAGCCTTCGTAGCCGAGGAAACCGACGGTCGGCGAGGTTGAGCAGCATCAGAAGACCCAGCGCCATAATCAGCGTGAGTTGGCCCACCTCAACCACCAACACCATGGCCGAACCGATCAACCACAACGCCCCAACGCCCACTCGGAGGGACAGGGGTAACTCGTCCGATTCCATCAACCACGGCAACACCAGCACCGCCCCGGCGCCGAGCAAACACCCTGGAACGAGCAACCATGCTTGCGGCTCAACGATGGGTCCAACCGCAACGCCCACCAGGATGCCCATACGAAACCACCAGGCTTCCGGACGATGAGCCCCGTCGAATCCCACCGTCGGTAAGAGCATGAGCAGTCCGCCGATCAGCATGGCGGAGGTGGCCCACCGCCAACCCTTCACGAACGCGACCCAGCCTTCACCGGCTCCATCAACCCCTTCGGTCATGGCCCAAGTCGCCAGCGTCATGGTGAACCACATCAAACCGAGGGACCAAGCCAGCGTGGTGCTTTGCTTCGTGTGATGCGAGAGACGGCCTTCCGTTTGGGTTAGGGGGGCGTGGAACAACGCCATCAGGGTGCAATACACCAACACCAGCATCGCAGCATGGTGGTCGGGATGATGTTGAGGACGAGCCCACCACGACCCTTCAAACACGCCAGTGGCGCTCATCACCCACCAGGCCACGGCCCCAACGAAATAGGATTTGAGCAACGCACGGTCGTAGAGCAACCGTGTATCGTTGTTGAGCACCTGATGGGAGCTGGAGACCAACAACTCGCCCGCCATCATCAGCAGCAACGTGAACACCAGCACGGCTCCAAACGAAGACCATGATGGAAGAGGTTGGGTGGGGGCTTCGGGCATGACGCTCATCGCTCCATGCACGTCGCTGGAGAAGAGCAACAACATCAGCAACAACGCCCAAAACCCGTTGTGTACCATCATTCGGCGTTGCACGAAGACCTTGGTTGACGGTTGGGCGTCCTTGAGACTTGGCAGATGCCCCACGAACAGACCGAACAACAACAGGGCGAGAATGGCCCCTTCCCACGCCCCTTCGCCGTTGAACAGCAATTGCCATCGCTCGCCCATCGTTGACGAAGCCGTGAGGTGCAGACTGACCTCGTTGTGACTCATGTCCAGCGTCAGGATGGCGACGGTTCGTACGACCAACAAACCCAACACCATCGCGGGCGGGAGACCACGATACCATCGCCGGACCCACGGTCGCGATTCCAGCGCGTCCTCAACGTTCAGCGCCACCACCCAACTCAGGGTCGACAACACCACCAGCGGAAGATACCACGGGGCAGCATCCGCCAGCATGGTGCGAAACGACACGAGACATCCTTTCATCGTGGCGGAAGACCAAAAGAGGCCACCCTCGAGGACAAGGCGTGCGGGGAAGAGAGTTGGCCGAGCAAGAGCGCGCCGCTTTTGCCCGCACATCACCGCTCACGGCGCTGGTTCGTCACCTTGGAAGAGACGAACAGCGCTGGCTCACCTGCGCCTTGAGCCCGCTTCCGGAAACGTTTCGCATCAGTCTCCATCGCTCGGACCGGGCTTGGACCGTTGAACAAGTCAAGGCGCTGGGGGCCGAAGCGCTACCGTGGATGCCGCACGAAACGGCGTTCGTCATGCCGTTTGAACGAGGCAGGGCCACCGGCGAAGGGCAACGAATGATGGCGCTGTTGCATGAGACGGGGCGCATCACGCGTCAGGAAGCCGCCAGCATGCTACCCGTGCGATTGCTGGAGGACAACCCCGGACAACTCGCTTTGGACCTGTGCGCAGCGCCCGGCTCCAAAACAACCCAATTGGGTGAGTTGCTCCATCCTCACGGCGTGGTCATCGCCAACGAGCCCGTGTCGGGACGCCTCAACATGTTGGTGAGCAACCGAAGCCGATTGGGATTGGCGAACGTGGTGGTCACCCAACACGATGGGCGGCATTTCGCTCGACTCCCTCCTCCAGGCCTCGACACGGTGGTGGCCGATGTCCCGTGCACCGGTACGGCAACCACGCGCAAAAATCGGGATGTGTGGTGGGATTGGACTCCCAAAGAGGGCCGGAAGATGTTCAAGATGCAGGTTGAAATTTCGGGGCGAGGTGCCTCGTTGTTGGTCCCGGGGGGGACGCTGGTCTATTCCACGTGCAGCCTCGACCCCATCGAGAACGAAGCCGTGGTGGCTGAGTTGCTTCGCCGGCACCCGTACCTTGAACTCGTGCCCGTGAACCTCGACCACCTCGTCCTTCATCCGGGCCTTCAGACATGGCCCCTCCTGGATGAAACCGGTGAACCCGTATCGGTATCGGCGGCCCAAAACCTCCCGTATTTCGAACCTCATCACTGGCCTCCCAGCGAGCGAATCGCTCAAGGTCACGGCGAAGAAGAGGTCGAAGCTCGCATTCACCAATGGCTGCCGCGATGCGCCCGTTTGTGGCACGACGACCAGGACACTGGGGGCTTCTTTGTCGCCATGTTTCGTCATCGAATGGACGCTTCCCCTGAGGGAACGGCCCAGGTTTACCGCACTCGAAGGGCGGTCCGAACCACCCCGGGTTGGTCGCCACCCGTCAAACAACCGCCAACCCCGGACGACAACACGGTGGTGCAAGCCGATCCCGAGGTGGTGGGCGAGGTGGAGTCCATGTACGGTTTGGACCTCTCTTCCTACGCTGTTTGGCAGCGGGGCAAGCGATTGAACATCGCCCCCCCGTTGGTGAAGGACCGATTGTTTGACCCTGAATCGCCCACCAACAAAGGCGATGTCTGGCCGGGTGGCACCTTCCATCCCTTGCGGGTGGTGCATGCGGGCTTACCGGCCTTCACGCTGAAGAAAAATTCGTGGCGGTCGCGCCAAGAGGCGGTCTATGTCCTGGCCAAGCACTTCAACGCCAACATTCGGGACATCGATGAAGCCGTCTTTGTTCGATTGCTGTGCGGATGGGCCCCGCTGGTGAATGAATTTCTCGAGCAGGTGTCCATGGACCCCTTGCCCGAGGGGGCCTTCTTGTTCCGTGGTCAATTGGCCTGGGGTGAAGAAGTGCTCTCCGTATGGATCGGGGCGAGGGTGACGTTGATGGTTGACCTGAACGAGCAAAACATTCTCCGTCGAAAATTGAATCTGCCTTGGCGAGACGAGGAGGAGGCGTGATGCGGTCGTTGTCGACGCTCATCCTCGTGATGGGAATCGTCGGGCTTTCCATCGCTGTGGGGGCGGCAGGAACCTGGAACGTGTACGCACACGCCCCGCTCCCCGACGCATCGCACACCTCCCTGCGGGAAGCGTTTCTCGCGCAGGACATCAGCGACGAGTACGTCGAGGCCGACCCTGATTCGGTGGTGTGGCAATGGTGGGCGTGGAGCGACGAAACGGGGTCCGAATGGCCCAACGACGATGCGTTGTATCGGATGCAACGCTTCGACCTCAACGCCAGCAACGTCAGCGACCAAGGGGCGGTGGTCGAACATGCGCTGATGGTATCGGAACTCATCACCGTTGATGGCACCGTGAAGGTCGTTGCGGCGGAAGACAGCGTGCGTTTTGTGACGTTTGAGTTGAGCATCTCCCCGTTGATGAACCTGTCCAATCAGACGTTGATGTACCTCGTCCTCACCGAAGACCTCGCCCAGGACAACCACCGACGCGAAGCCACGCACCTTGTCCGAGAGTTGCGACCTGAGGTTGGGTTTTCCCTGCAAGCCAACAACACGACCACGACGACGCTCATGCTGTCTTCAGAGCATTTGATGGCCGCGGGCGTTGATCTCATCGAGCAGCCAACCGGTTGGAGCTACACGGTGGCCGTGTTCGGTGGCTCCGAGGACAGCGCTGAGCCGGGGTTGATGGTGCTCAAGCACGATCGCCTTCCCTCTCCAAGTTTGCACCTCACCCCAACCCAAACATGGCTCCCCGTTATCCTCACCGCTTGCACGCTGGTTCTCCTTTGGAGCCTGGTTCATGCCTCGTCGTCACGCGAAAAGGCCATCCCGGTGTTGTTGGCGCAATGGTCCGAACATGAGGAAGGCATCGTGAAGCTCACGGTTCAAGCCGGCTCCCAACCGTTCCGAATCACGAGATGGGAGGCCAAGCCTCCATGGGCGTTCAGACGCCGACCGCCCGTTCAACGGTTCGCCGCCGGTGAACGCCACCATTTTGAGATCGGTTTCAAGGAGATTTACGACGCCGAATGCCACCTCGAAACGAGTATTGAGGTCGAGGAATTGGGGGCATGGCGTCAACACGTTTGGCTGGCGTCTCCCATGAGCATGGGTCGCTCGCCTTCAATGACCAACGAAGAGGAATGAAGGCTTGAAATCCATGAACCGTTTGTGCGGCTTCATGAACCTTGACGAGACCGATGCAGCCCTCCTCCGTTTGCTCAACGAGGATGCCCGTACCAGCCATCGGCAATTGGCCCGGACGCTCGGCCTCGCTCAAGGAACGGTCACCAATCGACTCCGAAGAATGGAGGAGGAAGGCATCATCGTGGGGTATCGCCCCGTCTTGAGCCCCCAGGAACTTGGATGGTCAATGACGATCATGGCGGGCCTGCGAATCGTCAAGGGTCGAATGATCGATGTGCAACAAAAAATCGCCGCCGACCCAAGAGTCTTCGCCGTTTACGACGTCACCGGGGACTGGGACTCGATTGTGCTGGCGCGCGTACGAGACCGCAACGACCTTGACAACTTGACCAAGACGGTGTTTACGTTGGACGGCGTGGCCCGATCCTACACCCATGTCGTGCTGAACACGGTAAAAGAAGAGGCCATTCCTGTTCTTCCGTCAAAGGATTGAGTCGTTGGCGTCGTAGAGGTTCACCAACGGCAACAGCACGTCAATCAGGCCGGACAGGCCTTCCACCACGCGTGTTTCCGGCTTGAGGGTCACGGTCAACACCGTACGCAGCCGTTCGTCAAAGCGAACGTCAAGCGACTCCAAACTTCGTCGGCATTGCGTTTGGAGGCGCCCCCCCGTGCGGTCCCAATCCATCAGAAGGATCAAACTGCTCCCCTCGTCCACGGGGCACCGCCTCCCGTACGTTTCGACGAGTTTCAACACCACGTCGTCCACCGGCCAGCCACGATTGAGCACCTCGATGGGACCTGAAAATCCAAGTCGTTCGAGCGCCCGTCGGTCTCGTAACCCTTCAACCAACACGGCCACGCCCGCCTCTCGGTTTCGTTGCCTGGCCTCACCCAACGCTTGGGCGGCTTTGTGCCACCGTTCATCAGCGTTGGAAGGGCCGCGCCCGTCGTGGGGAGAGGTCGAGGTCAAACCGTCCCCTCCATGGCATCGTTGAGTCGCTCAAGCAAGGCTTGGACATCGATGTCAACGACCTTGACCGACTTGAACCGGGAGCGTTCCCCTGCCACGATGCTCACGCTGGCGCCTGGGCAACGCAGATGTTGGCTCATCACGTGCAGCACCGCTTGATTGGCCTGACCTTGTTTGGCTTCGGCTTTGACCGCCACGGAAAGACGCTTCCGCCAAGAATTGAATCCCACAATCCCTTGTCGCTGAGCGCCGGGTTGGACTTCGATGGCGAGAATGACGGCTCCGTCGAGGGTGGGCGAAAGGCAGTCGGCAACCCCCATGCTTTGGACGGGGCTTCGGCGGTTAAAGGAGCATGCCGTTTCCTTTCCGAATTTCGTGCGCGAATTTCCCTATTTTTTTACAATTGATTCAAGAAACGAAGGACACCCTGCCTGCGGCCTCAATCGGGAAACGGACCACGATTCTAACCCCCCTCAACAAACGCTTAAGGGGGGGCTATGCGGCCGGTTAAGCAGGGTGGTAGCATGGTAGCAGAAGACACGGTATTCTCTGTTCTGTATGATAAGTTCATGTTTTGGTCCATTCTTGTTGGTATCTTCACCTTTGGTTGGATGTTCTTGGCCATGCTCCGTTATCGGGACGGTGTTGAGCCCGACACCTCGCACCTCGACCACATTGAGGTGGGCTCGTTTCCCGTTGACCGACATCACACCACGCTCGAGGTGATGTTTTACGTCCTCCCGACCGTGATCGTCGCTTGGTTGGTTGTGCTGGCCCTGGCCTCCAACACGGCCGTGTGGGACTTCGACCCCGAGGACGAAGACGTCCACAACATGACCATCATCGGCAAGCAGTGGTTCTGGGAATTCCAGTATTCAGACAGCCTGACCTGGGAAGACGAGCCCGGAATCACCGGCATCGACGTGACCTGGGCCGGAACCACGCTCAGCGTGGCCAGCACCAACGCCGCCGCCGTCAACATGACCTTCGTGAAAGACGACGGGACGACCGGAACCGTGGAACTTGACCAAATGACCGGAACGGCCAGCATGGCCGAGGCCTACAACCCTTACCTTTTGTCCACCGTTGAAGTGACCGACGCCGACGGGAACGTGCTTCACACCTGGATGCACATCCCCACCGACCACGTGTTTTCTTCAGCGCTGAGCGAAGACATGATTCTCCCCTGCGATACCCAAGTCGTGTTTGAAATGCACTCGATGCCGCACGACGACTCCAACCCCAACTACGTCGGCGTCCAACACTCCTTCTGGTTGCCCGAATGGGGAGTCAAGGAAGATTTGGTTCCCGGCATTGAAGGCGGGACGTACATGACCATCATGGCCGATGACCCCGGCACCTACCCCATCCGATGCGCGGAATACTGCGGAAACCAGCACTCCTTGATGGTTGGTCAAGTCACCATCGTGGCCGCTGAAGGCATGGACTGCGCTGTCGACACCGGCGTCAAGAAAACCTCGGACGGTTCAACGGGAGGTGAGTATTGATGCGTGGACGCGTGGCCACCCTCCTGATCGTGTTGCTCGTTGCCTTGATGGCAGCGCCTCAATTCACCGCCGCCCCAACCGGCATCGGCTCAGCCGGTGACCAGGGATGTACCTGTCACGGTGGCGCCTCCCCCGACACTTCGGTGTTGGTGGACGGCCTGCCAAACACCTACAACGCCAGCGAGACCTACACGTTTACCGTGACCGTGGTGAACGATGTCATGGCCATCTACGACGACGGCGGCGACCAGTGGAACGGCCACGCCGGCGGCTACCGTATTCTGGTCTCCCACGGCGAGGTCGTGGCGGTTCCCGAAAGTCAAGGCCACATCATGGACGGCGGTTTGACCCACACCGCGGAGGGGAACTCCGTCCGTTCGTGGACGTTTGAGTGGACGGCACCTGCGGCCGACGACCTCAACGTCGAAATGACGGTCTACGGCAACGCTGTCAACGGCGGCCAAGGTTCCGGTGGCGATTACTGGAACGTGGTTAGTCTTGACATCGCTGGCATCAACGCTGGCGCCGTCGCCCCCAGCGCCAGCGCCTTGGTGATCTTCCTCACCTCCATTGGACTCGCTGCGGGTCTGATCTTCGCAGGGGTTCTTTGGGTGTTCTACCGACGTTCGCCGGAGACCTTCACCATGGAGCGATTCTGGAGCTTCCTGAAGCCTTGGCTCACCACCACCGACCACAAGGAAGTCGGCATCATGTACTTCCTCTTCGGCTTCTTCTTCTTCCTCGTGGGCGGTCTCTTGGCCCTGCTTTTCCGCATCCAACTCGCCCTGCCCGAGAACGATTTCCTCACCTACGATGAGTACAACTCCTTCTTCACCCTGCACGGCACGACGATGATTTTCCTTGCCGCCATGCCCATGATTGCGGGCTTCATGAACTACGTCCTGCCGCTGCAAATCGGTGCGAAAGACCTCGCCTTCCCCCGAATCAACGCCATGGGCCTGTGGTTGTTGGTGTTCTCCGCTCCGCTGATTTTCACTGGCATTTGGTCCGGCCAAGGCGCCGACATCACCTGGGTCATGTACCCGCCGTACTCGTCGTTGAACGAAGTCAACCTCGGCTCCACCATGGCTGATTACGGTTCGAACGCTGGAACCACGGCGTTCATCTCCGGGATGATGATGCTCGGTGCCTCCTCAACGCTGGGTGGTGTCAACTTCATCACGACGGTGTTCACCATGCGAGCTCCTGGCGTCACCTGGATGAAGATGCCCCTGTTCTCCTGGTCCGTCTTCATCAGCGTCTTCATGCTCTTCATGTCGCTGCCCGCCCTCATCATCGGCGTGGCCTTCCTGCTGTTCGACCACACCATCGGCACGCAATTTTTCGTGGCCGGTGGCGACCCGTTGCTGTTCCAGCATTTGTTCTGGTTCTTCGGCCATCCGGAAGTGTACGTGGTCATCGTGCCGGCGTTTGGTATCGTTTCTGAAGTGTTGGCGACGTCGGCCCGACGCTCCATCTTCGGATACAAATCCATGGTCCTCGCCATGGCTGGCATCGGTGTGGTGGGCTTCATCGTCTGGGGCCACCACATGTTGACTTCAGGCATGGACCCCTTCTGGCGTGCTGCGTTCATGATCACCACGATGCTGGTGGCCATTCCAACGGGTGCCAAGATCTTCAATTGGCTCGCCACCCTTTGGGGCGGCTCCTTGGTGATGAAGACCCACACACTGTGGTCGCTCGGCTTCCTCGTGACGTTCACGCTGGGTGGCATCTCGGGAATGTTCTTCCCCGTTGCCGGCCTTGACATCCACTTCCACGATTCCTACTTCGTGGTCGCTCACTTCCACTACGTGTTCATCGGCGGGACCGTCTTTGCTCTGTTCTCCGCCGTATACTACTGGTACCCCAAGGCCACGGGGCGGAAGCT
>JADHNB010000091.1 GCA_016779705.1 Candidatus Poseidonia sp. | reverse complement strand
AGAAGACGCCCACCCAGAACAAGGTGGTCAGGATGGGCACGAGGTAGGGGATGCCGAAGGCGTCCCACGCCATGCCACCGGCCACGTCGTTGCGGGCCGACATCCCTTCGGGGTCAAAGAGGTACAAGCGGTAAACAAAGGCGAGCACGACCTGCAGCACCGCCAACGGAAGGAGCATGCGCCATCCAAATTCGAGAATTTGGTCGGTTCGGATGCGAGCGAGGGCAAAGCGAGCCCATACGAAGACCACGAGGAAGACCAGCCAAGACTTCAGCAAGGTCATGATGGCTCCTGGAATCAAGAGGTAGGCCTCGCCGACCACGGGCAAGGAGCCAATGGTGCCGTGGAAGGGCAGGTGCCAACCTCCGAGGAAGAAGTGCGTGAACAGGAAACAGGCCGCATACGTACGAATGTACTCGGCCATGAAGAGCATCCCAAACCGCATGCCGCCGTACTCGGTCCACCAGCCTTCAACGAGCTCGGCTTCGGCTTCGGGCATGTCGAACGGCACGCGTTCCACTTCAGCGATCATCGTCACGAGGAAGAGGGCCGCACCCAAGGGCATGAGGAAGATGTTCCAAGCGCCCGCCGAGTGTTGGAAGTGAATGCTGTCCACGATGTTGAACGTGCCCGAGAGGATGGCCACGGACAGCAAGGTGAGCAAAAGCGGAATCTCGTAGGCCGTGAGTTGGGCTGCGGAACGGATGCCGCCGATAAGGGTGTACTTGTTGTTGGAGGACCAGCCGGCGAAGAAGACGCCGATGGGAGCGATGCCAAAGATGGCGATGGCATAGAGAATGGAGAGGTCGGGGTTGGTGGCGTAAATGCCGCTCGAGAGCGGAATCATGCCCAGGATCAACAGCGTGGAGGACACGATGAGGAACGGCGACACCTCGAAGATGAGGCGGTCGGCGCGCTGCGGAACCATGTGTTCCTTGACGAGGAATTTCATGCCGTCGGCGACGTTTTGGAAGAATCCTGGGACGATGGTTTTCCCCATCCATGAACGGTTGTTGACTCGGTCAACGGTGGCGAAGTTTTCATCGCGGTTGCCGAAGTTCTTGTTCAACCACTTGTTCACGGCACCGATGGGTTTGCCCAAGCCGAACGGCAGCATGTTCCACCATTCACCGGCGGTCACGCCGTTTTCGCCCACCCAGAGGGAGCGAAGGGCGGTCGTGGCGCCGTAGCGGTCTTGCATACGAGCCACGGCCTTGCGCTCAATCCAAAGGATGGCGAATTGAGAAAAGAACAGCAGAAGGAAGACGATGTTCACGAGCGCAAACGTGGCGACACCGAACGAAAGCGCTCCTGCGCTGTCTTCGAGGGGCGTGCCTTCCAAGGCACCGATGATGCCGGAGCGAAGAAGACCGTCTTTGCTGAGGAAGAATCCAACCAAATCGTACCTGTCGTCCATGAACTCACCTCAACGGTCGGTCTCCCCAATGCACGGGTCGAAGCTTCCCATGATGGCGGGAATATCGGCCACTTTGTATCCAATCATCGTCTTGGCGACGTACGGAATGGTGATGAACATCGGTGAGCGAATGGACAGACGGTACGGGTTTTTGCCGCGGCCGTCGCCACCGCCCTGGATGTAGAACTGGGAGGCACCTCGGGTGCACTCGTAATGCGAGAAGCCCGTGGCGCCTTCGGGGGCTCGGGTGGGAGCCTTGGCGAGGATCATCTCGTCACCGTTGGCGTAGTTGGTGTTCTTCCCGCCGGGAATCTTTTCGATGGCGTCGAGAATCATGCGGCAGGATTGGCGCATTTCTTCCATGCGAACGCGATAGCGGTCGTAACAATCGGCGCCCTTCACCGAGGTGGGCTTCTCCACCGCCGGCTCCCAATCCACTTGGTCGTACACGGAGTAAGGGTGGGCCCAGCGAACGTCGTAGTTGACGCCCGCCGCCCGAATGTTGGGGCCGGAGACCCCAGCGTTGACCATGTCTTCGGCCTTGGCGTAGCCGACGCCTTGGAGACGGACCAACCAAATGGTGGATTCGTCGAGCATCATCTCGTACTCGTCAATTCGGTGCTCGAACAGCTTGACCTTGGCGATGAGTCGGTCAGCAAAGCCCACGGGAATGTCGCGCTTCACACCGCCGATGCGGGGGTAGTTGTAGTGCATTCGAGAACCACCAAGTTCCTGAAGGAGGTCAAGGAACATCTCACGGTCACGCATGCACCAGGTCATCAAGGTGAGGCTGCCGATGTCGGGGCCGTAGGCGCCCAGCCACATCAGGTGGGACGCCAAGCGCTGACACTCGGCGGCGATGAGGCGAATGTATTCAGCGCGCTCTGGCACCTCGACTTCGAGCAAATCCTCAGCGGCGTAGATGTAGGAATTTGCCCACGTCATGGCGCTCACGTAGCAGAGACGGTCGCAATACGGTGTGATTTGGGTGAAGTCGCGAGCTTCGGCGATTTTTTCCACGCCGCGGTGGATGTAGCCGAGTTCAGCTTCGGTGTCGACGACCGTTTCACCGTCGACCTTGACACGCAGCGTCCACAGACCGTGCGTCATTGGATGTTGGGGGCCCATTGTAATCCACATTTGTGCCATCGTCTCACCTCACTTGACCCGTCCCTCGTCGGTTGGTTTTCGACCGAAGCCTTGGGCGTCGTCGTACATTTCGTTGAAATCGTGATACCGGATTTTGTGTTGCTTCTGCAACGGGTGGAAACCCTCTGGACTGTCGTGGGGATTGAGGACGCGGTGCATGTTTTCGTGGCCTTCGAATTGAATGCCCACCAAATCCCACGTCTCTTTCTCGTTCCAATCGGCGCCGACCCACACGCTTTGGACGCTGGGGACGCTGGGAGAGTCGGTTTGCGGGAGCGTGACGATGACTTCGAATTCGAGGGGGATGGCATCGCCCTTCAGTTCTTCAGCCACGTGGACCGTGTTGGTGTTGGGCGCTTGGTCGGTCACGGGTTGGCGCATCAGGTGGTACACCACTTCCCAACCTCGCTCAGCACCGCCCTCTGGGAAATGCGTGCCCGTGACCATCGAGCAGTAATTCACGCCCGAATCGAATCGGAGGGATTTTGCGACGGCAGGCCAGTGTTGAGGAGGGACGGTTAAGCGAACAAAGGCCATTTTGTGAGCGTTGGCGTGATGTTCCACGGTCGCCACGACGTCGGCGCTGCCGAAACGGTCAGCGAGTTGCTTGACGGCGGCCTCGGCGGCCGTGTCGGCTTGTTCGTTGGTGATGCGCATACCCACGTTCAGTCCTCCCCGACGATGACGGGCTTGTCGCCCTTGCGGCCGCTGCTCGGTGCGGCACCGATGCGGATGATCTTCTCTCGCAACAGGCCGAAGCCGTCGATGAGGGCCTCTGGACGAGGCGGGCAACCGGGAATGTACACGTCAACGGGAATCACCGTGTCCACCCCTTCGAGGATGTTGTAGGATTGGAAGTAGGGGCCACCGGAAATGGCGCACTCGCCCATGGCGATGCAGTACTTGGGTTCGGGCATTTGCTCCCAGAGGCGGACCACCTTGTCGGCGAATTTCTTGCTGATGGGACCGTTAACCAACAGCACGTCGGACTGGCGAGGCGAGGAGCGGAACAGCACCCCAAACCGGTCGCCATCAAATCGAGGCGTTGCAGCAGCGGCCATTTCAATGGCGCAGCACTTGATGCCCAAGTGGAGGGTGAAGAGCGATTTGCGGCCGGCCCAGTTGAAGTAGCGGCCTGCCAAAACGCTCAGGAATTGCTTGATTTTCGTGGCCTTGAGGGCTTCGTCGGTAACGTCGCCGACCATCTCAACGAGAGCTCGGCTGTTGAATGCGGCGTAGTTTTCTTGCTGACCTGCCATCGGAACTCACCTCAAATGTAAATGCGACCACGCTTGCGAAACACGTACCAGACGCCAAGCGACATCGTGGCAAAGAAGGCCCCGAGGATGAGGAGGGCGTCCTTCGCCCCCTCCACATCGCCGCCCACGGTGGCGGTGGCGTCGGAAGCCACCATGCCCCCGAGCACCAAGAACATGAACGCCACGTCAAACACGAGGAAGATGATGGCGTACCAGTAGTACTGGAAGTGGAACTGAATCATCGCCTCACCCACCGGTTCGCTACCGCACTCAAAGGTGGTCAGGCGTCGGGGGTAGAGGCTGTGATCGCGCTCGTAGCCCTCAAGCAAATACGAGCGAGTCACATGGGGGCGGGCAGGGTCGACCTTTGGTCGAACGAGCCAAGTGATGATGAAGTTGGTCAGCGGCATGATGATGCCAACCACCGTCAAGAAACCAATGGAGAGATAGGCACTGGGCACGGATTCAAGTCCCGACATGAGCAGACCTTCTGAGAACGCATACGCTCTCTGCTTGTTGCGACTTGAGGCCCCTCAATAAGCGTTGTCAAGGACCCTCAAGCACAGCAGGGGTGTCAGGCACCAAAAAGCAGGCCGCAGGACAACGATTGAGACGCGTCTGAATGGCGGTCAAGCCCCTCATTTACGACGAACGAAGAGGGCCACCAACACGAGCAGGAGAAGAACGCCACCGGCGGCTTGGGCCACGACGGTGTTGGAGAGGCCCAGAACGCCTTCTGCGGGCGATCCCTGCGCTGCGAATTCGATGTTTTGACGGTCAAGGACCCCGGTCTCGGTGGGTTCTGCCGACACGGTGAACTTGTACAAGTCCTCCATCTCTGCGCCGTACGGTGCTCGAATGATGACGGTGATGTTGAGTTGCTCCCCTTCGTCGACCATGCAGAGCAAATCGTTGTTCTCGGGTTTGCAATCCAGGTTGCCTTCATCGTCCAACACCACGGACCAACCGCGCAGGTTCTCGGAGGCGAAGACACGGATTTCAGTCCGAACGTTGCCGGTGTTGATGATGGAAATTTGCTTCTCAGCGGCTTTCTGACCGTAGATGATGTCCACTTCTTGACGCTCGCCGGCCTCGACAAAGGCCAGTTCATGGACGATGCTGACCTCAAGCGAAACGGTCACCAAGCCGCTTCGATCGGCGGCGTTGGAAACGCTCGTCACCAAAATTTCGAGCAGGCCGCCTTGGCCGGTTTGCGCCCCGGGGTTCACCCGGAGCGTCAATTCGACGTAAATTTCGTAGGGTTGGGCGCGATAGTCGTCGAACGTCAGGCCGAGCTCAAGCATCTTGAGTTCAGCAGCGTCTTGGTCAATGGCCAAGTAAGGTTGCCCGCTTTCCTGAAGCACGTAGGTGTTGTTCTTGAGGTCCCAAATACCGTAGCCTTTGGGAACGGTCAATTCACCGCTCACGGGCATGCCGAAGGCCGTCAGGGAGCGAGTGGCGATGCCCTCAAGGCCGCCCAAGGTGAACACGGCCTCATCGTTGCCGTCACCGGTGTTGGAAACCCACATTCCGATGACCCGTTCACCGCTGGGCGGAAGGACAACGGAGGCGGAGGTGGCGGTGTCGGTGTCCTGCAGGCGCAAATCCATGGAGAATTCGCGGTCCGAAAGAATGGCGAGGAACTCACCTTGACGTTGATTGTCGGGGATGCCGTCGTTGTCACGATCCTGGCTGTTGGGGTCGTCCTTGTTGCGGACGCGAACGGTGAGGCGCGAATTTTCCAATTCTTCTTCACCGTCGACGCTGACGACGAGGTAAACCCGAGCGGTCGTTTGAGGCTCAACATCGAGTTCCGTGAACGGCATGCCGGCCTCGTTCTCAAACGAGGTCCCCCACGCTGGGCTAGCCGTTTGGGAGACCACGGAAAATCCGATGGTGTCCCGCACGTTGCCTTCGTTCACCACGTCGATGGGGAAG
>JADHNB010000012.1 GCA_016779705.1 Candidatus Poseidonia sp. | reverse complement strand
AATCCAGCGCTCGCCGATTCCGATGGCGACGGTGTGAACGATTTCGATGAAGTCCAGGACAGCACCGATCCGAACGAACCGTGCACCAACCTGCTTGATGACGACGGTGATGGGTTGAACAATTACTTCGAGAACACCACCGGTTGCGATTTGATTTACATCGGCATCAACAACGGTTCAACCGATGTTTGGGTGACCTCCTCCTCGTCGTTTGATACTGACCAAGGTGGCGTGGACGACCGGACGGAATACTTTGACTCAACAAACCCCGAAAACGACCCCACCGATGACATCCAACCCGATGACTTTGACGGCGACGGCATTCCCGATGCGGTGGAGAATCAAACCGGGACGGACTGGACCAACCCCGACACCGACGGCGGCGGGATGCTCGACGGGCAAGAATGTCCCGAGATGTTTTGGTTCGTTGATTGCGCCGGTGCGCCCTTCAATCCGTGGGACCCCACCGACGATGCGTTGGCCTCCGGCATCATCTTCTGGGCCAACAACACCTCGGGGACGGTTGATTTGAACCTCGAACGCCGTTGGCGAACCGTCACCAACGATTTCTACACCGGTACCACCTACGCTCACCTTGCCACGGTTCACCCTGCGGAACAAGTCAGCCTCCCCTACGAGAACTTCACGCATTTGCCACCCACGTCTTTTGCCAACGACACGGTTGAATGGAACATGAAACTCAACAATCCGATGACGACCGGGCAAATCCCTGCGCCGGCTTCCTATTCCAACATCTCCTTCTACTTCGAGGTCTCTTCAAACATCTCCAGGACCAACGACACCCACATCCTCGGTATCGAAAACGGCGCCATTGACCAAGTCATCTACCGGCAACCCGAGTATTACTTTGACTGGGCGACGTTGGCTTCAACCACCGTGCCGGGCCAAGGTTTCCCTTACGAATTGTTGACCGATCAGCGGTTCACCGATCCATCCGACCCCATGTCCTATGTCTACAACGTGACCACCGCCATCATCAGCGAATCCGGCGCCACCGACGCCTACAGCTCGGCGCTGGCCATCGAGGATTTCCTCATCAACGGGAACGCCACCACCGAATTCCGACGCAATTACAACACCTCGGGGACCGTGGCCCCAGTGGATGTCACCCTCAACATCTTGGAAGCCATCAAGGAGGGCTCGTGCCGAGAGTTCAACACGGTCTTCGTCACCATGGCTCGCCTTGCCGGACTGCCTGCACGCCAAGTAACCGGCTACATTGGTGGAACCTGGACGGGCGACGGTTACGCCGTCTATTCCAACAACGCCGCGACGTGGTCTGAAGTTCGCCTCCAACAAAACAGCGCCAACGGGAACACCGACCTCGGTTGGGTGGCTTTTGACCCTTGTCCGCCCGCCGAAGAAATTGAAATCGTCAATCAAACCATCTCAACGCTGACGTTGGCTCGCGACGGGACCCAAACGGTCACCATCAGCGGGCAACTTCGTTACGCTGCCAACGGCACGCCCATCCCCGATATCCGAGTTCTCGGCTACTTGACGCCCGTGGCTGACGCTGAGTTTGTTCCAGGCTACGGCGGTTCACCTGAGCGATTGCTTGACGAGAACCTCACCGACGCCAACGGCTCGTTCACCATCACCGGCTTCCCTGCGGCGCCCACCGCTCCAGGAATGCACAACATCGTCGTGGAACACCGTCAATCCGGATATGTTTCGAATGATGGGGTCATTTATGACGGGTACGTCAATTTAACCGACAACGCAACCATCAACCAAACGGCGCCCTTGCCCATCAATTCACCGATCGCTGGGGCAGGAGCCACCACGGTGCTCGAAGGTATGCTGATGCTGGCCACTCAACCCAGCGACGAAATTTCAGCGTTGCCGGCTCAAACCGTCTGGTTGACCTACACTTCTTCCGTCGACGGTCTGCAAAACATGAGCACACAAACCGATCCGAGCGGCTCATGGACCTTTACGCTGAACTTGAGCGAGCTTGAAACCCGCGGCAACCTGTCCGCCACGCTCGGCTTCTCGGGTTGGCAAGACACCTCGGTGAGCGGCGCCACGCCCGCTACTTTCCACTTGCTTCCAACCACGAAGGCCATCATCCTCAACGTCACGGATGCCCCCAACCTCACGGCCACCATCGAAGGTCCATTGGCCAACAACAGCATCCTGCAACTCAACGATGATGTGTGGATCAACGGCAGCGCCCTGTCCATCAGTTCGTCGCCCGTGGCGCTCGCCGGCGACCTTCAATTTTCCATCCGGGCCAACGGCTCGGGAGATGCCTGGACCGAAATTTTCAACCTCAGCGTGACGGGAACGTTCTCCATCCAATACCTGCTACCGTCCATGGTGATGGTGGCGGCCGGCGAAATTGAGACGCGTCTTCGCTTCTTCCCCAGCACCCTTCCGGCGACCGACGACGCCAACACCAGCACCGGTGTGCCCTACTTCTTGCGCGGTTTCCTGACCTTCACGGTCGAAGAATCCGCACAGATTCGAGGCCAAGATGCGAGCGTCACGGTGCAAGTGAACGACCATCGCGGGGTTTCAGCCGCCCCGAACACGCTTGGAAACTACGACTTCAGTTTCAACGGCACGTGGTTCAACACCACGGTTGACCCTGACACCGACCTCATCCAAACGGTCGTGGCGCTGGCTGCCAACCTGTTTGCCGGCGACTATCCAATCGACATTTCGTTCAACGGTTCGCAGTATTACCAACCCTCGACCGGCAACGGGAGCATGCGCGTTCAGGCCGACATCGATTGGAACCTGTCCTTGGGCCAAGATTGGACCTTCATGGGCAACAGCACCCGTGTCTACGGCGATCTCTTTGATTCGGTGCACCTAACGCCCGTTCTGAACAACGACACCGTGATCATCGTCTCGATGCTCACGCAAGACGGTCCGCTCGATTTGGCCGTGGCCACCCTCAACAACTCCACCGGTGCCTTTGACATTCCAATCGTCATGCCCACGGACTTGGGTTCGGGCGTTTACGAACTGGCCTTGACGTTTGACTTCCTCTCTCTGGCTCCCGAAGGCGGAGCTTACTATGCCTATGTCGACCCCGCTCAGCCGCCTTCCCCCCCCACGTTGATTTCCATTGATGCGGGCTTGGTGACTGAAGTGGTTGTCGAAGCCGAACGGCCAGCGTACATTGTGGAAATGAACAGCACCGTTGACTTCACCGCCAAAGTCACCGACATCGCCGACGGCGCCAATGTCAGCTCCGCTTCGGTGGATTTCATCTGGGATTACGGCAACTCAAACGTCACCCTTGCGACGGTGTCGTCGGACGCCGAGGGCAACGCCACGCACACCTTCACGCCTTCCGGGATTGCACCGGGGTTCTATGACCTGGCCATCGTGGTCCAAGACGATTTGAGCGCCGCCTTGGCCGCTGGAAACACCCGTCGGTACGGCAATTCCACGGTGGTCAACGTCACCGTACAAGTCACGAGCAACATCAACATCATCAACGTACCAACCACCGTTACCGCCGGTGTACCCTTCAACGTGGTCGGGCAAGTTGAGGACGCTGAAAACGGTTCGAGGCCGCTGATTTCCGCCGTGCGGTTGAACGTCTTCTGGCTCGAGAATCCAGAAGAATTGCTGCTCAGCAATTACGCGACCACGGTCAACGGGAGTTTCAACATGAGCGTTCCAACCGATTCATCCAACAACGGTACCACCCGAGGTCCCCACACGCTGGTGATTTCGGTCGTTAACGACTCCTCACCGTTCTACCTGACCGCCAGTGCGCAATCGCCGATTCAAGTGATGGGTGTTTCACGCCTGGAGAATTTGGTGCCGCTCAACGCCGTGGTCATCAACCGAGGCAACGACGTCAACATGTCTGCCAAGTTGGTTGAAGCCTCCGACATGTTTGCTCCGCTCGGAAATTACGAGGTCGGCCTTCGCTTCCACGAAACCTGGCTGGCTCCAACGAACACCGACGCTGAAGGGTTTGCCAACTTCACCTACTCGGTGCCGTACGACCATCCACTCGGTTTGATCGTCGTTCAATTTGTTTACAACGGATCAACCGACCTCCTTGCCACCAGCGCCAACCTCACCAGCATCACCGTGCGTTCGCTCACCGTCCTCGTGGTGGACAACATCGCGGCCAACCCGGTGGCGGGAACGGCGTTCAACGTCAGTGGGCAGGTGCTTTCCGACAACGGGTCGGGCTTGGAGCAACGCGATGGCGTGACCCTCCCCAACGCCAACGTGCTGTTTTCCATTGACGGATTGCCCTCTGGATTCACGGTCACGGGTGGAACGATCGGTGCCAACGGGTACTGGAACGCCACCATCCGTCTGACCGAAACCTTCGCTGCTGGGACCCACGTGTTGGAAGCCAGCTACCTACCAAACGTGAACTTCTACGTCGGTTCCGAAAACAACACGTCGTTCGATTCTCGCGGCTTCTCGATCATGAACTTCATCAAGCCGGCTTTGGACGGCATCGGCCAGCCCTCGCTCAACGACCGAACCGAGCGGGGCGATGTGGTCGAATTTTCCGTGTTGTTGCGTGATAACCAAGGGTTGCCCTTGGCCAACCAAAGCGTGGTGGTCTCGCTAACGGCCACCCTCGGCACGACGTCACCCGTGCAAATCACCGTGCTCACGGCTGCCAACGGCACGGCGTGGGGCAACCTGTCCGTTCCCACCAACATGAGCGTGGGCCCCGCCGACATGCACGCCAACTACGCGGGAATTGTTGGAACCACCGGCATCATCGGCACCAACGCAACGACGAAGTTTGTGGTGTTGGGCGCCACCGAAGTGGTGATTTCCAGTGCGCCCGATGTGTTGGTCGCCGGAGACACCCTCGTGGTGAGCGGCACGCTGTTGGACGATTTGGGCATGACGTTGCAGAGCAACGGCATGAACGCCACGGCGGTGGTCCACCTGTTGATTGACGGCATTCCCGTCGCCAGCGTTGAAACCAACGCCACCGACGGCCGGTACGCCTTCAGTTACACCTTGCCCGAAGACACCGCCGCAGGCCCCCACCAAATCGGTGTGGAATTCCGCGGTGGTCGAGAATGGGTGGACCCTGTTGGCTTTGGTGACATCAACAACCCCGAATACTACTTGCCCAGTTCAGCCGTTTACGACTTCAACGTCAGCGTCCCCACGAAGATTCTGCTGATCACGGCGACCGGTGATGCCGACCGCGAAACGACGATGACCATTCAGGGCCGTTTGCTCGATTTGGTTGACAACGAACTGCCCAACCTCACCATTGAAATCTGGCTCGGCGGCACCTGGCTCACCAACACCACCACGGATGAAAACGGTCTCTTCACGGCGGTTCATCCGGTTCCAGCCGATGCCCCGCTTGGCCCGGTGACGCTCGAAACGCGGTTTGCAGGCACCGTGGCTTACCTGCCCAGCAACGCCACAGGTCTGTGGGAAATTTTCAGTCCCGTCTTGGTCACGGTTGAGATGACCAGTCCTGTCGCGGTTAACCAGACCGTTGCCGTTTCCGGTTCGGTGGTCGACAACCAACTCGTTGGCGTCGAGGGTCATGAAGTGCAACTGGTGGTTGAGGGTATCCTCATCGCTTCGGTGCAGACCGATGCCAACGGTGACTTCGCCTACGATTGGACCGTCCCCGATATCTTTGACTTTGGCGACCGGACCATGGTTGCGGAAGTTGCACCGCAGGGTTACTACCGAGGCAGCACCGGCAACGTCTCGTTCTTCCTCTCCCATCGCTCCTGGGTGACGCTCATCTTCGAGGACGGCATCGATGCCACCCGTGGCGACTCCTGGGAATTGAGCGGGCGTCTCTATGATTTCGACACCGTGGACCGTGACGGCTTGGTTGGAATGGAGTTGGTCGTCTCGCTCGATGGCGTGGCGCTGTTCACCACCATCACCGGTGCTGACGGCGCTTGGAGTGCCATCGTGCCCGCCACCATGGACTTGGAACGCGGCGAGCACCTCGTGCAGGTGGCTTTCGAAGGGACACAAGCGCACTTGGCCGCTTCCGCTCAATCCAGCGTTCGGGTGTGGTCGGATGTGATGATCACCCTTGACGGCAATCAATCCTCGTCGTGGGTGACTCGCTCTGACAGCGTGTTTGCCCCCATCTTCTACGTTGGGTCGATCCAAGAAGTGGGCGGTACGGGCGAGATTTTCGAGAACCTTGTCCTGTCCATTGGCAACGGTTCCGACTGCGTCAACCAGCGTGAAGGGGCCAAGTGTTTCACCCAAACCACGGTGGCGTGGTCCAACGGAAACTTCGCCCTTTCCTCCATGGCCCCGTACTGGCTGGACATTGGGTCGCAATACTTCCATGTTGACGTGGCCCGTAACGATTCAATGTACCTCAACGCTGCAAGCGTGAGCAAGTTGATGTTCGTTCAAGTCGACGCAACCATCACCGTTGACCTCTTTGACATAAAGGAAGGGAGCAAAGAAAAGCTCGGCGGCACCGTTTCCATTGTGGCGCAGGACACCCGTGTGGGACTGGAGGACATTGGTGTCTCCGTCTACCTCTACAACGCCAGCAACGCACAACTGACCTCAAAGACGTGGAAGTCAGGAGAAGACGGGCGCATCATCATCGGGTTCAACGCAACGCCCTCCTACGGCGATGCTGATTATTGGGGCGAACTCTACATGGACATCTTGATCCAAGATACTCGCCTTTCCAACCAAACCCTCCAGGCGTTCAAACTCCTGAGGGACGAGGGCTTCGTGCCGTCCTACAGCTACGAAGCGGAACAAGCGGACACCCCCTGGTGGTCCTATTTCCTCGTGGTCTTGATCGCTGCACTGGTGGCTGGAGGCGTGGTGCTTTACCGACGGAAGTTGGCGGCCGATGATTTGCTCAAGGAAGCCGCTGAGGTCTTCGCCTACACCGCTGAATTGTTGGCGGCCGGTGACGCCACCCGTGAAGCCATCTTCACCTGCTATCAGGACCTCTGTGGCTTGTTGCAGCAACGCGGTTTCTTGCGGCGTGATTTCGAGACGGTTCGTGAATTCGAATTTGCCATTCGCCAAGCCCTTCAGGGGGTTTCCGAAGACGCCTTGACCGCCTTGGACAACACCTTCGAGATGGCCCGTTACAGCCGAGAAGAGATGGGTTCACAGCACCAAGAGGTTGCGGTCCAAGCCTTGACTCGGATGAGCGGTGAAATCGCCCAAATCCAAAGCATTCCGCAGCGGTGAACTTCACCAGCGCAGGTGAAGGTGACCGTCAACGAAGGTCGCTTGAAGGGTTGACGCCGCTTCGAGCGGGAGCGGGAAATCCCGAACCAAGGCATCGTTCAATTCGTCGTTAACGCGAAGTTGCACCACCGTGCCTCCATCGGTGACCTTGGATTTGAGTTCAACCTGCTCCAACGTCGTTCCAAGGAGCGGAATGCTCAACCCGTCGGGCGAGAGGCGTCCGTTGATGCCTTCAACCACCCAAGCAAGGGCTCGCTCGGGATGGTGTTGGGCAAGGCCGGTCTCCGGCAACATCCCCGCCGTGACCAGCACTTCCTGGTGGCGTTGCTTGACTTCGTCAAGGTGGGTGGTTTGCTGCTCGAAATGCGCTTGGAGCGTCGCTGCGTCAACGGCTAGCCCTTCAACGTTCACGGGTTGGCCATCGGTTGGAGGGTCCTGTGCTGATTCAACGGTCAACGGCGTCCAATCGTCCATGCGTGCTGGAAATGACGAGCCCACATGAACCTTCGGACGAAGGTTATTGTTCGTCCAAGGCGGCATCTCGGTGAACCCGAGCGAAGAACCGACGGGCAAAATGGCCGGTGGCCACCGCATCGCTGGCTTCGTTCATGCGGAGGTCTTCGGGAAAACACGTGGTGTAGGTCCGGTCCGTTACCCTCCGGTCCAACAAGACGATCAGGGCACGGTCGCCAACGGCCCGAATCGGGCGCCCCATGGCTTGAAGGATGGCGTTGATGGCCGGCTGGGACACGGTGTATTTCCAAGCCAAATCCCGTCCAAAGCGGTCCTCGGCGTAGGTCTTGAGCGCCTTGGAGAGGACCGAAGGCGGTGAGTTAGGGATGCCGATGCAGGCCACAGCGTCCAGCGCTCCGCTGTGGTAGTCAACGCCTTCCGACAATCGTGCACCGAAGACGCCGGCCAAGAGAATTTTGCCACCGGCCTGTTTTTCCATGAGCAAGGTGTCAACGATCTGGTCCAGGTCCTCTTTGGTCCATTCCCGTTGCTCGGTCATGACTCGAACACCGTGGAACCGTCCCTCGCCCACGATTTCGTTGAGCATGGCGTAACTTGGTGCAAACACGGCCACGTTTCCAGGGCTGGCGTCAATCAGCGCTTGCAAATGTTGGCGGATAGCCTGGGTGTTCTCAGGAGACCGATCGGTGTACTTGGTGGTCACGTCTCGAGCCACCAAGACTGGACGACGCATGGCGGCAAAAGGCGAGTTGTAGGCAACGGCCGTGGTTCTCGCTGAGGGAAGTCCCAAGATGTTGGCGTACATGCTTGGCGGATACAAGGTCCCCGACATCAACACGGCGCCCGCCGATTTCTCAAACACGGGTTGAGACACCAAGCCGGGGTCGAGCAGATGGGTGGAGATGCGTCCGTCCCGTCCTTTGGTATCAAACACCATGGTCAGGGCTGAACTTGAGCCGAATCGTAGCAAGCAATCCAAAATTTCAGCCACCTTGTGCGCATTCGGTTCCATAGGATTGCCGTCGTCACCCGCTTCCATGTCGACATCAACGCTGGCCAAGACATCGCGTAACTGGTGGACACGCGCAGCGACGTCCACGATGCGTTCTTTGGGAGGTTCGTTGAGGCTTTGTTGGCCGGCCGTCCCGTCCACTTCATCGCAGGCTCGGTGGAGCACGGTGAGCACTTCATCCACCTCCACTTGGCATTCTTCTTCCCGCCCCGTGGCCTTTCGGCGTAGCGTTTCGAACAATTTGATGAATCCACCTCGGGAGGCTTTCATCACGTCAAAGGCCCACTGGGCCAAGGCGTGAGTCATGGCCAAGGATTCCCCTCCGGGGGCGTTCATGGCCTGAGCGAGAACGCCAGCAAACTCTTCGAGTTCAATTTGGGCGTTGCGAATCATGGTTTGCGTCAACCGTTTTTCCAAGGTCATGCGAATGCGGTCAGGGAGGTTGTGGGCTTCATCCACCACGATGATGATGTCGTCGAGGGACAATCCCATGGCTTTGAGGCTGGAATCACGAACGCCGTCATCAAACAGGTGGTTGTAATCGCCCACAAAGACATCCGCTCCGCTGACGGCTTCTCGGGCGGCTTTCCAAGGGCATGTTTGTGCAGGATGGCCGTTTTCGGTGTGCGTTCGACTGATTCCCACCAATTCGTCGACGTGGAGAGGGGAGGCGAGAATGCGTTGCTTCAATCCGGGAGCAGGGGTGATCCACGGTTTGCACGAGCGTGTTTTTCGGTGTTGGCTGCAAAGCAACGAAAAGACAAGGGGTGATTCTTTCGCAAAGGGTTGGACACACATGCCAGCTTGGCCCACCATATCGACCAATCGTACGGGCGTCATGCCCTTGCGCCGTTGATTGATTCGCCGTACGGTGTCGACCACAATGCGGTGCTGGGTTTGTCGGGAGGTGAGGAAAAACACCGTCTTCTTTTGGCTGTGTTCACTGGCCACTTGCAGGGCAGCGGCGAGAGAGGCTGCGGTTTTTCCAATGCCGGTTGGTGCGGCAGCCAGGTGAAAGTTGGCGTTGGTCAACGCCTCGATGCCGTCATGAATCATTTCGAGTTGACCCGGCCGGGGCGACTCGTGCGCAAGGAACTGCAACGGGACGCCAGCCGTGCTTTGGTCGCCCGTGTTCATGCAAAGCATCCATCGGCGACCCTCCTAAAGGATTCGCATCGCAATGACAGGCTACGCAGGGAGGCGTCAATGTGCCCAAAATGTGGGGGTTGGGCACGGGGGGCCATCCAGTCAGCTGGCTGGATTGGAATCTGAGCCTCCCTGGCCGTCTTCCAGGGAGGTGTGTGGGGGTGTTTGGTTGTTGGAACCAAGTCGACCAAGGCGCGCAAGACGGGCACGCCGACACAGCGAGGCTAAGCCGTGCAGGTCTGGTCGGTCCTGCTTGGCCCAAAGGGTGGCATCACCATGGTTGTAGCCTTGGTTGTGCCAAATCATCCCATCCCCTCCGTTCTCTCACCACTTATTGTTGGTATTCGCTGCGTCGCATCGTTTCAGCCCTGGACGCCTCCACGGCTGAATCGAGTGTGTCATTGACGGCCTGCATTTCGGCGGTCGCCTTCTTGATGTACAATTTCAAGCCTTCTTGTGCTGCAAGCTCCGGCGTGGTGCCTTGCAACTCGTACAGCTTGCCCAACTGGAGTTGATCGTTGCGACCCAGTGGGATTCGAATCGTTTTCATGTCCGCCAGCAGCGGTTGGTTGTGAAGGAATTCCTGAATGGCCAATCGGACGACGTCTGACCGGTTTCGAGCCCCGTCCATGCCAACGCGTGCGTCGAGGAGGGCCAAGTCCTCCTCGGTGATCCGCAACGAAACGGCGCTGGTTGGCTGGGTCATCCTTGTTCCCTCGTAGACCTAGACACCCACGCCGACCCTATAAATGTAACTCAAATGATGACAATTTGTCATAATCTGTATGACTATTCAATTTCCTCCTCCCTCATCAAGGTGAGCGAAGTTTCAAAGACGAGTGCACAGGACAAGGAATCATGGCACTGCAACCGACTCGTGGGCTCTACCTTTACCTCGAAACGCTTCGTGTGGCGTTCGACGACGAAATCGTGACCGATGACGAGGCTCAAATCTTGCACATCCTTGCTCAGGCCCTGGGCGTGGCCCCATCCGATACGGCCGAGTGCATCTCCGTTGTCAACGGAGAACTTCCCTCTCCGTTTTCAGAAAACCACGACTTTGCTGGCCACCACATGGGTGACGCCACCACCTATCAGTCGGCTTTGATCGCTGCGCTCGACGACGACGTCATCACCGAAGATGAATGGGCCATGCTCGACCACCTTCGTCGCACGATTGGTCTTCAGGAAGACGAGCATGCGCTCATTGAAGAAGCGATTCGCGCCATGGTTGAAACGGACGATCAAGGGCATCGGCGCATTGAACGACTCGAACGCTTCCTCACGGTGTGCCCGTATTGATGGCGAACTGCGGCCCGCTGGAATCCCTCAGGCGGAGGTCATTCAAGGACAACCATTAGAAAGGGTCTGCATTAGGGCGGGCCAATACACCTGACGGTGTGAGAAGGTATGCCGATGAGTGCCATTGATGCAATTTATGCAAAAGTCGTAGCCCGTGACCCCAACCAACCCGAATTCCATCAGGCTGTCAAGGAAGTCCTTGAGTCGCTTGAGCCGGTTTTGGAGGCCAACCCTGAATACATCTCCGTGGTGGAGCGCGTGGTTGAACCTGAGCGTCTGCTTCACTTCCGTGTCCCTTGGGTTGACGACAGCGGCAACGTTCAGGTGAACCGTGGGTTCCGGATTCAATTCAACGGCGCCATCGGACCGTACAAAGGTGGTCTTCGTTTCCACCCCAGCGTCAACGCTTCCATTCTGAAGTTCCTCGCCTTTGAGCAGATATTCAAGAATTCGCTGACCGGGTTGCCCATGGGTGGCGGTAAGGGCGGTTCCGATTTCGACCCCAAGGGGAAATCCGACGCCGAAGTGATGCGCTTTTGCCAGTCCTTCATGATGGAACTCTGGCGCCACATCGGCCAAGACTGTGACGTTCCTGCTGGTGACATCGGTGTGGGCGGTCGTGAAATCGGTTACATGTTCGGCATGTACAAGCGTCTTCAAAACGAATTCCAGGGCGGTGTGCTCACCGGAAAGGGCCTGGCCTACGGCGGTTCTTTGATTCGTCCCGAAGCTACCGGATACGGTTTGGTGTACTTCGCTCGTGAAATGTTGGCCACCAAGGGCAAGTCCTTCGAAGGCGCCGTCGTTTCCATCTCAGGTTCCGGCAACGTGGCCCAATTCGCCTGTGAAAAGGTGCTGGATCTTGGCGGCAAGCCCGTGACGTTCTCCGATTCGTCAGGGTATATTCACGACCCTGAGGGCATTGACCGGGAAAAGTTGGCTTGGGTCATGGACCTCAAGAACAACCGACGCGGGCGAATTTCCGAATACGTGAAGCAGTTCCCCTCGGCCACCTTCACGGCAAGCGCTCCAGAACCTGCCGTCAACGGCTTGTGGGGCGTGAACGTTGACGTGGCGTTGCCCTGCGCAACGCAGAACGAATTGAACGGCGAGGAGGCCCAAATGCTCGTGGCCAACAACGTGATTGCCGTGGGCGAGGGTGCTAACATGCCCTGCACGCCCGAGGCCGTTGAAGTCTTCCAAAAGGCCGGCGTGCTGTTCGCACCCGGAAAAGCCTCCAACGCTGGCGGAGTCGCCACCTCCGGTCTTGAAATGTCCCAGAACTCGCTGCGAATGCCATGGACCCGTGAAGAAGTCGACCAAAAGTTGGAGAACATCATGGTCAACATTCACAAGAACGCCTTTGAAACGGCCAAGGAATACGGTCGAGAAGGCGATTACGTGTTTGGAGCGAACGTGGCAGGCTTCCTCAAGGTCGCTGAAGCCATGATCGCCCAAGGCGTTGTCTGATTCAGTCAACTTGCCTTCTTGATTCGCTCTCCTCGTTTTGGAGGGTGAACAGCGCTGGCCATCGTTGCTTGAGGCGTTTGAAGAGCCAGCGGGAAAACACCATTGAACACGCGAGGAAGAGCAGCGAGGTCCACCAAGGGGTCGCCTCGTTGGTTGCAAGCACCACGGTCACGATGAGGATGCCACCTCCGTACACCGCACGAAAGGCCGAAAACAGCAGCAGCCCCCTCACGACAGGGTTGCTCCAGGCGCGTTCCCACCGGGAAGCCAAGAGCCTTCCCTCCTCGCTCAACCACTGAACTGGTTGAAATATTGCTGCGTGTAACGGACGGCGTCTTCGTGAGGGTATCCTTGAGCGATGAGGCCGTTGTAGTATTCTCGTGCTGGGTCGGGTTGAGGCGCTGCTTGGGCGTAAGCGGGTTGAGCCACGGGTTGAGCATATCCAACTTGGGCGGTCGGCATCACCGTTTGAGGGGTGCCAGTGTAGGCTGGTTGAGCGGCGAAGGCGGGGGCTTCAACGTTCAGTTGGGTTACGGCCCATTCCCCTTCGTTGCTCCCGCCCCCTCGGCGACGCATCAGCACGCCAAGCAGTGCAAGCACGACCAGTAAAGCAACGCCGCCACCGATGAGCACGGTGGGGGAAGCCAACAAGGTGCCTTCGGCTTCAGGCTCGAAGATCCAACGCATTGGGTCTTCGGGATAGGCGTCGGCCCCGTCTTCTTTCCGCCAATCGGGGGTCGGGTCGGAGTAGTTGTCGCCGTCGGTGTCCAAACAACCGATGCGGTCGGCCGTTGAGTTGCCGTAGGTCACGGGGCAAGCATCAGCACCCTGTTCAAGCGTCCAAAAGGTATCGGCATTGGAAATGCCGTCGCCGTCACTGTCCTCGCAACCGAAGCGGTCAATGAACGAGGTTCCACGAACGGTTGGGCATGCATCGGGCCGTTCTCCATTTCGGTTGTCACCATAGAAATCCCCGTCTTCGTCCGCCCATTGGGTGGGGTCTGCGCTGAAGGCATCGGCCCCCTGCAGCGGGGTCCAGGTGATTTCGGGGTCTGAATAGCCGTCACCGTCGCTGTCACTGCAACCCAGCCGGTCGACGTTGGAGGTGCCCGCTACCGTTGGGCACGCATCGGGGTCGTTACCCGATGCATTGTCGCCGTAGCCGTCCCCATCGGTGTCTTCCCACTGAGTGGGGTCGTTGGGGAAGGCGTCTTGCAGGTTGTACCAACCGTCACCGTCCTGGTCAGGGCAACCCAACAGGCCGTTCTGCCAGGAGGTGCCTTCCTGTGTGGGGCAAGCGTCTTGGACCATGACATCGGCGCTGTATTCGCCGGGCCAAGACGGGTTTCGGTCCTCCCAAGTGGTGTTGGCGTAGTTGTCACCGTAGCCATCACCATCGAAGTCCGACCATTGGGTTGGGTCGTCAACAAAAGCATCCGCCCCGTTTTCGGCATCCCACTCAGCATCGGGATTTGAGTATCCATCCCCATCGGAATCTTCGCAACCAAGGCGGTCAATGGTGGATGTTCCGCTCACGGCTGGGCACTCGTCGGGGGTGGTGCCCTCTGGGTTGTCACCGTATCCATCCCCATCGGCGTCCGACCATTGGCTCGGGTCGTTGATGAAGTCGTCATCCACATTGGCCCACCCGTCGCCGTCCAAATCGGGGCAGGCGTTCTTGCCGTTAAGCGTTGAATTGCCCGCTTCGGTTGGGCAATCGTCGAAATTGTTGGACCATCCGTCACCGTCCGTGTCGAGGCACCCCTCTTCTCCAAGGGTGGAGTTGCCAACCACGGTTGGACAATCGTCGCTCACGTCCTCAAATCCGTCCCCGTCGTCATCGTCGTCTTCGTCAGCATCACGGCAACCGTCGCCGTCAACATCGGTGATGGTGTCGGATTGCCATGTGGGTCGAGGGGGTTGGTAAGACGAGCGAGGGCAGGTGTCGTCGCCATTGGCCACACCATCGTTGTCCATGTCGTTGTCTTCCACGCCGTCTTTGCATCCGTCTCGGTCCCAGTCGGTGGAGTTGGCCGGGTCTGCGAAATCTTGGGTTGAGTCCCAATTGGCTTCTCCTCCTCGGGGACAATCATCCCCGGAGTTATCGGTGAGCCCGTCGTTGTCGTCATCCGAGTCACAGGCGTCGCCTTGCGCATCCCCGTCCGTGTTTTCCTGAAGGGGATTGGAATCGTTGGGACAGTTATCGGTGTAATCGGGGATGCCATCGTTGTCGCTGTCGGCCTTGAGCGATGGGTCAATGGCCCACACGAAGGCGTCCCATCCTCCCGTGCTGGTCACGCTCGTGGTCCCTTTCGTGATGGTGTTTTGATTCGTTGGACCGGCGAAGGAGCCCACAACGGCTGCGACATCACTGGCGTTCACGGCGATGTCCCAGCCGACCTCCAATGCGTTGCTCTGGGTGGCGTCCAACCACGACCAGCCACCTGATGCGGTAAGGCCGCCGATCATGACATCAGCGTCAAGGCTGGAAATCCAGGAACTGCTGGTGCCCGTCACGGATTTGGTGCCGGCGCTGAAGGTGCCGTCAAGGAAAAACGAGGTGAACACGAGTTCACCTTTCGAGGTGATGTCCATGCCTTGAAGCCCGTCGCCCGTGCTTGAACCCCCCGTGGCTGCCCATTGGTTGGCGGGGGTGCTGCCGTCTTTGATAAAGAACAAATCCGCACCGCCCTTGTTGGCCGTAATGGACCAACCGTTTTTCGCAAGGGTTCCCTCAAACGAGCCGCCCAAATAGAGGTTGCCGCTGTTGTCGAGGACCATGTTGGTCAAGCTGACCGCTTGGTTGGCGATGCCGTAACCGGTCAGGGATTGGAAGGTGCCCGCCGATGAGAGTTTGAGGACGAAGGAGTCTTGAGTTCCAACGACGGTGTAACTGTTCGAACCGAAGAGGATGTTGTTCTGCGTCAGGCCGGAAACGTAAATGTCGCCCCCTGCGGTCACAACCACGTCCGTCACTTGCTGAGCTCCGATGCCGCCTCCGCTCACGACCCACTTGAGGGCGCCGTTCATGCCGTCGAGTTTGGCCACGAACACCTCGGCATTGGAAACGTTGAGGGTGGTACCACCAAAGTCGGTTTCACCCGAGAAGTAACCTGAAACGATCACGTCGCCGGTCTGGTCCACGGCAATGGCCTGAGGGATGCTGGCGTCGGTCGATGAATTGGGAAGGGTTTGGAAGCCCTTGGCCCACATCCAGTTGCCTGCCGCATCCGTTGAGGCGATGAAAGCATCAAACTGAACGGCGGAGTTCAGGGTCGTTGACCCAAAGGAAATCGGACCGTACATGTAGCCCGAAACGATGGGTTTGCCGGTGTGAGCCGCGAGGTCAGTGAGGAAGGAGACGCCGCCTGAACTGTGGTCAGCACCGACGAGGAAGTTCCATCCTCCGGCGTCATCCAGCGATGCCACGTACACGTCTTGGCCGTTGGAATACGGGGAGGTGGGTTGGTAGGTGTGGGTTCCGAAGGTGATCGCACTCGCTGAGGAGTTGACTTCACCGGCGACAAAGTAGCCGTTGTCGGAGGCGACAATGGCACCGGCGAATTCATCGTGGGAGGACGAACCACCGCTGGCGAGGAACACCTCGGGGCTTGACGAGCGACCACCAAATTGGATGATGTCGTCATCCATCAACCTGTATGCGGGTGCAGCGGGCGCCAGCACCGTCACGAAACTCAGCAGCAGAAGTGCGGCCAGCGTGGTTCCCGTCGCAACGTTTCGAATGCCCATGCACCAAGGCTACCGCTCAAGGGCCATCAAGGCTTTGTCGGGTTGCCTAAAACAGGTTCACTCAAGGTTGCTGCTGAGGGACATCAAATCGCTGTTACCAGCGTCAAGCACGGTGATGGTGGACACCGAGAAGGGCTTACCACAGGCGATGCCCAATTCACGGTTGACCATTCGAGAGCGATGCATGGTCACCTCGGGGTGCGCAGCGCGCAAGGACGTGGTGTAGTCTTCAGGGCAGTTGGATGCCACAATGACCAATTTTGCTGCACCGTTGGCGCAGGCGTCCTTTGCTTGTCGTTGTCCAAACAACAGGTTTCCTGTTGCGATTGCGTTCTTCAATTGTCGGCTTAGATCCATTTTTCTTCCTCCATTCTCCACATGTGTTTCTCATGGTTGGAATTTCATTCCTCTGGGATGTAGTACAGAGCCACGCTACCGGTGCCCAACGAGATGGGCTGGCCGACGATGATGTTCTCTGCGACCCCGGTCAGGTAGTCCTTTTCGCCGATGATACCGGCCTTGAGCAGATGGTTGACGGTGACCTCGAACGCTGCACGGGCGAGGATGCTGTGCTTGGTACCGGAGACCCCGTGACGACCGATGGCTCGGACCTCACCTTCCGAGGTCATGACGTCAGCGACCATCAGCAAGTGACGAACGTCAACTTCGAGGCGAGCGCCATCGAGCGTGAGTTGCAACTCGTTGACGATGGCCTGACGAGCCGCTTCAATGCCAAGGTAATCGTAAATCTCGATGATGTTGTTGGTGTAGGTTCGCGAACGGTCGATGCTTTCCAATTCGCTGATGCGAGGAAGGTTGCTTCCAATCGTAGAGAGGTAGTACTCACCGGTCTTGTCGTCCAATTGAGGGTTAGCCCGTTCAATTCCGGGAATGCCCTTGAGTCGCATGTCGCGAATCTTCTCCTCCAACTGCAACAGCATGGTGTAGGAGGGGGGGTTCTCAGCCAGGTCAGCAAGATCTTCCTCGGAGTGGACGCCCGGAATAAGGGTCAACGTTGAAGGGTTCTTGTCTTTGTCTGCTTGGACCAAGAGTCGAGTGGCTCGCTCCAATTTGTCCTTGACTTCGGCGGCGCTCATGTTCTTCTGCTTGAGGTTCGCTTTGTTGAGCTGGAGCACCAATCGTCGTTGAGCAACGTCGGTCTCGAGTTTGGCGATGTTCATCGTCGTGGTCACTTCAATGGCCGCAGCCAATTTGCGAGCGGCGTTGCCGTCTTGCATTTGGTCTGGCTTGAGGCGAATCGTCATCGTGGGCGTTTGCGGCACCTTTCGGGCGTCAACGATTTCGATGATACGGGGCAACCCTTGGGTCACGTTGACCGTGGCCACACCAGCGTAGTGGAAGGTACGCATGGTCATCTGCGTGCCCGGCTCACCGATGGATTGAGCGGTGATGATTCCAGCCGCTTCGTAGGGGTCGATGCTGGCTCGCTCAAGCGCTTCAATGGCTTCATCAATGACCTTCTTTGCCTGAGGCTTGGTCAACTTCTTCTTTCCTCGAGCGTGGCAAGCCTTGGTCAGTTCAGCCAGGATTCGGTTGGTGAATCGGCCAGATCCGGCGTCCTTCACCGCCTCTGCGAGGCTCTTGTAGACGGAGTCTTCGGACAAGGCGTCTTCAAGCGAGCGCATCTTGCGTTCGTAATCGTAGGGCTCAATGTCAGCCACGGTTTTGGTCCGGCTTCGTCGCTTTGACAGGCGGACCTTCGTGATGGGGCCTGCCGCCTCGCCTTCGCCTTCTCGACCCTTTTGGGTCGCCGAAAGGATGGTTGCGTGAATGTTTCCGGCTTGTTCGGAGTCGGTTTCGCAAATTTGAGCGATGTCGTTGGCCGTCATGACCTTGACATCGTCCCACTTTCGGTCGTCGGCCAATGCATGAGCAAACGTCTCGTCAATGCCCAAATCCATGAGCTTCTTTTTGGTTGCACTTTTGACCACCATCAGTCCTCACCTCCCGTTTCAACTTCGTCGACATCAAACTCCCAGGCGCCCATGTCTTCTTCTTCGGCGTCTCGTTCAAAGGATTCACGGTCAACTTCAAGCCCACCTTCGGTGCCCAATGCAGCGTCAACGATGACGTCGATGTTGAAGGGCGAACCGTGCACGCCACGAGACGGGTCGATACCGTCTTCGCCGTAGCTGAATTGAATGATGCGGTTGGCGGTGTTTCTCACCGAGAGCATCTCGTCGTCAAAGACCTTCAAATCGTCCATGGCGTTGATCAATCGGCGTTGCATGTAACCCGACTTGGCCGTTCGGACAGCGGTGTCGACCAAGGACTCACGGCCCGATACGGAGAGCATGAAGAACTCCGTTGGCTCAAGGCCACGCTTGAAGGACGAAGCGATGAACCCACGGTCGGTAGCGCCACGGCCACCGCGCTTGAAGTGAGGCAAGACCCGGTCGTCGTAACCGCGCTCAAGTCGCTTACCACGAACCTTGGCTTGACCGATGGAAGCGGCCATCATCGTCAGGTTATCCATGGAACCGCGGGCACCGGAAATGGCCATGTTGACCGCAGCGTTGGTTGAACCCGATTTGTTGAGTTCGTCCTTTGCAATGTCACCGGCTTCTTGCTTCCCCTTGTCGAGCATCTGCATGATGTTCTCTTCAAGCGTTTCGCGAGGCGTTCGTCCAGGTCGGGCTTCGTAGCCCTTTCCGGTCTTTCCGAATTTCTCCAATTCTTCGTTGACCCCTGCGTGGGCACTGGCGTTGGCATCGTTGATCGCTTGGACCGCCTCTTCGGAGAGGTCTTCATCGTCGATTCCAGTGGTGAAACCGAGCGAGGTACAAGCGGCGATGGACAAGCGGGTGAATTCGTCAAGGAAACGAGCCCCTTTCTCTGGGCCGTTGGTTTGGACGATGGCGTCGAGCAATCGACCGTCTTCAGCACCGATGGCTCGCTTGTCGAGGGTTCCATCAACGTGTCCGTCTTTGACCATCACCATGTCGTTGGACCGACTTCGGAACCGGAGGTGGATGTTGTCAGGGATGATGAGCGAAATCAGGTCTTGTCCGCGGAAAGCGTCGTTGCCGTTTTCGTCCTTCACCACCTCTGGCAAGGCACCGGTGTAACCGATGTTGCCCAACATCTCCAAGCCGTGAGCTTGGCGAATCATCGTGCCTGGTCGGGACAAGAGGTAAGCCCCCGAGATGTGGTCGTGAATACCGCCAATGACCGCACCGCCGTAACGTGGCGTCAGGATGTGTTCCTGAACGCGCATCAAAATCTTGGCTTCAGCACGGGCTTCTTCCGATTGGATGACGTGGAGGTTCATCTCGTCACCGTCGAAGTCAGCGTTGTAAGGCGTACACACGGCGAGGTTGAATCGGAACGTGTGACCCTCCATGACACGGACTTCGTGCACCATCATGGACATGCGGTGGAGCGAAGGTTGTCGGTTGAAGATGGCGACATCGCCATCGATCAGGTGGCGCTCGACTTGCAATCCTGGCTTGGGGTTGCCGTAGCGGTCGAGCGTGGACAAACGGTCCTCAACACCGGTGCGCTCCTCGCCCCACTCGTCGAAGGGACTGCGACAGTGTGGGCAGGTCACTTGCAAATGCTCGGGGAACGGTTCAGGGTGCGGGTTGTCAGCTTGAGCCAATTCGTGCATCCAGCGGTAGTGAAGAATCGCTCGTGGGTCGTCGGCGGGCAGTTTCTTACCCTTCTCGTCGATGCCTTGGAGGTTGTTCAGTGTGGCTTCGTCGTTGACGATGTAACTGACTTCCTCAACCTGGTCCATGCCGCTGAGCGAGATTTGCTTCTGAATGACCAAACCTGGCAAGAAGTTCGGCGCTGGCATGACCGAGTGAAGGTCATGGCGTTCCGTCGTATCCTCGTTGCACTCAGGGTTGTGGCAGCGGAAGCCGGCGTTGATCAGGCGGCTGCGCTGATTGATCTTGACACGCCGACCATCGCTGCGAACGATGTAGTTCACACCGGGGTGCTCGTCAGGGCCACGGAGAATCATCTGCCGCATTTGCTCTCGGTTTCGCGTCGTCACACGGATGGGGACGGTCAGTTCCTTGGCGATCTTCTTAGGGACGCCGACCTCGTTCACGCTAAGATAGGGGTCGGGCGAAATCACGGAGCGGGCACAGAAGTTGACACGCTTTCCGGAAAGGTTGCTTCGGAAGCGACCTTCCTTGCCCTTCAGTCGCTGCGTCAGCGTCTTGAGGGTTCGGCCGGAGCGGTGACGGGCCGGTGGGATGCCCGAGGTTTGGTTGTCAAAGTACGTGGTGATGTGGTATTGCAACAATTCCCACAGGTCTTCAACGATGAGTTGAGGTGCACCGGAGTCACGGTTCTCACGCAAGCGTTGGTTGATGCGGAGCACGTCGACGAGTTTGTGCGTCAAGTCGTCTTCCGAACGGTCACCGCTGTCCAAGGTAATGGACGGACGGACGGTGATGGGTGGGACCGGGAGCACTTTGAGCACCACCCATTCGGGGCGGTTTTGCTTGTCCATCCCGATGAAGATGAGGTGCTCGGCGGGGATGCTGCTGAGCCACTCACGAACATCACGAGGGTTGAGTTTGCGCTCGGTGTTGTCGTGCTTTTCCTTGAACGTGGTTGGCTTGTCAAGGATGATTTTGCCTTGGGACGAACCGCAGTGCATGCACACCTTTCGCTTGGTTCCCGAGGTGACCTTTTCGACTTCCTTGATGATCTTCGAGAATTCCGTGGAACCTACACCGTGCTTGGTGATGACATCACGAATTCGGTTTCGGTAGAAATCCTGCTCCGTTTGCTCGGGGTTGGATCCGGGTGAAGTACCAGGTTCGCTGTGCAACAAGATGTTGCTGCATTCGTTGCACGTGGCCTTCAAGGCGGTTTTAATGAGGTTCACGAAACCAATGTGGATGACGGGAAGTTCGAGCTGGATGTGCCCGAAGTGACCCGGCGAATCTTGGTATTGGCAGTTGTCCGTCGGGCACAAAAGACCGGGTTCAATGACCCCCATGTGGGGGTCCATCAGGCCTTGCTTGTAGGCGTGCCCGTCGTCCTTGTAGGTGTCAGCGGTCTTGACCTCAACCGCCGACATTTTGCGGATTTCCAGAGGGTCCATCAATCCGAAACGGATTTGGGCGATTCGCTTGGGGATCATCGTGCTCTTTCGACTCATTTTCGGTCCTCCAGTTCAAGACGCATGGCCACACCTAAACTCTTCATCTCGTCCAGAAGCAGCTTGAATGCATAAGAAGTCTGCACCTTGTAGACTTCAGCACCGTCCCCGTGGATGGGGCTGACGTAGGTGCCTCGCTTGGGGTCGTACCAGGCGATGTGACCCGATTGGGCACACACGTACATGTCGATGCCGTCGGATTCGTCGAGCAGTCGGTCCTTGATGACCATGGAGGCGCCGTGAGCAATCAAACAGTCACGTTCCATCTCACCGAATCGCAGACCACCTTGGCGGGCACGACCCTCCGTGGGTTGGCGAGTGAGGATTTGCACGCGGCCTCGAGACCGTGCGTGAATCTTTGAACTCACCAAGTGGTGGAGGCGCTGGTAGAAGATGCAACCGATGAAGATGTCAGCGGGGTAACTTTCGCCAGTTTCACCGTTGATCATCAACTCGCGACCGGTGTGGGCCAAGCCGTTGCGGACCAAACCGTCACGAAGACTGGATTCCTTCTCGCCACGGAACGCCGTTCCGTCGATGCGTCGGCCTTCCATGGAACCCACCTTGCCGCCAATCATTTCCAAGACGTGGGCGACGGTCATTCGGGATGGAATGGCGTGAGGGTTGATGATGAGGTCGGGGACCACGCCGTCGGGGGTGAAGGGCATGTCTTCAGGTTCCACAAGACGGCCAATCACGCCTTTCTGTCCGTGTCGAGAGGCGAATTTGTCGCCCACTTCGGGGATTTTGTGGCTGCGGACCATGACGCGGACCAAGCGGCCGGAGT
Organism: Candidatus Poseidonia sp.; assembly: GCA_016779705.1. GTDB lineage: Archaea > Thermoplasmatota > Poseidoniia > Poseidoniales > Poseidoniaceae > Poseidonia. The sequence continues at coordinate 5,457 of JADHNB010000012.1, read as the reverse complement.
CGAGGGATTCGGTCACGTAGACGTTGTCGACCCAGCCCTTCTCTCCGTGGCGCACAAGCATCGATGATTCACGTCGCTCTTGGGCCTGCAAGAAGTGGCCGCCCGAGGATTCCTCAAGGAAGCGAGGTGGGCTGGTCTTGCCGACCAACACGTCGCCGCCGATCAACTCCGCTTCGGGAACGGGCAAACCGTCCGCTTCGAGATGGAGGTAGGCCTCGGGAGTCTTGAGGCCCTTGATTTCCATCTTGGAGGAGCCGGGCTTCTCGATTTCTTCAACTTGGCCACCGGGGAAGCGGCGTCGTTCGGCGTTGTAGGTGCGGTTGAAGGTTGAGCGACCAAGCGCACGGTCAATGGACCCCTTGTTCATGATGACCGCGTCTTGCATGTTGTAGCCGTGCAAGGACATGATGGCGACGATGAAGTTCTGGCCACCGGGGCGGTCGTCAAAGTGGGTGGTTTCCATGGCGCGGGTCCTGGTGATCGAGCGTTGAGGGTAGTGCAAAATGTGGGCACGGGTGTCGGGTCGCATGCGGTAGTTGGCGCTTGGTAGGCCCAGAGACTGCTTGACCATGGCTGTACCGCCCGTGACACGGGGGGTGGAGTTGTGCTCAGGGTAGGGGATGAGCGATGCGCAAACTCCCAAGACGAGTTGTGGGTCAATCTCACAGTGCGTGTGTTCCTCAGAATAGAGCAAGGGGATCTCAAACTCCGTAATTTTGACCTCGCCGTTGGGCATGTTGACCTTGGCACGGAGGGCAGCCACTTTCGCTCGTGGCTCGCCGAGGTTCATCCATTCCACATCCTCGTACTTCACGACGCGACCGGCGAGGCCGGCGGAGTCGCCGTTGGGTACGGTTTCTGGAAGCACGAACGGTCGGGGGGCGATGTAGAGGTCTTCTTCCTCTTCAGCATCGACCCATTCCACGACGCCTTCGATGACCAATTGGCGGAAGTTCATGTCGCCACTGGACAGCTTGGCGAGGTGGTCGTGCGTCAAACGAGGGGCTCCGTCATAGAGGATGAGGAGTGGGCGGAGAATTCGACCCTTGTCGGTGTTGATGAAGATGTCTTTGTTTTCCTCATCGTGGCGAATCGAAACCTCGGATGGGATGACTCCACGGCGTCGAGACGATTTGAAGTGCTCCACGAGTTTGGTTCCGCGCTTGTGGATGCCGTAGATGTCGCCATTGACGTGAACTCGGTCACCGTCGGTCCAGTCGTCGGGTTGGTAGACGTCCAACTCATCAAGTCGCTCTCGGATTTCGACCTCGTCAATGTCTTCGGAGATGTCGATCATCTGGGCAGCGTTCTTCACCAAGCCGCAGTTTTGGCCTTCAGGGGTTTCGTTAGGACAAAGTCGGCCCCATTGGGTGGGGTGAAGGTCACGAGCCTCGAAGTGGGGCTGACTGCGGACCAGTGGAGAGGTCACGCGACGCATGTGGGAGAGGGCGGCGAGGTAGGTGGTGCGGTCAAGCAGTTGACTTACACCGGACCGTCCCCCGACCCAGTTGCCCGTGGCGAGGGCGTGCATGATCTTCGAGGTGAGGACATCGGGGCGAAGACACGAGGTGATTTTCAATTCGCGCTTGCGGTTGTGATGTCGCTCCAGTTGGTACTTGAGGTCACGGGCGAGTTGCCCGGCGGACACACGGAACAGGTCCTCGATGAGATCGCCAGCGAGGCGAACGCGCTTGTTGGCGTAGTGGTCCTTGTCGTTGGGGTCGCGGCCTTCGATGGCCATCTCCAACACTTGGCGAACGATTCGGCCAAGGTAGATGGCTTTCTTCTCGCGGTCACTGACCTGGTCGCCCAGGTGAGGGAGAAGTTCCCGGTCCAGGAGTTGGTTGATTCGGGCTTCACGGTACTCCTTTTGCTGGCCGGCTGCGAATTTCTTTTCGAGCCAAAGGTGGCTTTCTTCGGTGGTGACCACCTTGTATTCTTCGTTGTCGTTGACTTCGTTGATGTTGGCCACGATGAACTTGAAGGAATCCGTGTTCCCTGCAATGGCTTGGAAGATTTGTTGGTCGTTTTCTACGCCGAGGGCTCGCATCAGGAGCACGACGGGGATGGCGGTCGTTCCGGCGGTGCTGATTTTTACCATCAGCATGCCATCGCGACGCTTCTCAACGGTCAAGGGCTTGCGCATGCCGTCCTTTTGAGAGAAGATCTTGGCGACTTCCGTTTGCTTGGCGTAACGCTTGTTGATCTCAACCGTGACACGGTTGGGCGCCAAGTCTTCCATGGAAATCAAGACACGCTCGGTGCCGTTGATGATGAAATAGCCGCCAGGGTCGAGAGGGTCTTCGCCTTTCTTACGAAGTAAATCATGCCAGGTGGCCTGGTCCTCTGTGGACGTGGTCGGTGCCAGCACTCGGTCACCGGCGATGTGCTTGGGGTGCAAGTTGCAGCGTTCCGAGCGGACCATGATGGGCATGGAGCCGACGGGGACGCCGGTTTCGGTTGGGGAAGGGACGCCGTTGCGCTTGATGGTGAAGTCAATGGTAACGGGGGACATGTAGGTGAGCTTTCGAAGTCGACACTCCATGGGCGTGGACGGGTTCAGCGCACCGTTGGCTTCCTTGACCGTGGGTTGGCCAAGTTTCACGTTCTTGAGCCGGATGACGATGTCTTGGTCGTGGACGTCGAGTTTGATGTAGCCACCCTCGTCGTCATCGAAATCCTCGTCCGTACCGACGCGAATGTTTCGAATGATGCGCTCCATGCGAGAGATGGCGTTCTCTGAGGCAGGGATGCAGTCGTTGTAGGAGGCGAGTTGGTGGTTGACCAGGCTGCGTTCTTTGAAAAACGATTGAATGATTTCTTGCATGATAAATCCCTCCTTCAGTTACCCTCCACGATGAGTCGGTAAGCCACGGTTCGTCCAGCCGACGGGGATTGGCGGACGACCTTGAGCACACGGTCAGCAATCCAGCCGGCGGCGAGAGGCCGGTGGTCGGGGTTGGCCACGGTATTGGCGTGGTCCTTGGCCTCCTCCATTTCCTTGATCACTTGGACCACCGGGTCGGTGATGAGAATCTTGGGAAGCAACTCCTTGGCCAGGCGGTCTTCGCCCGTCTCAGGGTCGGGCTGCATCATTTTCCAAGGGGCCAATTCGGCCATCTCAATGGCGAGTTGTTCGGCCTCGGAAATGTTGGCGGGGCCAACCAGTTCTTGGTGGGGGACCAGTTCATGATTGAGGGCATTGAAACGAGAGGTGATTTCGGGGCGGTCCAAATCATCGATGGCTTTGGACCGGATGGTGATTTTCGTGCTCTTTTTTTGTGCACGACGACGTGAACCTTGTTCCGCAATGATGTTCATGGTGTTGATGAATTCCTCAGCGTCCTTGGAAATGCCCAAGGTGGAAGCGACATCGTCATGGGACATGTTCTTGATGTCCGTCATGTTTCGGTCGGTGGCGAGTTTGTGAGCGTACTCGTCGGACACGCCGAGTTCCATCAACCGTTTTTTCGTTGCACTTTTTACGACCATTTTTACACCCCGGATCGCCCACCCACATTGGACCTGTAACGCAATCAGGCGGGCCCGACGGGGTTCGAACCCGCGACCATCGGATTAAAAGTCCGACGCTCTACCTGACTGAGCTACAGGCCCAATGTAGCAACTTGGGCTTTTGGTCCGACCTGCATGGTCTTCTTATACATTTCGGGGTGGGCGTGAGCCAGCAACCGAGCACCTCGCCGCAGATGACGGTCATCGTGGGTGGTCATAAACCTGCTCAAAAAACGGAGAAATGGCAGATTTCATGGTTTTTCCACGCATAGGCTCATGAAAGGGCCTGCGGTGGCCGTGATGTGACCTCGCCCCCTCCGTTTGATGCGGTCCATGCACAACGGGAGTTGGAGCGGTTGGAGGGGGGCGTCACGGAGGTGACCTGGGAGTCGCCCACGGGGAAGGCCTATCGGTTGGCGGTTCCACCTACGGTGTATCCTCCTCGAGAGGACACCGATGCCCTCGCTCGAACGCTGGCCCGTCAACGGCTGAAGCCCGGTTCGTCCTTTCTCGAAATTGGATGCGGGAGCGGGGCCATCACGGTGCTCGGGGCATCGAAAGGATGGGTGACCACCGCTTGCGACATTCACCCGCTCGCCGTTTCGGCAACCCGACATAACGTGTCATGTCACGGGCTCTCCGCGCGGGTCGTCGAAGGTGGCCCAGGTCCATCGTTGGATGGACAACGTTCGCAATGGGGTGGAGATGGCATGTACGACCTCGTGGCGTGGAACATGCCTTACTTACCGGCGCCCGAGCCCGATGAACCGCATTTAGGTCCCCTGGAAGAAGCGTCGTTGATCGACACCGATTCAGACGGACTGTATCGACGCTTTCTCTCCATGCTCTCCAGAGGAGCTTTGCTTCACGCTGATGGCGTGGCCTTTGTTGTGCTTTCCTCCCTTTTCCACGGGTCAACGGCGTGTGAACAGGCTTGGGCCTTCGGTCTAGCGGCTTGCGTGGTGGAATCCGTTGAGTTCGATGATCACGAACGCCTTCTAGTGGTCAAGATATGGCGGCCGTTTTCTGGCGCCATGATGAGCGCCGTTGAAGTCGTTGAGAGCACCAACCAGGTGTTGCTTCACGACACCTCGTGCATCGGAACAAGTCTGCGCGCCGAACATCAAACAGCTGGAAGGGGGCAGCGGGGGCGCGGATGGGAAAGTATGGAAGGGGCCTTTCTTGGCTCGTGGCTGGTTGGTGACCAAGGGCACTTTTCCCATGGACCCATCGATCAGGTGCGCATTGGAGCCAGCCTCGTCCGTTTGTGCTCTCTGCTGGCCGGCGGGGAGATTGGCGACCGCCTCTGCCTGAAATGGCCCAACGACCTTTACGTTCGTGACGATGAACATACACCGTGGAAAAAGGCGGGCGGCGTTCTGTTTGAAGGCCTTACTCGGGGCCGCACCTCGCGCTTCGTCCTCGGCATCGGCCTCAATCTTGGGTTCCTCGATCACCCGCTCTTTTCCAGCCTCGCTCGGGCGGGTGTTCACTTCACCCCTGCGCAGCTTCATCCCATGCTTCACGCGCTGGTTGCTTCGCATTTCCAATCAAACGATGGCAACTTGGTTGAACCATCTTCTCACGGTGAACTGGAGGCGGCCGTTGACCACGGGGTTTCTTGCTTGGGACCCCTTTTCTATAGGGGTTTGCGTCAGGACGTGGTCGGTTTGGAAAAGACCGGGGCCTTGCATCTTGAAGGAGGCGACTTGGTCGATGATCCCAACACGTTGAATTGGTCAAACGTCCAACTCGGCATCGATCGGCTCTGAGGGTTCTTCGGCAAGGTGTTGCCGCTGATACAAGCCAAACGCCAACAGCAAGCCGCCGACGGGGAACGGCAACAGGTCGATCATCAATTTGCGCTCAATCTCGAGGTCCAAGGTCGCTCCGATGCCTTTGGTGTCGATCTCGTACGTGTAATATCCTCCCTCTTCCACTTCC
>JADHNB010000090.1 GCA_016779705.1 Candidatus Poseidonia sp. | reverse complement strand
TCCTTTCGGCTCAGAAATTGTTTGGCCCGAGTGCAAGCGCCACAACCTCGATTGGTCCACAAAACGACCTCGGCGTCCGTTGGACGTCCCATGGTTTCCGCTGGTCCATGCGGGTTTCAAGATTGGGGTTTGATGCGGGGCTGCCGCCGTTGGGTTCATGGGGAAGAAGCGCGCCACACCCGCCATGCTGCCGGATACCGTTCACAAACTCCCCCGCGAAGAACGCTTTGCCTACGCTCGCTTGCTGGCGTTCATGGCCCGAATTGACAACGAATTGACCGTGGATGAAATGGCCATGTTTGAACAACGCCTCGGCACGGCGCTCCTTTCACCCAATCAACGAGAAATGATTCGAGCGGCCCTCAAGAATCCGCCCACGCTTGAAGAATGCCTCGCCGACCTCTCGGGAGAAGCCGGTCGCTTGGCGCTCCGGGATGCGGTCATGATGGCTGCCGCTGACGGAACGGTTGACGAAGACGAACGCGAGGCCCTTGAGGACATCTCCGAACACCTTGGGCTGCGCGAAGACGCCGTTGACGAACTCCTGCAGTGGACCATCAAAGGCTACAAATGGATGAAGGAAGGCTACGAACTCCTCGATTCGCTTGAGGAATGAGGCCATGTTCCCCGACGGGATGGGGCAGCGGCCCCCCAGCGAAATGGTTCGATACGCCGAGGTGTTGGTCCATCTTGCGGCCTCCGACGGAGAACTGGTGCGTGAAGAGATCGCCGTGATTGAAGCCCTGATGGGGCGAGCCATGATTCATCCCGAATCTCGCGTGACGGTGCGTGCCGGCTTCGAGCAACCCATCCCTTTGGAACAATCGCTGGCCGATTTGGACCCGGGGTTTGTGCGGTTCATTTTGCGGGACGCTGCCTTGGTGGCGGCCGTTGACGGAGCGTATGACCGCAAGGAATTGAAAGCGTTGCGCACGATTGCAAAAGCGGCGGAGATGTCCACCGAACAACTCTCCGAAGTCCTTGATTGGGTCACGGAAGGGTGGCATTGGTTTTCGTCGTTCGAAAACATTCAGGCCAAATAGGTCGCCAAATCGACCGAAAGTGAGCCGCTCACGAAGAGTCACCTTCAAAGCGAGAAAGCCGTCCGCTCGGATTGGTGGGGATGATGCAAAACGGAGTCAGCGGATGGTATGCACGACTTGACCGATGCCTCGCTGACCGAAAGCAACAAATCGAGATTTGGCTCACCACATGGGAAAAATCCCTCAAAACGTTTCAACCCATTGCGGCGCTTCTTCCCGAAGATTGGCCCACCCTGCCCGCCAACCTCCTCACCGATCCCGGTCATGTTCTTGACCACCTGCTCGCTCGTCACGATGCGGAGTCCGACGGGCGCTCCCCCCGAGGGGCCCACCCAACCCCACCGCGCCTTGCCGATGCCGTGATCGCTTCAGAGATGCGAGATTGTTTGGTGAACCCCACCAAGCCCGTTCAAACCTCCAGTTTCCTCGTCAGCAACCTGCCCCCCGGCTTCCGCCAGCACGTTGAGCAGCTCAACCTGCCCAACGCTTCGAACGAAACCGAAGTGGATGACGAAGCGGAGCAACAAGCCGTGAACGAAGGCCTTCGTACCCGCAGCGGCATCCCGTTGCCCGTGGCCGACGCTGCGGCCGGCGGCGGATTGTTCCACGCTCGCCTCATCCGAATCCACGCCGACGCCCACGAAGACGGCGATTTGGAAGTCCGCAAGCAGGATTCTCGCCGCTTGTTCTCCAACATTCAACTGCTCGACATTGACCCGCTGGTGGTGGAGAGCACCAAGTTGCGCTTGTTGCTGGAAGCCATTCGCCACGAACTCGTGAGTTTCGGCCCCGAAACACCTGGCAAAATTTCACGCAAGGAAATGGAGTCGTTGCTCGACCAAGGCGTCAAGCAAGGCGATGCTCTTCAAGGCGACTGGCCCTGGGACCAAGGACCCAATTTGCTCCTGACCAATCCCCCCTGGCTACGCATCAAAGACCGCTTCCGTGGCATGGAAAACGGCAGCCAGTTGAGAAAAGAACTCGGTGAACAACTTCGAACCGTCACCGACAACGGCGAGCCTCGCTTCTCAACGATGCGCGGCAACGTCAACCTCTACCGATTATTCATCGAACGTAGCTTGCAAATTTTGAACGAAGGCGGGCGGCTTCGCATGGTGGCCCCCGATAGCCTCCTGCGAGAACAATCATCGCATCCGCTGCGAGAATTGCTGGTCACGAAGCATGCCTGGACCCACGCTTGGGCCATCGAAGAGGCCAACTTGTTGTTCCCCGGCATGACGCAGGGCGTGGTCGTGCTCGGCATCACCGCCAAGGCCGAACCGTGCGCTCTTCAACTCCAAGGACCGATTGCTCGAGCGGATTTGCGACGAGACGGGGAAGGGCTGTCCTCTCGAGTCCCGGTGTTTGAACTCCAGCACACGCGTTGGAAGGCTTGGGCAAGAGACACCTGGGCCGTGCCTCGCCTGCCCCGCGATCGGATGGAGCGGAAATACACCCTTGAGGTGTTGGACCGCTTGGCCACGCTTCCTCGTCTTAGCGATGATGACCACCCGCTCACCACCAACGACCAACAAGTCCGTGTTCGAGTTGGTGAAATTGACCAAACCGCTCACGCCAAGCACATCGAAACCTGGGTCAAAGGGAAGCGAAGTCGCCCGTTCATTCGTGGCGTCCACTTCTCGGAAAGCGAAAGCGGCGAGGTGTTCATTCGCCACCCAGCCTTCCGAACCGATATCCCTTCCCGGGCCAGCGAGCGTCAACTTGCGATGTGGGTGGGCGAAGACCACCCCACCTACGGTCCACGGTTGGCCTGCCAAGCCATCGTGAACGCCCACCAAGACCGACGCCTCCGCTGGGCCGTGATCCCCCAGGGCAGCGTTCTGGGCAACAGCGTGAACCACATTGAACTTCACGAGGACATCGAACGCCGACTGATTTCCGACCACCCTTCGATTGAGGCGGGCCTTCAGTGGTTGTGCGACCATCTGAACAACACGGACTTGGACGAGTGGGCCCGAGCTTGGGCCGCCAACAACAACGTCAACAATTACGAGTTGGAGATGCTGCCGGTGGAACTTCCCGATTCGTTTCCACAATACAGCACTCTCGTGAGGTGAACGGGAAAATATTGAGCCCCATTTACCGAATGTGCGGTCCATTCAACCGATATTTTATAGCGGAAATCCGACTGGTCAAAGCCGTTCGCTCACTCGGAGGATAGGAAGAAGATGGGAATTCATCCTAAGATTGGCATCACTGGGCTGCCCCGAAGCGGGAAATCGGCGGTGATGGAAAAGGTGCTTGAAATGCTCCTTGACGAGCGCCAGCGTGAACTTTCCATGCGAGGAGCTGCCCAAGAGAAACCCATCTTGGGCGGTATGCGGACCGAGCCCCTGTTGGAAAACGGCGAACGCTTGGGCTACAAAGTGATTGACATCGTGACCGGGGACGAAGGGGTCATCGCCCACAAAGCCATCGATTCCCGTCTTCGCGTGCTCGGATACGGCATCGACATTGAGGAATTGAACCGGGTGGCTCTGCCCGCCATCGATTACGCCCAACATCACTGCGAAGTGCTGGTGATTGACGAAATTGGAAAGTTTTCCGTCGAGTCCGAAGACTTTGTACAAGCGGTGCGGAGTGCCTTGGAAGTGGACATGCCCACGCTCCTCACCTTGCACAAGAAGAGCCGCCATCCTCTGCTTCAAGACATCCGTCGCCGTGACGATGGACGCATCTTGGAAGTCACCCCCGTGAATCGGGCGTTGTTGCCTTACAAGATCCACAAATTGATGCGGGAAACCTACTGAGGCCGAACACGGCCATCGCACCTTTGATGATGCCGTGGCCTGTGGTGCCTCCATGCACCCTCCGGCGGTGGCGGCCAGACGCCTTCTCATCGGTACAGGCGTAGGCCTCTTGTTGGGCGTTGGTTTTGCGTTGCAGAGCGGACGAAGTGTCAGTGAACAACCTCCCATGGCGCTCGTGTTTGCCGCCACCGCCCTCCTCATGTTGGCGCTTGGCTGGTCGCTGTCCAAAGGGGTCGGGCCGTTGGCCCATCGATTCAGTGACGAAACCGACGAGGCGATGGCCAAGCGAGTCAAAGCTGAAATCGACGAAGTCCACCGCTCCGAAGCCGTCAACGCCAAATGGGCCCGTCTTGAAGCGGACGTGCTGGCCAAGGACCTCGGTGAGCAAGAGTAAGACGCCGCCCCATCGGTGGGTTGATGAGCGTTCGGCGTGTCCAACAAAGCAGAGGCGAGGACATGAGCGAGGTTCCCGAAGGACTGTATTACACGAAAGAACACGAATGGATGCGAGTTGAAGGCGACACGGTGACCATTGGAATCACCGACCACGCCCAAGACATGTTGACCGACATCGTCTACATCGAATTGCCCCAGGCCGGTGATAGCGTGGACGATATGGGCGAGTTTGCGGTCGTGGAATCCGTCAAATCGGCCTCCCCCATCTTTGCCCCCCTGGCCGGCACCATCACCGAGGTCAACATGGACCTCGAAGACGCTCCTGAATTGATGAACACCTCTCCCTACGGCGACGGGTGGATCGTCAAGATGACCCTTGACAACCCCGACGCCGTAGCGGGGTTGATGGACGCTGCAGCTTACAAAGCCGAGATTGGCGAGTGAGTCCGTTGACCGGTCCCCCCCACTGGACCCTCTACGTGGACGGGTCCTGTTTGGGGAACCAAAACGTCGATGCTCAGACACCAGCCTCATGGGGCCTGGTCGTCGTTGTGGGCGATTCCGGATTGGGCAAAGGTTCGGGCGAATTGCATCATGAAGCGGCTGGTCCGGTGCTCACCGACCCCGAATGGGACGGTTACATCGGTGCGGAAGTTGGTTCGAACAACACGGCTGAATTGAGCGGTTTTGCCGCCGCCTTGCGATGGTTGTTGATGGAAGGTGGTGAAGATGCGGCGGAGATTCGAGCCGACTCCACGTATGCGGGGAACTTGGCAAGCGGAGCATGGAAAGCCAAGGCCAATCGAGCATTGGTTGCCCATGTTCAAGCGCTTTGGGACGAAGTGGCTGCCCTGCGACCCCTTTCATGGTCCCACGTCAAAGCCCATCGTGGCCACCGCTGGAACGAGCGAGCCGATCACCTCGCCGCACGGCACATGCAAGGCGAATTGCCCGAGCCGCTGACGTTCTGGAAACCGGGTCAGCGGTGACCCGCCAATCGGTGGTTGAGCCACGCAACAAAATCGGTGGAGAGGTCTTCTCGTCGAAGGGCGTGGTCCACCTGCGCCTCCAACCACTTGAGCGGTGAACCGGAATCGTACCATTGCGTGTTGGACAAGACCACCCCGTGAAGGCGGCCCTCATCGATCAGGCGCTGTTGCAACGCAATGCTCTGCAAATCGCCGTGGTCTTCGTAGGTGCACGAGGCCAGGATGGCTTTCGCATCAACGGGAAAGACGTATCGGCCGCACAACGCCAGCGTACTGGGAGCCGCCTGGGGTTCGGGTTTCTCCACGATTCCCGTGACGACCCCTGCGGTCATGGCGGCGATGCCGTAGTGCTGGACCTCGTCGGGGCCGACGTCCATCAAGGCCACCACCGCCCCGCCGTTCGCCTCGTGGGCCTCGACCAAACGTTTGGAGGCCTGCGTTGGCCGATACGCCCTGGTCGGCGCGTGGACGTCCATCAGGAGATTGTCCCCCAACATCACCAGGAAGGGGCCGTCAACGGCGTGAAGGGCCGCTTCAATCGCATTTCCCACGCCTTTCGGTTCGTGTTGGATATGGGTGAACACCTCCATGCCTTCGGCCGCGTTGAACAGTTTTCCATCGAGGTGCGAACGAAGAGCGTGAAGGTCTGAACGGTCGTCAAACATCCCGTCCAACGACTTGGTGGGCGACACCACCACGTGAAGGCGTTCAATTCCGGCCGCTTTGGCTTCGAGAACCAAATGCGTCAGCAGGGGAACGTCGACCAAGGGAAGCGTTTCCTTGGGCAAAAACGCACTGCTGGGAAACATACGGGTCCCCAATCCTGCGGCCACGAGAACCGCATCTCGAAC
>JADHNB010000089.1 GCA_016779705.1 Candidatus Poseidonia sp. | reverse complement strand
GGTCAGGCGCCAAGCCTCTCCCGGTGGGTGAACTGAATTTGCAATTCTGTTTACGAACCATCGCCGGTGACCTCAACAGCGATTGTCACGCTGAAGGGCTGCTCCGGTTCGAAGTGACCAAGGGCGACGAAGGGTTCGCCAGCGCCCCCGTGTGGCTCACGGCCACCACCGTACTGGCGTTGCTCGGGTATGTCGCCAATGCGTTCCGCAACGGCTTGCTCCTCCCGCTCCCCATTTTGGGGGCCTTGGTGGTGTTGGCCGTCCTCACGCTGCCGACGGTGTTTGACCAACCCAATTTGGGAGCCGACGCTCTGATTTTGGACAACACCAAAGCCCTCGACGCCGAATTGACCGCTCTCGACGGCTCCACCGTGCGCATCAGCGAATTGCTCTCGGGCAACGAAGCCCTCCTGATTGGAACGGTGTTGCCCGGGTCAGAGCAAAGCCTGACACAAGCCAACGAATTCAACCGGACCCTCGACCAGTTGGGCGACCGAATCACCGTCATCCAGGTCGTCACGGGCGACGATGCGCGGGTGACGGATGTTGCTGCGCTTGCAGGAGCGACCAACGCTACGTGGCAAGTCTATCTCGACACGGAGATGTCCTTTGCGAAGAGTTTGCCAACCGGTGCCTCGGACGCCGTGGTCGTGTTGGACCCGGCCATGCACGTCACCTTTTCCCAACCGTCCTCGGCCGCCATGTTGGACATCGTTGAGTCCGTGGACGCCATCGCTTCCGGCGGACCCACGTCGGTAGGTGCTTACTTTGGTTTAATCTTCGGCCCCGGTCTGTTTTTGCTGTTCTTGGCCCTCCCACGAGAAGAATGGACCGCTCCCGAAGAGCCCCTTCCTCCCGGCCTGTTGTGGGGCTCCATCATGATCGCTGCAGGTGCAGGCGTGCTCATGGTCAACCTCCCTGCGTTGGTCTTGGCACTGATCCCCGTTGGCATGAGCGTTCGTTTCGTGCTTGATGTGGCCATGATGGTGTGGATGCTCGAAATGTGTTACTTCACCGCTCGGCGCGGGGCTCCGCTCGAAGCCGACGTCCTTGGACGGTTCATTCACGGTCGATTCCCCAAAGGCTTCCAAGATTGGCGAGAACCGGTGGACATGAACCGTGACGTCCTCTTGGGCGTCTGGTTGGGATGGTTTGGGTGGCTGGCGTTCCCGCACCTCTTCCCGCAGGCCGTCGCTTCCAGTGCGCTGGTTGGCGGAGGTGGCATCGTCTGGGCCTTGTTCTTCCTTCTCCTCCTCACCTTGAGCGGTGGGTTCGTCGTCCTGCTGCTTCGAATCGTTGCCTCGTGGGGTGGTCCGTTTTCCCGATTGTTTGGCAAGTTTGGTGGCGAAGTCTTCGCCCAATTCGTCGGCTGGGTCTTGACGCCCATTGCCCTTTGGATGGCCGTGAACATGACCATCAACGTGCTCGAATTGGGCGTGTTCTGACCAAGGCCGTTATGTGGGTTGGCGGGATTCCACCCGCTTATGCACCCACCCACCCCCCACTGGAGCCAAACGAGTTCGCAACTACTCAACGCCTGTCCCCGAGCCTGGGCGGCCACCTATCGACCAAAACCATCGGGCGTCCAACCTCACCACCAAGCCGTCGGAACCAACGTACCTCGCACGCTGGACCAGGCGATCGTCCGAGCCCTTCGCAGGACGTGGTTGGACCGAACACGGGACCACTTCCTCTCCAAGGCGTGGTCAACCAAGTACCGAGAAGCTCGGTTGATGGCGCATTTGGAAACGCTCATGCATCATTCAGCCATCTTCGCCCCTGCCATCCATGTGGAGATGGCCATTCAAGACGGCGTGCGGCAACTTGAACGCCTTGAAGCCTGCACCGGTTTACGACCCGTGTTTTCCAAGGCGCCGTCCCGTTGGGCGTATTTCGAACGCTTGCAGAGCGCTGCGCTCGGCGACACTCGCCTCTTCGCAGCCCCCGATATGGCCGTCTACCATCAACACCGATGGACCTTGATTCGGATTCAATTCCGTTCACCCTCCTTGACCACCGAAGCACGCCAGCTTGAACATCTGCTCATGGTTCACTGGGCGATGCGCCAAGGAGGCCTTCCAAAGGATCACAGTGCATACACCGTCAAAGTCATTCGTTGGACGGCAAATCGTTGGGTGGAACACCGAGTGGCGGTGACAAGGGAAGGCATGGCTCAATCCATGGCGCTTGTTGAACACGACTTGGCCGAGATGAAGTGGATGTTGCGCAGCGCAGAAGCGGACCCCCAACTTCACAACTTACCGTTGGCCGCCAAGGAATCCACTTGCGTCAGTTGTCATGTTCGAGAGACCTGTCCGGCAAAGAACGGGTTGAAGGACGCACGAGAACGGCAAGAAGCGGCATGGCGCTTGCTGGCTCAAAGCGCTGAAACCAAATCCGCGAGAACGGCCTGAACATCCGTGGCCTTGGTCACGCCGCTGGCCAGCAAGACGCCCTCAGCCCCCAATTCAATGGCTTTCGCAACATCCGCCCCGTTCTTGACGCCTGCTCCGCACAACACGCGAACGTTCGGGTTAACGGCCTTCACGGCGGCAACGGTGTCGCTGACGATGGCCGGGTCGGCCGTGGTGACGGAGATGTCCCCTCCAATCAGTTCGGGTGGCTCAACGGCGATGAAGGTCGGGCTGAGGGTTGCCAACGCCTTGGCTTCGGCAACGTCAGCCGCACACGCACACACCGGGAACCCCTCGGGCAGCATCGACAACAACGCAGCGACGTGTTCGAGGTCAACTTTGTGTTCGGCGTGATTGATGAGGGTGCCCGCAGCGCCACGAGCAAGGGCGGTGGTCGGTTCGAGCCACCCCGTGAATCCACCGAGCCCCACCGGGTCAAGGTGCTGGCTCCAAACCTCCACCCCGCTGGCCATTGAGGCAGCGGTGCTAAGGTCGAAGGCTGAAACGGCGGCGACCATGCTCGCCGGCCCGTTGGCGTGGGAGGCCATGGCGTTGAGCAGGGATTCGGCGGCCTCGCCCGAGGCCGTGGCGTAGGTCTTGAAATTGACAACGATGAGGGGTTTGTCCATGAGGCGGCGACAACGCCTCCAATTTTAGCCAATTCCCTCGGGACTCGGTCAAAAGGCCGATTCTTCAATCTCGAGGCCACTGTCCGCCTTCAAGGACCGTCCCTGCGGGCACCACGGCGTCGTGGTCAACGATCACACCGTCGAGGATGCACCCGTCCTCGATGGACGCTCGTTGGCCCACCAGGCACGAGGTCAACCGACTCCCGTCACCCACTCGTGCGCCGTCGAGCAAGGTGGAGGTGGTGAGGCTCGAGGAACCGATTCGACACCCAACACCAACCATGCTTGACGCAACGTTGGCCTTTTCTCCGAGGGCTTGAATCGATGAAGCATCAGCGAACCACGAAGGGGATGACCCGTGCAACTGGCCTTTGCGGAACCGTCCGTGGGCAATGGCGGATTCGACCGCTTGATTCCACGCGACCGGGGTTCCAGCGTCGATGAAATACCCTTCAAATGCACGACCACTCAACCATCCCTCGGCAGCAAGTTTGGGAAATACATCACGCTCTATAGAGTGCTTCCCTTTTGGCATCCAATCGAAAACATCGTCGTTGAAGATGTACGACCCGGCGTTGATGAGGTTGGAAAACACTTCCTCGGGTGCGGGCTTTTCTTTGAATCGAGTGATCTTGTTTCCCTCGTCCAATCCCACGATGCCAAACCGTGTCGGGTCCTCCACTTCCCACAAGCCGAGGGTCCCAACCGAGCCGTTGGTTCGATGCAACTCGAGAAGCGAGGTGGCGTCAAGCGAAGAGACGATGTCGCCGTTGAAACACGCAAACGTCCCGCTGACCACGTCACGGCAATTACCCAACGCCCCCCCGGTCCCGAGGGGCTCGTCTTCAGGAACGATGCGCACATCAAACGGCGCATCGCTTTCTCGGAAATAGGCCTCAATTTGGTCCACCTTGTAGCCTCCAGCAACCACGACTTCGTCAACCATGTCGACGGGCAACGAACTCACCACGTGCTCGAGCAGGGTTCGGTCCAAGACGGGAAGCAACGGCTTAGGGACAGAGGCGGTCCAAGGGCGTAGACGAGAACCGATTCCCCCTGCCAGCACCACGACCTGCATGGTCCAGCCCTCTTGACACTCCAATATGAAAACGACCCACGCATCATTCACGGATAGCGGCTCATCAAAGTATTCAAAGACGGGCTCCCGTTGGTGAAGGCTGGAGAGTCGCATGAACATCCACGAGTACCAAGGAAAAGCCCTCCTCAAAGCCAACGGTGTGCCTGTGTTGGACGGCGTTCACTGCACCACGGTGGACCAAGCATTGGCCGCCTACGACACGCTCGGCAGCAAGGTCGTGGCCGTCAAATCGCAAATCCACGCCGGTGGACGTGGAAAGGGCACCCTCTACCACCCCCAGACCCGTGAGCACGTGATGGACGGCGGGGTCAAGATCGCTTTTTCCCGTGAAGAGGTGCAAACCTACGCCACCAACATCCTGGGTAACCTGCTCGTCACCATTCAGACGGGCGAGGAAGGAAAAGTCGTGAACAACCTCTACGTTGAATCAGGCTGCGATATCGCCCACGAATACTACCTCGCCATCTTGGTGGACCGAGAAAACAAATCCGTGCTCATCATGGCCTCCACCGAGGGTGGCATGGACATCGAGCACGTCGCTGAAACCACGCCCGAAAAAATCCACAAAGTCTCGGTCGACCCCAACGCCGGTTTGCTCGGCTACCAGAAGCGTGACCTTGGCCTTGCCCTCGGTCTTTCTGGAGCCGCCCACAAGGCCTTTTCCAAATCGCTCACGGCCATGTACGCCATGTTTGTCGCCAACGACTGCTCCATGTTGGAGATCAACCCGTTGGTGCGAACGGCTGACGATCAAATCATTGCGCTTGATTCAAAGGTCTCCTTTGATGAGAACGCCGAGTTCCGTCACAAGAATTGGGACGACCTCCGCGACCTTTCCGAGGAAGAAGACGTTGAGATTCGGGCCAAAGAAACGGGCCTCTCCTACGTGAAGTTGGACGGCAACATCGGTTGCCTGGTCAACGGCGCCGGACTCGCCATGGCCACGATGGACGTCATCAAACTCTACGGTGGCGAACCTGCGAATTTCCTTGACGTCGGTGGTGGCGCGAACGAAGAGCAGGTCAAGACGGCCTTCTCCATCATTCTCGAGGACCCCAATGTGAAAGGCATCCTCGTCAACATCTTCGGGGGCATCATGCGCTGCGACATCATCGCACGTGGCGTGATTGCCGCCACCGAAGCGCTCTCTCTCGAAGTCCCGCTGGTGGTTCGCTTGGCGGGGACCAACGTCGATGAAGGCAAAGCGATTCTCGCGGCCTCCGACCTCAACATCCATCCCGCCGACGATTTGGCCGAAGGCGCCCAAAAAATCGTTCAGTTGATTGGAGGTGAGGCTTGATGGCGATTTGGATTGAAGAAGATGCGAAGGTCCTCGTTCAGGGCATCACCGGTAAGCAAGGCATGTTCCACGCCGACAAGATGGTGGAGTACGGCACCAACATCGTCGGCGGTTGCACCCCCGGCAAAGGCGGTCAAACCGTTGAGCTCCAAGGCAAACCCTTCCCCGTTTGGGATTCGATGTTCGATGCCATCAAGGAAACGGACGCCGATGCCACCGTCATTTACGTCCCGCCACCCTTTGCTGCTGAAGCCATCATGGAAGCGGCCGACGCCTTTGACACCGTCAAGGGCGAGGGTGTCGTGGTCTGCATTACCGAAGGGATTCCCACGCTGGACATGGTCAAGGCCGTCGCCTTTGTCGAAAACCGTCCCGGCGTCCGTCTCATCGGCCCCAACTGCCCCGGCATCATCACGCCCGGTGACAACGGAGGCGCCAAGATCGGCATCATGCCCGGCCACATTCACGCCAAGGGCCGCATCGGCATCGTCTCAAAGTCGGGCACCTTGACTTACGAAGCCGTGGCGCAAACCATGAGCATCGATGAAGGTCAATCCACCTGTGTCGGCATCGGCGGCGACCCGGTCAACGGCACCGGCTTCATCGAATGCCTCGCTGCGTTCCAGGCCGACCCCCAAACGGAAGCCATCGTGATGATCGGCGAAATCGGAGGCAACGCTGAGCAAGAAGCGGCGGCATGGGCCGCTGAAAACGTCA
>JADHNB010000088.1 GCA_016779705.1 Candidatus Poseidonia sp. | reverse complement strand
CAGCCTACATGGACACCACGCTCTCGTGGAACGAATTGAGCGTTCAATTCCCCTCGGAATACTGTCACATCGACCGAGCCGGCACCCTCCACTGCGTCAGCAACGCTGGCACGACCTTCACCCACTCCATGTCCCGAGACGGGGCCGTGACCTGGACCAACCACACCTACGACCTCGGCGCCTCCGCCTCCTCCATTGAGGAGTGGGAGTTCCAAGGCAACGGAGCGCTGGACTTGTTTGTGCTCAACGTCCGCTATCAGTCGACGGAAGGACCCGATGTGGACACCGTGTACCACGTCCGAGGGTACTCCGAGGACATGACGCCCGACACCCTCACCTACATCGGTTTGGGCGATTTGGATTCAACCTCAGGAGCGGGCAACGACATCCGGTTTGATTTTGCCTCGCTCGGCATCTTGCCCGACGGCGGGGTGGTCGTGGCGTACCACGATTCAACCGACCCCGACCCGTTGTTTGCCGTTGAACTCGACCTTCCTGCTTGATCAGGGGGCGTTGGCAAACATGTCCAGAATGTCAGCAAACAAGGCTTTGGCATGGCCGTTGCTCTTCTCCACCAACCGCTTGACGATGAGTTCGGGCGTGGAACGCGCGAGATGATTCCGCTTGGGCGTTCGGTCAACGAGCAGCTCGAGGTCCTCTCCAAGACCGCTGGCTTCAATGCCGTCCACGCGGAGGTCATCACGGCCCGTCGCTTCGAGAATGGCTGGCGCCAGGTGGGTGACGAGCATCATCGTGGTCTTTGGTTGGGCTTCAGCGGCCAGCAACATGCCGGCGATGATTCGAGCACCCGCTCCGGGTTCGGTGATGGCCTCCAGTTCATCGGCCAAAATGAGTTTGGGCGTTGGGTCGCTCACCACGGTGGCAAGTTCCACCAAGGTCTGCTCGAGGGCACCGGCGCTTTGGGTTCCGCCGGCCTTCGCCAAGATGTGCAGAGCGTCCACATGGCCGATTCGGGCGGAACGAGCGGGCACGGGCAACCCCATGTGAGCGAGAATGCTGGCGTGAGCCAGGCACTCCAAGAGGGTGGTTTTCCCGCCTGAATTGGCCCCGGTCAGCAGCGCCAAGGATTGTTGGTCCGGTTGTTCAGCCGCGCTCCCCAAGCCGTAGGTCACGGGGTCCGGGTCCACCCCAAGCAGCAGGTGCCGTCCTTCCTCGAGCCAAATACCGTGGTTGACCAAGGCTGGCATGGTGCATCGGTCGGTGTGCGCCCATCGGGCAAGAGCCAACCACGTATCGGTCTCGATGATTCGGGTCACCGCACGCTCACAAGCCACCTTGAGCGGGCCGAGTTGCCGGGCGACGGTCACCAAATGGCCGGTCGTTTCGGCTTTCAATTTTGAATCGAGGGCGGCATCGATGCCGTCAATGGTTTGTCGGTCCACTTTCGCCGGCCACGAACCGGTAAAGAGGTCAAACGGGCACCGCAGCGAGACCGGTTGCAAAAACGCCGCCAATTGCTCACGGGCTTGTTGCATCGCCTCTTGGATCACGTGGCCGGTGGCGTCTCGCAATTTTCGCTGGAAGGCAGAACCATCGGCAAGAGCCTCAAGCAGTTCGGCGCCCGACAAGGCCATTTTCGCATCGTTCATGGCTTGTTCGACCTGTTCGTTGACCTCCGTTTCCAACGCTTTCACCTTGCCCCACAACTCGTCTTTGACGCGAGTGACCTCTTCAATGGCCGAGCCGTCGGACAAGTTGCCCATCGCCTCAGGAAGCGACGTCAGGGAACGAAGGGCTTCTCGCAAGGGAAGGACGGCTTCGTTGTCTGGAAGTTCCCCTCGTTGTTCAGCTTCAACCAAGTCGCACACCAGCTCAAGGGTGGCCCGGTTATGAGCAAACCAATCGATGGTCCGTTCTGGCAAGATCAACGCAGGGTCAGGTGATGAACCCAAGACCAACCAACCATCAGGCGCCTCCATGGGCGCTCCGGGGCCAAGCCACGTCACCGTCTTGAACACGGTGTAATCCTTCCACGATTCCTTTTCACCGGGTTGGAGCACGCGACAGTGTTTCTTGAGATGCTCGAGCGGTTCGGGCGAGACGACCACCCGTTCGTAACGTTCCTGTTTTTCCTTGAGACGTCGGAGACCTTGCCACGCCTTGGCTTGCTGGAGTAACCAGTCCGAATCAAGTTCCATGGCAGCACCCACCATTCGACGACGGGGTTCAGGGTCCTGCACGGGCATTAACAACCCCATGCGTTCTTTGCTTGCCGCAAACGCAGCGAAGGATTGGAGGTGCTGAATGAGTTCTTGGTGCAAGCGTCGTGCTTCTTTCGTCGCGAGAAATTGACCACCGTCACCGGCCAGTTCCCGGGCCATGGACAACGCCCGTTTGGCGGAGAGACCTTCCACCTCGGCCAGTCGGGCAATGTCACCGGAAACCAGCGTGTCCATCACCGCTTGTTCCGAGCCAAAATGCTCCGTCATGCGATGAGCCATGCGTTCACTCACACCGGGAATCGAAGTCAAGACCATGCGAACCATCGTTTGTCAAGGGCTTAAGAGGATGACGCTCAGGGGGAGGCTTGAACGTCGTTTCAACCAAAGCCCTCAGAGCACGATTCGTCCGGTAAACGGCCCCTATTGATTTTCTTGAGAGAACCTCCGTTAGGGACCTCGGCCTCGGCCGAGCAGATGAAACTGAAACAACCCCCCTTGGCCGCTTCTGCGGCCCCTTCCTACGATCGTACGTGGGCAGAAATTGAGGCCTTGCTGGACGAGGCCGTCCAGGAGATGAGGGCTCAGCATTCGAAGTACATGCTCCGCAAAATGACCGGCCCCAAGGAGGCAAAATACCGAGCCCTGATGAAATTCCAACGCGCCAAAGGAATCGTGGACACGCTCAAGTGGACCATCGGCGTACGTGGGCAATCCTCGCCGCTGGACGAAGGGTTGGGTAAGTGAACCGTTAACACGTTCGCTGCGCTTCTTCACCGTAGGCGTGCATGGGCGCTTGGAACAACGCCTCACATCCTCGTTCGATGATGGGCAGCGTCAGCGTGGCGCCCGACCAATCAATGGAATAACTTCCAGCGCTCGTCGGCGAAGGCACGTAATCGTACCCGGTTTGAGTCATGGTGATCACCAGCGACTCCCCCGCCGCAAGGAACACGTCCATGGGCAGGAACTCCATCTTGCCCGTGACCGTGACGAAGGGCACCAAGACCTCTTGGCCGTCGCGCCCGCCGGCATGGAAACGGTAGTCCATCACGGCGTGACCAAGATGCATGCCGTTGCTGTCTTCCATCGTGAGGAAGCCGTGGGCGCCGTTGGTGGTGTGGGGCGTCACGGGAAGGTGGAAACTGGGCATGCCGATGATGTAGGTGTCGTTTTCAAACGGCCCGTAAGTCATCGTGATGGAACCGCTGCTGCCACCGATGGAGGCCCCAGACGGGTTCAAGTCAGCCCCGTTGATTTCAACGTAGGTCGTATCCATCGGCGGATAGGTGGTCTCAAATCGCCAGCCGCCGCGGTTGTCTTGCATCTCCACCCCAAGCGTTGGTTGACGGCCTTCGCCTTTGAGGTACCAGTCAAACCAATACAGCATCTCATCGGCCCAATCCCATCGAAGGGTGTAGGGGTAGGCTTCCGCCCCCTCGCCAGAGGGCAGAGCACTGTGACCGGATTTGCGGTCAGGGTAGTCGTGAGCCCATTGGCCAGCGAGGGTTTTGATGTCGATGCCGGCCGCTTCGACGAGCTGATGCGTGGGGAACGCCATGTGAGGGTCGACGTTCCAATCCTGCATGCCCTGAATGATGTACACGGATCCGTTGTAGTTGGCGAGCACGCGCTCAAGGAAGGAACGTTCCGTCCAGTAATCGTTCCCTGCGTAGGTGACCATGCCACCGGAGAGGTAAGCGGCTGGACCGTTAGCGTAGCCTTCGATGTACCCCTCGCACAGGGTGTGGGCGTCTTCCGAGTCGCCGTCGATGCCAAACGAACCGTAGACGCCGTTGTGCATGATCATCCCCCGGGCTTCCATGCTGCCGTTGCGCCACATCAGTTCGTGGACGCCGATCAATCCAGACATCGGCACGATGGTGGCGAGGTGAGGGTTCCCGAACGTGGCGGCTTGCCACGGCGTGGACCCGTCATAGGATTTCCCGATGATACCCACCTTGCCGTTGGACCAGGATTGCGTACCCAACCACGTCACGGCAGCATCGATACCGCGTTGTTCGTCGGTGCCCATCAAGTCCATGCAATGGTTGGATTCACCGGTCCCGAACACCGAAACTTGGGCCACGCCGTACCCGTGCGGCACGTAATTCTCGATGAGCATCTTGCCCAAACGGTCGGCCGGAGTGAGGGCGTCGACATCGCCATCGTTGTAATAGGGGCCGATTTCGGCGATGACGGGCACTTGACACGAAGCATCAACCGATTCGCTCTCCCAATCGCATCCCTCGATGACGGGCAGCCAAAGGCCGAGGTGGACTTCAGCGTCGCCGGTAAGTCCGGCGCCGCCGTCAGCGGCCGTGATGGTGTCAACGGGAACGAAAACCGAACGTACCTCATCGATGCCGTAGGTCCCGTTCACGGTGACCCTGGCGTAGATGTCCTGGTCGTTGTAGACTAGGTTCGAGCGCTCCCACGGCTCGGGGTACAGGTTGTCGGAGGTTGGCGTCCCGTCGTCTGGGTCATCCTCACCAAAGCAACCTGCCAGCATGCTCGTGGAAAAGAGCAGGACCACCAGCCACGGTTTCAAGTCCATGGTATCACGGGAGAAGCGGGTTCCTTTGAATCAATCGGCAGGGTGTGCCTCAGTCGTCGTCCGCTTCTTGGGCCTCAAGTTCGGCACGAACCTCATCCATGTCCAGTTCTTGCAATTTTCCGACCAAATCGCGAAGAGCATCCTCGGGCAAGGCACCGGGCTGCATGAACACGCCGATGCCATCCTTGAAGGCGATCGTGGTGGGAATCGAACGGATGTTGAACATACCAGCAAGCGCCTGCTGGTCTTCAGTATCGATTTTTCCGAAAACGACGTCGGGGAATTCCTCGGAAACCCGTTCGTAAATCGGGCCGTAAGCGCGGCAAGGACCGCACCATTCGGCCCAGAAATCCAAGATAACGAGGGTGTTGTTTTCGATGGTCTCGGCGAACATGGGTTCGGTGATTTCCAGCGTCGCCATACCCTTTCCCTACCACCCATCCCTTTTCAAGCCACGCGAAGAGCAAAAAAACACAGGAGATTGGCTTATGGGGTGCATTGTTCCCCACGAACCGTGCGACATCGCCTTCTTACCCCGACCTTGGTGCTGCTGTTTTTGCTGTCGTCGAGCGCGCCCGCTCTTTTGGACCACGCAAGGGAAATGCCTGAGCGAGCCCAAGCCCGCGGGGCCGCCGATGTGCGCATCAGTGAAGTTCTGGTTTCCGCCTCGAGCGTGGAATACAACGGCACCGATTGGAACGGGGACGGCGAGGTGGGTTCGGTCTCCGATCAGTTCATCGAACTCTGGAACAGCGGCGAGGAACCCGTTGACGTATCGGATTGGATTCTGGACGACTTCACCGAAGGGGGCTCAGCGCCGTGTCGATTGGCGTGGAACACCACCATCGCCCCCGACGACCACATCGTGATTTTCCGTGCAAGTTCCCGCATCGAGCTCGATTACTGGAACGACGAAACCGTGACCATCTCCGATGCGAGTGGCACCGTCATCGACACCCTCTCCTATCCAGCCGAGGACTCTTGGTGGGACACCTCGTACGTCAAAGACCTCAACGGCAGCGTCAGCAAAGCGGACCCGCCCACTCCCGGCTGGGGCGGTGAAGGAACGTTCGCCGTGGCGCAGAACATGGTGCGATGCTACGGCATGACCGATAATGTCCACACCGGGGCGTACGTGCTGAAAGGGCGTGTGGTGCCGATGACGGGCGAAGCGGACGTCATCAACGAGGGTCACGTCCTCGTCAAGGACGGCATGATCGAGGCCGTTTGGGGCGAAACCGTTCCCACCAACGTCCAACTGACCAACGTCCCCGTGCTTGAGACGAACGGTACGATTTATCCTGGATTGATCGACCTCCACAACCATTTGCACTACAACCAAGCACCGTTGTGGGACATGACGCCTCACCTCACCGAGAGCCAACGCAACGCCTGGGGTGGCTACAACAACCGCTACGAATGGAAAGACCATCCGGACTACAGCGAACAAGTGACCAAGCCGAAGATGCTGGTTCATTCCGGCCCCTACTGGAA
>JADHNB010000087.1 GCA_016779705.1 Candidatus Poseidonia sp. | reverse complement strand
GAACTCCGGCGAGATTGCGATGCGATTCTGGTCGGTGTCGAAACCGTGAACCGGGACAATCCTCGGCTGAACGTGCGATTGGTGCCTGCCTCTCGCCAGCCGCTTCGCGTGGTGCTTGACCCCAACGGTCGGGTGAACACCACAGCGACCATGCTCAACGATGACGACGACGTGCTGTTGGTCCAAGCCGATTTCAGCAACCTCACCTCGCTGCTCAACCAACTCGGTGACCGTGAGGTGCAGCGTGTTCTGGTCGAAGGCGGACCCTCCACGGTTCATCGCTTCCTTGAGGCGGGATTGGTGGATGAAGCGATCTTGATTCATTCAACCGTGGTCCACGAAGAACCCGTCCCCTCTGATTTGGACGCTGCACGGATGCACAAGGCAGGGTTGACCTTCGTCGAAGAGACCGTTTGGGGCGAAGAGCGCGTGGAACGGTTTCTTCGAACGCCTAACGCACGCTGAGCACGTCGTCCCATCGGTGAGAGGACCCTTTTCGAAACAGATTCTCGTGAAAAGGGCGTTGCTGAACGTGAACGCATCGGGCTAATCGTCCGCGATGGTTGTAACATCCAAGGCGGGTGTGGACCACCACCAAGACGGCGTCAAGGTCCAAGCGAGGCCCGGTTGGAGCGGGCGGTGCTCGAGTGACGCGTTCCGACTGACCGTCCCATTCCACGTCGTTGGCTTCAGGCGGTTGAAGCTCCGCCCGCTCCAGGCGCAAACCGCCCTCAGCGAGTTTCACCGGACGCCAAACATGGGGCTTGCCGTTGTCCAACCAGGCCCGGATCGCTTTGAGTTGGTCGCTGGTGGCCAAACCGATGATGGCCATCTCCCACCACCCAGGTGTTCGGGCGAGCGTCACGTGGTGAATCCCGGGGTAGCTGTCCCGTGCATCCAGGCCATCGGCCCATGTTCGGCACAGATCTTCCAAACGCACCGGCAACAACGGCATCGCCGACATGCCCATCTCTTGAAGACGGTACGGGTTGGCCAACTCCCCTTGGAGCAGGATGGGGCGCCGACCCTCAAGCGGTTCGGCCCCAGCTTGAGAAAGGAGGGCGGAAAGCGCGATGCCGTTCGCATGGTATCCGTCGGCATAGGCCAGCAGACCGTTCACATCGAGGGAGACCGCCTCGTCCCACGCCTCGTCGGGGGGGGCGAGTTCAATCACGGCACGGGACGTAAACAACACGGGGCGTTGAGGCAGCGGCAACGGGGAGTTGTTGACCGCATACGGCCAAAGACGCGGGGAGGTGCCGTCCATGGCAGAACCTCACCAAACCGTGTTCATCAACCTGCCTCAATGCGTGTACGTGGTTTCAAACAAACAAGAGGGACACGTCACCTTGATGGGGCGGACATCAGGAATGCCCAGCGCTACGCCACAGGCCTGACAAAGGATGGCTTGACTGACGTTGTCGCGCCGTGCAGCGGCCTCACGGGTCGGGTCGTATTCAAAGCGAAATTGGGTTTTGTCCACCAGGTTTGGAGCGGCCGGCGTCACGGCCTGCTGCACGTCGGGAATCTCCTTGTGCGAGGTGTCCCATGGGGTTGGCGAGGCGCCCGTGGGGGACGGTGCAGAAGCGGCGCTGAGTTGCGCCATGGCCGCTCGAAGGGAAGCCTCATCCGTCCCGTACACGCGACAAAGGCGGTCGATTTCGAGCATCTGGTCGTACCCCGAGAGGCTTTGCAAGGCAACCAATTCGGGTTCTGGAACGGGGCTCATGAATGCACCACCCATGGATTTGCTATATTTGTTGAGGATGGCCGTTTTAACAAGGACCCATCAAATCGGGTTGAAGGGGCACACCCCTCAAATGCCCCAGTACCGGTCAGCTTGCGCCTGCTTGGCTTGCAACGAGCGAACCACCGTCGTCACCATCCACAAGACGACGACCCAGATCAGGGGGGTGGTCAAGTCGTTGAGGATCATTTCAACGCTGAATTCGTACGAGGTCCCGTTCAACACTCGGATGGCGATTTCCAACGTCGCATTAAGGAAGGAATAGACCACCACGCCGAAGACGCTGAGGACGATCAAACTCCCCGAAAACGAGCCGCGCTTCAAACGAAGCAGCATGAAACCGGCCGTGGAGGTCAAAAACGCAATCACGGTCCAAGCCAACGAGGAATGAATCACGCTGAGCCATAGCACCGAGCGGGCGCTGGCGGTGCCTTCCAAGACCCCGAACGCCCGCCAGCCTTCCGCAACTGCGAAAATGGCACTGAACAGGGTGGCCGTCCAAAGCAGGGACGAAAACATGGCCGCATCAGCGTTTTCGCGCATTTCTTGAATCACCCTGTTCACGGTGGATTCAATCCCTGCACCTTTGCTGAAGATGTACAGGCCGAGCACGAGGGGGAGGGCACCAATCACCACGCCCCCGATTTCGTTGGGCAGCATGATACCCAAACCCAGGATGGCCATGACCGCCCCAAAGGGAATCATGATCTTTGAGCGCCATTTCGGGTCCTCAAGGGCTTTGACGATGTAGTAGTAGGTGCCCTCAATCCCTTTCGATTGCCGGACAATGATCTTCTCGATGTAATCAATTCTGACTTGGGAGGTGATGATGGGCAGGACGCTTTCGTCCTCCGCTCCGTCGGTCACCAAAATGGCCTGATCGGGCTGGAATCTGGAGACGACCTCCTCCAACTGAGCGGCGATGGCTCGGTCGGAGCGAACCCCGACTTTTTCGTCCCCCGTGAGGATGGCGATTTCCACTTCGTCTTCCTCACTCTTCGCCTCAACGAGGTTGTCGTTTTGGGCCAGGGCTCCAAGAATGGCGTTCGTGTCGCTTTCTTCGGGGTCGGCAATGCCCAACTTGAGGGCGGCCGTGAGGACGTTGCGTCGACCGACGACGGGGCCTCGGATGGAGGTCTTGATACCAAGGTCGTTGTCTCGGTCAACGGTCAGCACCAAGGTTCGTGTCATCGTGCTCCCCTCCGGTGGACCCACCGACCTTCTTTCATTCAAACCCTTGTGCGGAAATCGGGGAGTTTGAAGCCCCGGCAGGCGATGCCCCCCGTGGCCGAACCACCGAGACATCATCGTGACCTGCTGGCGGGTCTTCCCAATCGGGGTCACCGGGCAGCACAAGAGCCGCTCCGAGGCCAACCAAACGCGCTGCAATGCTTCGTTGGGTGGTCACCAAGCGCTGCCATTCATTGGTCTCGTCCTTCCAAGCGGTCCATTGCCGCAACCGACGGGTGCTTCGAACCAAGCGAGCGTACAATTTCATGTGAGCCCGTGCGGCCAACGGCCAAAAGACCATGAAAAAAACGAACATCCCCGCTGCGGGTAGATCGGTAACGTAACGAAGGAGTTGATGAGAGGCCAGGCCGCTGTACACGGGACTTTGATCGTCAAGCAAGGTCCACACCAACGAAAGTGAGAGCAGCAGCCACCACAAGGGGAACACCACCAGCGAGGAAAGCACCTTCACGCTGCCGAGCAATGAATCGTCCATTCCTCGGCTTCGATTCCATCGGTCGACCAGCGACTGGAATTTGTAAGGCACGTAATTGCCGATCATCGCGCCCCATGTCACCAACCCAAACATCCACACGAGGGACCACAACCAGGAACCGAGCACGCGAAGGTAGCCGCTCGCGGTGAGTTCGGGCGGACGGGCGTCGATGTCGATGGGCCGAAGCGAGCGGCGGTCCAATTCCTGAAAGTGCGCCTCGCACAACTTCACGAGTTCATTGGCCGCTCGTGGGTCATGGACCACCATGTACTCCCAACCAGCCCGCAGACGACGGGCTCCAAGAACCGCCTCAGCGTAACTTGGAGGCGTCAACGCTTCCCCCGACTGACGCATTTTTTCAGCGTGGACCACGCTTCGCCCTTTCCAAATCAGCGTTCGATCACGCCAGGTGGATTTCGCGTGGTTGACCCGCCCCAATTCAACTTCTATTGCGTTCGTGACGGCCTCCACCCACGCTTCTCCATTGCCTTCGGCAGGAGGTTCGGGCAACGCCATCGCTCGTTCAAGAACGATGGCGGCTCGCTCTCGAAAACGATGCGAATTGGAATAATGCAACCCGACGGGAACCAATCGGGGTCTCGGTCGGCCCAGCGCATCCGCCTTTCGGTAAGCCGAGAGCAACAATCGGGAGACGCCAGAGCGAACGTGTTGAACCGTTGAGGCCCCGTGGGTATTCTCCTCGGGAAACATCAACACTCGCCCACCGTTGGCCAACTCCTCAGCGCTCGTCGCCAAGACGGCGGCGGTGGAGGGCCCCCGAACGATGTTCAACATCTCGGGCCCGGTGGTGCCGATGGGAATCACGCCCGCCGCTCGAAACAACCATCCGACAAAGGGGAAGTTGAACAAACGGTGATGGACCAACGTCGTGACACGGCCGGGCAAACGAGCCGTCATGAGCATCGGGTCGATGAGTCCGTTGGGGTGCCACGTGATGAACAGCACGCCCGCCTCGTCACCCAACGATTCATCGTCCACCAAATTGACCTCTCGAAACCAAATGCTGGTGAGAAAACGAAAGAAGGAGCGAAAAAGCCGGTACGTAAAACCAAGCTTTCGGGAAGGTGAGGGTGAAGGCACCTCGCCGTCCATGCAAACACGACGGACGCTTCGTCTTTTAGGCCCATCCCCGTTAAGACGGCGACGTATCCTGCTCTTCCCCTGCCGACGGCTCGGGCGTCGGGTCTTTTGCGGCGGTCAGACGCCGCCACCGTTGCGTGGCACGGATGTACTTGAGGGGATGGTCCATCCACGCTTGGTCGCAGGTTCGGTTGTCGCCGGGCAGCACGGGACAGTTGTGGTTGACCTTCAATTTTCCACACCCGGCTGGCGTGTATTCGTGCTGATAGACGTGTTGAACCTGATAGGTGGTGGTGGCTTCGCTGAAATCAGGGGCACCGCGAAAGAAACCAACGCATGCCTCCTGGGGCAACGCCAACGTGGCCGCCATGGAGGCGAGGAACAGCCGCCCGAAGTGATTGACGTTGACGCCACCCGCTAAATCGGCAATGATGGTCTGCATGCATGGCGGCCAATCGCTTTCCTCAGCCCCAACCAACGCGATGGCTTCGCTGGCTTTGTTGGCCATCAAATTGCGAACCATGCCCACAGGCTCTGCCAATCGAACGGCGAGATCGGTGGTGACTTCGGCCATCTTATCGAGCGCCTCCGCTTCAATGGCCGATTTGATGCGTTCCCTCAGCAAACGAGCCAATTTTGCGGACGAGCTGTACTGCCGTTCATCGTGCAACTTGACCCATCCGGCTTCCACATCAACGTTGGGCAAACGCCAGCGATGGCCCGTAATGCGGGGGCAAATCTCGATGAAATCGGAAAGGCCCACCCGCCACACCGTGGACGCTTGTTGACGCAGTTGGCGCATGCCTGCTCCAGCCGTTGCGGGTGCGCTGGCCATGGAATCCCCAACATCCTCGATTTGAGTGAGGTAGGTGTTGGCAACGAGGCCGAGGTTCGTGGTGTCTTGGATGAGCAGTTGCTCCGCCCGAGCCGCCTCGGCTTGCGCCCAACGAGCAATCAAGCGCTCGTCCTCGCTGGCGCACATCACCAAACGTGCGTAATAGAACGAAAAGGCCTCGATGAGGCGACCTTCTTGGGTGTGAATGTCACCCCCCACCACCTGAACGCCCTCCTTGGATTGGATGGAGTCAATCAACCGGATGCGAGCGCGCTGTCGAGCTTTTTCCATCCAGGTACCGTCGAGCAGTTCGTTCAAATCGATGCTGTGTTGAACCGCCATGCCTCGGATCCAATCGGTCGCTTGAGGTAAGAAGGGGTAACGTGCCAACGTCACGTCGTCCTTCACCTCAGGGGGATGCGACGGAACGGGCATGACACGGGGATGGTGACCACAGATTATGAAGTTCAACCTCGGTTGAATTGATGACCCCAAGCGAACTGGGCGTGGCATGAGTGGGGTCCATGTCGCTGACCTCATCGGCCTTCAAGACCGCGTTCGCGATGGTTTTGGATGGGCCCACGATGACGATGTTGAGAGCGCACGGGCGTTGGTCTTGGCGTGCGAACATCACCCCAAAACGTCGGAACTCGGTTGGAGCCGAACGCAACGAGGGGCGACGTTGGAACACCTGGCCCGCTCCCTGAACGAAGCCCAGCAAATCGTCTTCGTCGGGGCCGACGCAGCAACCAGCGATTTGAGGGGGCCGTGGCCGGACGCCACCGTGTTCATTGCGGCCGACGGAGCGGTGGGGGCTTGCCTCGGAACGGTTGAACCGCTCTGTGTGGTCACGGACCTGGACGGAGGGGAGCATCTGGAACGGG
>JADHNB010000086.1 GCA_016779705.1 Candidatus Poseidonia sp. | reverse complement strand
GGCGAGCCCACCCTTGAGCCCGATGCCTTTGGCTGGGTGGGCGGTCGCCAATCGTGGCTCCACCCCGGACAGCCCTACGAGCTGAACGTCAAGATCACTGAACCCAACGGCGGTTCCGACTTGTCCACTGTCGACGTGATGCTGGCCAGCAACCAAGGCAGCGACACCATGGCGATTGAGTGGGCCTTCGAATCCGGCAACTGCACCACCACCTCCAGCCACCTCATCATCCGTTCATGCACCATGCTGGGCAGCAACGGATTGGCCGGTCCATTCGAGAAGGACATGGTGCTCAACATCGAATTGATGTTCGGGTGGAACACGCCCGATCTTGGCGAAAACCGGCGAGAGCCCGCCATTCTGGTGGTGGACCGAGCGGGCCAAGAAGAACTCCGTGCGTTCCCCGAACACCGGTGGCGCTTCTCAGCGGGCTTGAGCATCCCCGAAGAAACGGTGAACCTCCATCTCACCCGTGGCTCCTTCCTGGGTGACGGCGCACGGGTCACCCCCTTGACACCGATGGAAATTTCCGGAGGATTGGTGTTCAGCGAAACGTCAACCGTGCCGAACTTTGAGTGTCAGGTGAACGTCCTCTTCGCTGGACAAACCTACTCAGCGATGGCCGTGGACGGCGTTTGGTCGATGCCGGTCCAAGCTCCCGTTTCGTCGGGTTCGTTGCCCATGACCTGGGAGGTGGGCTGCTTGCAAGGTCAAGGCGTTGACCTCACCGACCAAGTGACCTCCGTGAAGTGGATCGTGGTCGATGGAACCGGACCAACGCCCATGGACGTGGTGTCGCCTCGTCCTCGAGCCATCTTGAGCGGCGAGAATCACGAGGTCCGCGTGGTCTTGCAAGAATTGGGTGGATTGGACCTGCAATCTCTCGAACTCGTGTGGGTGGTGGAAGATTTCGAAACGGGCGATACCATTCGGTCCGGTCGAAAAGCCCTGAATCTCGAAGGCGAGGTGCTGGACGGTTTGCACCTCGAAGTCTACGCTGACATGAACTTGAGTGAAATCACCGATGACATGCTCATCGACCGGATGGTCGCCAAAATCAAGATCGAAGGTCGTGATTTGGCCGGCAACGCCGTCACGGGCTTGAACGGTGATTCGGCAAACCTCTACATCGCCTCGTGGAACATGGAATGGTTACAGCCCGAATTCCAATTGGCTCCCACCTCCCTCTCGTACTCCCGATTGCTCATGGACGTGGGTGACACCACCTCGATTCAACTTGAGGTTGAAAACATCGGGACGCTTGCGGGCAGCATCGACGTGGTGTTTGAAACCGTGACACTTGACGGAACTCGAACACTGATTCAACGGGTTAGCGTCGAGGCCGAAGCCGGCGCCGTCGGATTGGCGGCGGTCGACTGGCAACCCACCGAGCCCGGGATTCAGTGGGTTGAAGCGACCCTCGAGAACGGAGCCACCTCCAGCGGTCCAACCGTGGACGTCCGCGTCGCCGAGGAACCCTCGTTCTCGCAGAAGGTCTTCGGTGATGTCAACCCCTTGATCGGCAGCATCACCGCCATCTTGCTCATCGCCGTCGTGCTCTCGCTCCTCATTTGGATGAAGCGGATGACCGTCAATCAAGGCTCCAAGGTGGCCTATGACTGGGACGAGTACTCCTCCGAACTTGAAGAGGATGACGACGAATCGCTTTCAGCCACTGCCGTCGCCACCGAGGCGACCGCTTCCACCGCTGCAGCGGCTTCCGAACCTCCGGCATCGGATGCTGCGTCCAGCGAGGAAGACACCGATTGGGTCATGGGTTCCGATGGGTATTGGTGGTACCATGACAAAGCCACGAACGAGTGGTGGTACAAGGACGCCAACGGCGAGATCGTGAAGCATCCTTGACCCCATCGGAGTGAACGACATGAGCTCAATTGCGTTGTTGCAACTTGACCCCACCGTCGGCGACTTGGTTCACAACGCTCACCGTCTGGAAGGCTTGGTGGCCTTGGCCGTTGAGAACGGTGCTGAGGTGGCCGTATCCACCGAATTGGCGGTGTGCGGCTACCCCCCGCGAGACCTGTTGCTTGAACACGATTTTGTTCAGCGTTCCATCCAGGCCGCCCTGAACATCGCCAGTCCCGTTCCTTTGCTCGTGGGAACGCCCGTTCCTGCCGAGGATTCCCGTTCGCTGCCAACCAACGGGGTGGTGCGATGCGGACCCGAATTTTCCGGTCGCACCGGCAATCAACAAGGCCGAATCGTGGCGGAGAAGCAACTGTTGCCCACCTACGATGTGTTTGACGAGGCTCGGTACTTCGCCGCAAAGAACCGTTCGGGGTTGGCCCGTTCCTTTGGCAGTTTGAACTTGGGCGTGACGGTTTGCGAAGATGCCTGGCAGTCGGCGGGTTTGACGCCCTCGGCCTACGCCCAAGACCCCATCGAGCACCTCGCCGAGTGGTGTCGTCAAGGCGTAGCCATCAACGCCACGGTCAACCTCTCCGCCTCCCCGTTCCACACGGAGAAATTCACCACCCGACTGCACGTGGCTCGGCACGCTGCCTCCGTCCTGGGTCATCCGTTTTTGCTGGCCAATCAGGTCGGGGGGAACGACGACTTGCTGTTCGACGGACGGAGTTTGGTCGCTTGGCCCGACGGTCGGGCCATCGTCGCTCCTTCGTGGCGAGAGGGCGTCCTGCTGGTGGACTTGCGAGGTCCCGAACATTGCGTTTGGTTGGACAGCACCGAGACGGACGCTTTGTGCATCGGGCCCAGCGAGGTGCTGGTGCTCAGCGCTGATGAAACGGGTCAGGGGCAACTCGACGCTTTGGATGAACTGACCGACGCCGTGGTGACGGGCCTGGCCGATTATTGTCGAAAATCCAACATTTCCTCCATCGTGCTCGGTCTTTCGGGAGGCATCGACTCGGCGGTGGCCGCCTGCGTGGCCGCTGCAGCGATTGGGGCGGCCAACGTGACGGGACTTTCCATGCCGAGCCGTCATTCGTCTCAACATTCCATGGACGACGCTGAACACACGGCCAAGGCCTTGGGCATGGGCTACGAAGTGCACGCCATCGACGCCATGCATCGCAGCGTCGAGGCGACGATGACCGAGGTGCTCGAAAACGGCCACCCGGTGGCGGGCGAGAACCTCCAAGCCCGTTTGCGAGCCCTCCTCGTGATGGGGTACGCCAACGCTCGCTCCAGCATGGCGATTTCAACGGGCAACAAATCAGAAATTGCTCAGGGCTACTGCACGCTGTACGGCGACATGGCGGGTGGCTACGCCCCGTTGGGCGACGTCTACAAGATGGACGTCTACGCCATGGCTGAACGCTTCAACCAACGGGCGGTGGAGGCCGGTCAAACGCCGCCGGTGTCGTCGTCCACCCTCACCAAACCTCCCTCAGCGGAATTGGCGCCCGACCAGGTCGACGAGGACAGTTTACCTCCCTACGAGGTCCTCGATGCGGTGCTGCAAGCCCACATCGAAGGCGGGATGAACGCCGATGAGATGGTCGCTCAAGGCTTTGATGAAGCCTTGGTGATGGACGTGCTGACCCGCCTTGAGCGCAACGAGCACAAGCGCTGGCAAATGGCGCCTGCCCCGCGAGTTTCGTCCCGGGCCTTTGGTCAAGGGTGGCGACGTCCTCTGGCTTCTCGTCACGATTGGCGAGGCGCTGCGTGACCTGCGGTGCCCTCAAATGTGAGGGGCCAAACCCGCCACCGTGTCCGGTCCCATCACCAACGTTGCCGGCTACCGGTTCGTTGACCTCGAGGAGATTGACGCCCTCCAAGCGACGTTTCGCAGCGTCTGCGTTGACCTTGGCCTCAAGGGAACGGTGCTGATCGCTCCCGAGGGCATCAACTTCTTTCTCGCCGGTGTCCAAGCCTCCATTGACGGTTTCGTGGCTCACTTGGAGGGTGATGTTCGCTTCCAAGGCATTCCCCTCAAGGTCTCGTACACCGCTTACCAACCCTTCAATCGGATGAACGTCCGGAAGAAAAACGAAATCATCTCGGTGGGGCTTGACCACATTCGCCCCGTCGAATGGACCGGCGAAGAAATCGAGCCGACGGCGTTCAAAGCCATGCTTGACCGTGGAGAAGCGGTGCATGTGCTCGACACGCGCAACGATTACGAATTGCGCGTGGGGACCTTCACCAACGCCATTGACCTGGACATCCGAACCTTCCGGGCCTTTCCTGAGGCGGTGAGTCGACTTCCGGAATCGATGAAGGGCGAGCCCATCGTCATGTTCTGCACCGGTGGTATTCGCTGCGAGAAAGCCAGCGCCATCATGATGGAAGCGGGCTTCACCAACGTCAAGCAACTCAAAGGGGGCATTCTGGGGTACTTCGAAGCCGTGGGCGGAGCCCATTGGGACGGGGATTGCTTTGTCTTTGACCAGCGGGTGGCGGTGAACCCTTCCCTGGAGGAAACGAACGTCGTGGTCTGTTTTGCTTGCCGAGAGCCGCTTTCCGAAGAGGAACAAGCCTCCCCTGACTACGTGCTTGGTGAGTCGTGCTCGTATTGCCTCGGACGAAGCGACGTGGTTCCCATCAGCGGTGAATGACGATCCAATCGGACGACAATTCGCCGTGGCTCCAACGGTGCCATTCGTGGCCCGATACGCCGTCGTTGGCGAGGAAAAAGACCGCCTCCGAACCCACCACGAGCGACCCGTAGGTCAACGCCTCTGACGACGTCGATGGGCCGGGACGCGGGTCGTACACCAGGCGGACCGCATCGCCTTGCACGGCCCACAGCCCCATGCCAACGTTCACGCCCTCGGTTTCGCCTTCGCTGACCACCAACCACCCGTCGCCGATGGATGCCAGGCTGCGCAGGTCGGCCGGCATGACGCCGGGCACGAATTCGTGAAGCACGTACGTTCCCAAGGGCGTGGCGTCGGTGACGCAGAGTTCCGTCCCCCGGCTGGGGGTGATGCAATCGAACAGCAAGCGCTCCCCGTTGTTCGCCACGCCGACTTGAGCGCCCGGTGCCAACAACTCGGTGCTCAACTGCACCGTGATGCCGTTGGCCACGTTGGTCGTCCACACGCGAGCTTCCGTTGAGGACACCACGGCATCGTAAACGAGGTTGTCCCCGATTCGATGCAGGCCCATGCCTTCACCCATCGAGGTGTCGCCCGAGGAAGGAGCAATGGAGGTCATCCACGCCATTGACCCGTTGGCGGAGAGGTGAAGCAGTTGCTTGGCCGTTCCTCGCATGGCCACGGCATAGAGGTCGGTGCCGTCGTCCACCATCAGCGTGAGTTCGGCGCTGCCCACGGGGTTCACGTCCCACGTGGTCAACGACCCGTTCATGTCAACAAAGACGGGTTCCACATCGCCCAGGCCGTCCACCGCACTGAACCACACACCGCTCTCCCCACCGTGCAACCATCCCGAACCGAGTTGACTCAACGAGGCGGTGGCGGAGGCCACTTGGTTGCGTTGCGAAGCGTTCCATTGGGGCTGGTCGGTCCACGGCCGCAGGTCGCTGCCGTTGGTCCACATCAGTGCCCCGGTCGGAGCGTGAAGCAGCAAACCGCCGTTCCACATGACCGGCGGCGACATTTCCACATCGCCCAAGGCCCGAGTGCCGCTGGCGGTGCCGTCGCTGACCCACAATTGGCGTCCGTTCACGCCGTCCGTGGCGTCGAAGACCACGCCTTGGCCGTTGGGCAGCGGGTGCATGCCGAGGTCGCGTCCGGGACTGGCGTCGCCGTTGGGATGCAGGTCCATCAACAGGGCGGTGGCGTTGGTGGCGGGTTGGTGGACGTAGAGTTCGCAACCGTTCGAAGCGTTCGTGGCCGCAAACACGAAGAGGCCGTGAGCGGCGACCCACGCGCCTTCTTCGCACCCGTTGGTAGCTGAATTTCCTGTGCCGGGGAAGATATCTGTGATCTGCTCCGCACGAAGCGGGGTGAAGCAGAAGTTCAGCGTTTCACGAACTTCATCGTCTTCCATGAGTCCGTTGTTGGCGAAGCCTTCGCCCGCACCGTCATCCACGCCGAAGCGAACGATGAACCCGTCCAGACACACGTAGCGCGGTGCGAGCACCTTGTCGATGAGGGCGGAGGAACCTCCTTCGCCATGGATGCCCGCTTCGCCGTTGGTGCCGTTGAGTCCGACGCTGCCGTTGCACACATGGACCTGGGCCGTGGTTTCGAGGTCGCTGAGTTCCCCGTCCCCGTCCAGGTCTTCGCCGTTGGTGAACATCGTTCCGCCCGTGGGGCACGTCGCGTTGCCCGTCGGGAGGGTCTGGCTGGTCATGAGCGGCGTTGGGCCATCTTCGCCGTCCACGCCAGGTTGGCCTTGAGGTCCGGGCAAGCCCTGCATGCCGTTGCACACCACGGTGGA
>JADHNB010000085.1 GCA_016779705.1 Candidatus Poseidonia sp. | reverse complement strand
TGGAACAACGCGGCTGGATGGTGGGCATCACCACACTGCGTCACCAACCTCGCAACATCGTCTTTGACCGCATGCTGGTAGCGGACGTCACCCTCATCACGTCGTCGAGAGAGGGAGGGCCGTTGGTGGCTCGCGAATCCTTGTTGTGCGGTACGCCCGTGGTGAGCGTGGCGGTGGGCGAAGTGGCCCGTTACTTGCCGACGCCGTGGGTTTGCGAACCCACGCCCACCGCACTGGCCGACGGGATTGAGCACGCCCTGCGCCACGGATGGGAGCAGGCATCCACCCCCGAGGAGGTGTTGGCCTTCGCCAGCCAAGAAACGGTCACGAAAGCGTGGAGCGAACTGCTCGCCAACCTTGAGGCGTGAACGCAAACAACGGCAACCCAAGCAACCACCACCAGGAATGCGTGGCCAAGCCGACCACGACAAAGAGGGTGCAAAGACCGACCAAGCACCACTCGTCTCGCCGGTGAAGAACGAAGGCTTGTTGACCGCTCATCGTCCAGGAAAACACCAACAGCATCACGCCTGAAAGCGAACTCGCCAACGCCGCCGCCACCAAGACCGCCCCGTCGGTGGTGGCCATTCGCACCACCAACACGTACCCGACAACGGCCGCCACGAGCAAGACGGCGAAGATGAATTGCGTGAACCGCCAAGGCCGCCATCCCGCCAGGAGATTGGCGTACGTGGGCGTCGCCAGCAAGGTAGCGGCCCATCCCGCCAGCAAAACGGCGAAGAGGTCGACCGCTGACGCCCCGTAGGTACCGTCGAGGTAGGCAGACGGAAAGGCCACCGGAGCCAACACGACCACGACGAGGTAGCCGCCAAACAGCCCGTAAGGCAACACGCCGAAACACATGTCGAGCGCCCGATTCAATTCAGTTCGAACCGCTGCGGGGCGGTCGCGCACCTGCCCCAACACGGGAAGCAGCGCCGCGCGAACGGCTGCGGGAACCACCAACCCCGCCAACCAAGCCAACTGAGCAACGTGAAAAACGGCCGCCAAGGTCGGGCCGCCTGCGGCTGCCACGAGGAATTTTTCCAGACGGACCACGTAAGGCAGCACTGCAAGCGTGATGGCAAACGGCAACGCTGCGAACAGCAACCCCCGTTGGGTGGTCCAGTCCGCTCCCAAGCGCTCCCAAACCGGCGCTTTTCCAGCAGGAGCCACGCGGACCATCGCACCCAAGGCGACCAGCCACCCAAACGTCGCCCCGACCAAGAACGCCAGCATGAAGGCGACCACCGACGTTGAGCCTTGCCAAGCCAGCAGGACGTAGCCCCCCACGGTGACCGACCGCTCAATCACCTTGGAAACGGCCTCCATTCTCGCTTCTCCCAGGGCCCGAAGTGCGGAGCGGGGAGCATAGGACGCCACGTGCACCAACGCCGTCATGCCCGCCAACACCAGCAGAAGCGTGGGCGGTGCCATGTTGAGTAGGGCATCGGGGCGGAGCACCACCGCCAGCAGAACGAACGGGAGGGCAGCGAGCGCTTGCAATCGGTAGATTCGGTGAACGGCTCGGCGGACCGACTCGGGGTCGTTGGCCCCGTCACGGGCCAAAAGCGTGGGCAAGCCAAGGTCGATGACCAGGAAAATCGAGGCGTACAAATCAACGGCGAGCACCATCCAACCGTAATGTTCGGCCGCGAGCGCCCGAACCAACACGACCTGGCCAAGAAACGCCAAGCCCACCGCCACGAGGTCGGCGCTGACCAGCCAGCCCGCATCTCGACCGCTCGACGGGGAGCGAGCAGGGGCTTCGGCCATGGATTCACCAAGCCACGGCGGCTTTCAACATCTTGGCCCCCTCATGCCTCTTCGGGAGGTTCTGCGCCAAAGGCCCACACGCTCACGAGACCTCGTTCACCTTCCTCCTCGCCAAGGCGGTGAACAAAGGGCGAGCGACGCAAGGCTCGATGGAGCACGTGGGCGGCCACCTCGCGCCCGTTGGCTTCGAGGGCCGCCACGATGTCGGGGGTCGTGGCCGGGCCGTGCTCACGCAGCCAGCCAACGATCCATTCCGCCTGTTCGCGAGCGGCTTTTCGCTCGTCACTCCAGCGAGAAGGCCGGCCCATGAACGCATGAACGACCTTGGTGGCATCAAGATTTGTTCGCTTCACCAGCGAAGGCGCTCAATCCTCGTCGTCGAACTTGAGCGCCCGGGCGCGCTCCATGGCGGCGTCATCGGTGAACCAGAAGGTCGGGGTGGGGCCCATGTCCTTGTCCCATTGTTGGACCGCACGGGCAAACATTTCTCCCTCGGCGTACTGCTTGCACCAGGCCAAAAACCAATCCGCTTGGGCCTGCATGGCTTCGTCGCCTTCCGATTGCCGTCGAAGGACTTCGGCTTGCAACGCCGTGATCATCATCCAATTGGGCGTCAACGCATAGGTCACGTACGGGTTGCGTTCCATGGCAACGCTGCTGTATTCGGTCCACAGCGAAAAGACCTGGTCGTAGAGGTACCCGATGGTCAAGACGCCAAACATGACGGTCAGGAAGATGGTCAAGAGACCGAGATAGGTGGCCGGTATCCCGAGCAGGGTGTCGTTGAAGCACAGGCTGTCGCTGCACGACGCTTCAAACCGCCAGCGCACGTAGGGCCACACCAGCAGGGTGATGGTGGTGCCCCACAAAAGCAACCCGACCACCGCTTGGGATTGTTGCATGCGCCAATATTGACGCATGAGCCACTTTCGGGCCAAGGAAGGGGATTTGACGTCGGTCATCCAGTCCCTTCGAGGCGCGGTTCCCTTAACAAGCCAACCCTTTGAAGGCGGGCCAATCAACCCATTCCGTGGGCGCGCTCACTCGCCGTTGATGTAGGCCAAGACCTCGGTCAGAACCTGCGCGAGGGTGCGGATGTTGTCCTGCGTCAGGTGAGGTTGCAACGAAAGGTCGACGGCAAACTCAATGTTGGCGATGGTCTCCTTGAGTTCGTCTTTGTGCGCTTCAACGTACTCCCACTGGCGGAAGTCCCGAGCGTTGCGGTCCACGCCGAAAATCTGCATGGGCACGCCTTCCTGCTTGGCGACGTCGATGAAGCGGTCGGCGTCCTCCCGGGACAGGCCGACGAGGTGGAACTGCAGGGTGTCACAGAAACTGTCCACTTGAGGCAAGGCCGGTGGAATCTCGATGTGGGGGTGGTCGGCGATGAGCGAATGGAGCAGGTTCCAGTTGGCCACGTGAACGGCTTTGATGTCGGCCAGCCGAGCGATTTGCGGCGTCAACATGGCCGCCGTCACCTCTTGCATGCGCATGGAATAGCCGGGGATTTGGTTCTGAAGCATGTTCATCATGTCGTGGTCGAGGTCGAAGTGCTTCCTCCACAACCGCTCGTACGAGCCGGCGTACAACACGGCCTTGGCCGCATACTCGTCGTTGTTGGTGATGAACAGGCCGCCTTCACCCGCACTCAAGCCCTTGGAGGACTGGGTCGAAAAACATCCAATTTCGCCAAACGTGCCCAAACGCTGACCGTTCCAGTTCGTTTCGTACGCGTGAGCACAATCTTCGATGAACATGAGGTCGTGCTTCTTCACCACGGCCATCACGGCGTCCATGTCGGGCACGTGGCCACGCATGTAGGACATCAACAGCACCTTGGCGCCCGATTCGGTGGCCTTTCGGTCAAGGTCCTCAGCGTCCATGCCCCATTCACGGTTGCTCTCAACGAGCACGGGCACGGCTCGAGCGTGTTCGATGACGCTGGGCACGGCGTGGAAGGTGAACGCGTTGGTGAGGATCTTGTCGCCCGGTTGAACGTCAGCGATGTTGAGGGCGATGAACATGGCCGAGCCGCAGGAGTTGGTGCCCACGGCGTGCTTCACGCCCATGTGTTCGGCGAAGGCCTTCTCGAAATTCGCCGTGATGGAGGCGACGTTCGTCTTGGGCTGATAGCGGTACATCACGCCCGCCTGCATGGCCTGCACGGCGAGGTCGATGCCGGCTTGGGGGATGGGTTTGAACGCCTTGATGTCAAAGTCAACGATGGATTCGCCGCCTTCGACGACCAACTTGCGTCGGGTGGATGGCATGCGGTCACCCGTGATTCAAGCCTGCCGACCGGCGTCGAACATCTCGCGCAGGCTGCCGTCCTGAAGCATCTCCAGAGCAATGTCGGACCCGCCAATCAGCTCCCCGTGCACGAAGATTTGGGGCATGGTGGGGAAGTCCGACCAAGCGCAAATCGAGGGGATGGCGCGAGGGTCGCTGAGGACGTTCACGGAAGCGAACTCTTCGCCCAGCGACTGAAGCACCTGAGCGGCACGGTTGGAAAAGCCGCACTGAGGTTCGTTGGGACTGCCTTTCATGAACAGCACGAGCGGGTGGTCGTCAACAAGGGCTTGCAATTCTTCGGGGGTCCATTCCATTGGGGTTCACTCCTGGTTTCGCTGGATACGGCGAAGGTGCACACCCTGCCCGCCGCCGTGCGGGTCAAAGGCCGTGTCCCCGGAGGTCTCGGCTTGTGCGGGGGTCATGCACTTGAGGTCAAGTGCGTGAATGGGATGAGGGATGTGCTCGCGCATCACGGCCAGCACCTGCTTTTGGCGTTGCAGGGGACGCATGCCTTCGAAGGATTCGGCGATGACGCGGACGTGGAAGTGGTCGCCGGAGCGGTGCAAATCGATGACTTCCACCACGGCATCCGGAACGGCCTTGAGGACCTCGGATTCAATCCATGCTGCCTCAACCATCCCCCTCGCCCCGTCCAAGGCTCGCCCTCATGCCTCTTTGAACCTGCGCCTTCTCGCTCAAGAAGTCGCTTCAAGCGCCTCAAGCACGGTTGGAGCGCCGTCCCGTTTGGACACACGAAGCCAAGGCTCAACGGTCCGGGTGTTCACGTCGCTCTTGAGGCGCTCTGCGCCCCCACCGCTGATGTTCAGCAGGATGCAGTCATCGGCCTCGACGTCGCCGGCTTCCACGGCCTGTTGAAGGCTCGCAGTGGCCACGGCACCGGGGCTCATGATGTCGATGCCTTCGATGGCTTCCACCATGGCCTTTGCAGCACGGGCGTCGTCTTCTTGCACGATGTGGGTTTGACCGGCAGAGGCTCGCAGAATATCGTGAACACCCCCCACTTGCCCGTAAGCGGGCGCGGTGTTGAGCAAGTAATCGGAATACACCTCGACCTCTTCGGCAGGGAAATCTTCGGCCAACAAGTGGTCACGCCCGGCCTGCCAAGCGTTGTGAATGGGGCAGTGGTCCGCATTTTGAGAGACGTGTTGTTGAGGAACCGGCCCTTCAAACTGACCCGTTTCCACCAAGCGCTCGGCCATCTCGTGGACGCCGATGGGACCCGGCCCCCCGCCGATGCCCTGGAAGTAATGGTCGGGCAACGCGCCGATGGTGTGGGCGGCATCGATGATGAGCGACCCGATGCCGTCGCGACGGGCGACGTTATGAACGCCGCCTTCGAGTTGCCAGCCCTCAAGTTCCAGCGCCAATTGATTGGCAAGGCGTTTGGCGTCGGCGTAATCCCCGTCCTCGACCACCACCAGGCGCACGCTCTGGGTTGAGATGCCTTCCCGTACCCAAATGCGCTCGGCATGGTCCCGACCGACGATCACGATGAGCGGCGTCTTGGACAAGCTGCAGAAATGCGTGAAGGCTCGGGCGGTGTTGCCCGCACTGGCGCAGATGAGTCCCTGGCCGTCGTGGTCACTCAAGCGCTGAAGGGTGGGGACGGCTTCCATGTCCTTGAAACTCCCCGTGGGGCAGAGGCCGCCCTTCTCGGGCCAGTACCCGTGAAAGGCCACCCAGAGGTTGGAGAGGCCCAATTTTTTACCCAAGGCTTCGGCCTTGTAGGTCACCGTGCCGGCCACGTATTCGTTGGCGTTCGTGACCGGAAGCCAGTCTTCGAACTGCCAGACGCCTTCGGC
Source organism: Candidatus Poseidonia sp. (assembly GCA_016779705.1). Classification (GTDB taxonomy): domain Archaea; phylum Thermoplasmatota; class Poseidoniia; order Poseidoniales; family Poseidoniaceae; genus Poseidonia. The sequence goes on along the minus strand of JADHNB010000085.1, from coordinate 470 downwards.
TTCCTCGTTCACTTCGAGCGGGGCCTCGTATTGCGTTTGCAACAGCGCGTTGTCGGTGTGATGAAGGGTGTAGTCATCGGTGAGGCGTTCGTTGGTCTTCAAGCACTTTAATTCATATTTCATCCAAACAACACCCAAAGGAACACTCGCTGATGGGAACCAAAATTGCCCCTGCCATAAGTCTTCGGACTTCGGTCATGAAGGCCACGGCGCTCTGGCCGGTGAAAACTCAAGCGTTCGGCCGCCCGACTGCATGGGCTTGCCAACCCATTCCCTCAAGGGCTTCCAAATCGAGCACGCGCCGGCCGTCGTAGACGATGCTGCGGCGCATTCGGCGTTGCAGCGCTCCCCAATCAACCGAGAGGCAGGCTTGGTGAGCGGTCACGAGCACGGCCAAGTCGTATCCTTCAGCGGCGTCAAGATCGGTGATGACCTCCACGGATTGAGGCAAGTCCGCACCGTCAAGGTGC
>JADHNB010000011.1 GCA_016779705.1 Candidatus Poseidonia sp. | reverse complement strand
TTCTAAGCTGGAAACCCGGGTTCGAATCCTGGTACGTCCGCCATAGGATTGACTAAATACAGTAAATTTGAATCCGTGAACATGACCTCCATGGGCATGTGCACCGTCTGCAGCAACCTCAAATTCGTTTTCGATGAGGACAGCGGCGCAGCCTCCAGAGAGGGCGAGGTCGGTTGGAAGGTCAGTTGTTTCGGGAAATGCAGCAACCCCGCTTGTCCGGATCACGGAGAATGCACGTGTTTTGATGAACAGATGGACCGTCGAATGGATTTTCTTCGTCAGCAACTTGAGCGGGGTTGGCGGCCAGCGCCACCCGACGACGATTGATGTCGGCTCACTTTCCAATTCGCTGCGCCAAAAGGAACCCGCCCGCTAAGGCAGCACCAAAGATGCCCATCTCCACGACGGTGTCGATGAGGTCTTGCGCTTGGCCGATCACGAGTTCCTTCTGACCGATGAGGCCGTTGGTGAGTCGGTGCCAATCAATGATGAGCAGGTTGCGCGACTCCAGGAACTTGAGCAACACGAACTGCAGAATCAGCAGGTTTCGAATGGCCTTTGAAGCCACCCGCACGACCAGGCCGATGACCAAACCAATGAGGAAGCCTTGAACGATGTTTTCCGCGAGAAGGGCGCCGATGTCCATGGCTGTTCGTAAGTTGGAAGGGGTATAACCGTGACGGGAGTGGGGGGTTTGAAGGCGCTCGTTTTTGAGACGATGCTCTCATATAGGGAAGGCAAGTGGCGTGCTTGTTCACCATGAAGCGAGGGTCACGTGCTTGGAAAAAAACCGGCAATCAACGTTGGAAGTGGCGCAAGAAGAAGTTGCGACGCCGAAAGCGAGCACGCCGACAGGCCAAGAACTGATGCTTCGGGTTGAATACACAAGGGAGTATAGTATAGCTTGGTAGTATCGCGGGCTCCAGTTGCACGGGAATGACGACGAGTGGGTTTGCTGAAGTTGATGACCAACTGGAGCGCCGACCTGTTGCAATCCTGCAGACTGCCCATCTGATGCGCAGTTTCAGAAGAAATCCGCTGGGGGGGGTTCAAATCCCTCTGCTCCCACTTTTCATCCTCCTACGGACCGTTCTATAGGATTTCTTCGGCTGATTTCTTGACCCTTCTTCACCGGTTTCAGTCTTGACCGTCGCAGGCATGCGTGCGTTAGGTTGATGCCGCTTGGCGGATTGGCAAGGGCGAGGGAAATCCATGCAACGCCTTCTCGCCATCACCGTGCTTGCTTTGCTTCTTGGTCCCATGACGGGCTCGTTGGTCGCCACCTCCGAACCGGTTGGGTGGGTCGCTGTGGACGATCGAGGTGTTCAGTGGATGCCTTCGAATTATGCTCAAACGGTGCCCGAACAAACGGTGCCGGCCTGGGTGGGCGACGAAACGCCTTGGTGGGAGCGAACCACCCTGGATCTGAATCGCAACCGCATCCACGACAGCCTCGAATCTTTCGTTGGTGCGACGGGCATCGGCCTGTCGTACGGCACGGTGGTCAATCAAGGCCACCTCCAAGCGCTCGAATCGCTGAACCTGACGGTGGTCGACGTCATTGACGCGGTGGACGGCGTGCTCCTCGGACAGGTTGATGCCTCAATGGTGGCTGAGCTTGCCTCGCTTGACGATGTGGTCATGGTTGAGCGGTACGGGGAGATCGTCCTCTACGGGGACATCCAAACACCGGCGGTCAAGGCTCGCAATTCCAGCCTCTATCCCGTGGGCGCCTGGGACTTGGGATATTCAGGCGAAGGCATCAACATCGCCATGGTGGACACGGGCGTGGACAACGAACACCCCGGTTTGAACGAGAAATTCATCGCCGGCTACGACGCCGTGTGCTACCTCCACACCGACCCTCGTTGCGTGGCGTCTGGCTTTGGTTCGCGAGAAACCGACGGGACGTTTGACCCGGACGACGGCAACCAGCACGGCACGGCCTGCATGGGGATGGCCGCAGCGACCGGCATCGACGCCAGCGGTGCCCAAACCGATTTCTACGGGTCAGCCCCCGACGCTGACCTGATCGATGTCCGCATCGGCACCGATGCTGGAGCGGGGCCCTTCGAGAACTACTTGCTCTCCCAGGAGTTCTACGAATCGGCCATGAACGGGTTGCAGTGGATCATCGACAACAAAGACACGGCCTGGCAGGGCGCCGAGGAAGCCAACCACGGCATCGACATCATCTCCTTGTCCTGGGGCATCACGTCCCACGAAGGCGGTGGTTCCGACGGCGAAGACATGCACAGCCGGATTCTCAACGAAGCCATGGACGCCGGCATCGTGGTCAGCGTCGCTGCGGGGAACGACGGTCCGAGCAACGACGGCCTCTCCGGGATGGGGTCCTCGAGCCTTTCCATCACGGTGGGCGCGACCGACGACAAAAACACCGTTGACCGAGAGGACGATACGGTCGCTGGTTATTCCTCCCGAGGCCCTCGCCGTGACAACGGCGACGGCAATCCCCTCAACGAACTGAAACCCGAGGTTTCGGCGCCAGGTACCAACATCGTCCAAGCCGAGGGCTGCGTCACCAGTGGAACGTGCAACAATTTCATCGGTGGCGATGCCGCCGACAACGGCTACACCGGGCGCGGCTCAGGCACGTCGTACGCCACGCCCTCGGTGTCCGGTATTCTGGCGCTGATGATCGAAGCCAACCCCGACTTGAGCACCGCCGAGATGAAGGAGATTCTCAAATTGACCGCTGAGCGACGGGGCGAGCCTTCGGCCCCTGAAGTCGACCCGTTCTGGAACCGAGATTTCGGCTGGGGGATGGTCGATGCCTATGAGGCGGTCTCGTTGGCGATTCATCTTCGCGACGCCGGCCTCACCGGTGCCGTGGACGTCACCACCCAAGTTCACGTCACCAACGCCAGCGTGAACGCCTCCACGGGTCTGTTTGAGATCCGTGGATTGGCGTGGGGTCAAGCCGGCACGGTGGCTTCGGTTGAAGCCCGTGTGGGCGACGGTGGTTGGATGCAGGCGGCCTACGAGGTCGTTGAAGGTGGATTGGCCGCTTACGAACGCTTTGAATGGGTGGTGGCGCTTGATGTCACCAAGTACGGCGAAGGCAACCACACGGTTGAACTCCGGGGTCTGAACGACCAAGGCGTGGCTTCCCTCCCCGTCTTTGTCACCTTCGCTGGAGGCGGTGAGGGTGCAGATGAACCGGGGGGCTTGAGCGATGAGCTCGTGGTGCTGGCCGTTGGGTTGCTGGTGGCCCTGCTCGCCGTGGCTGCGTTTGGTGGACGAATTGACCCACCGAAATCCCTCTTCATGGTCGAAGGCTCAGGCGATGGTGAGGGCGTCTTGGATGCAGAACTGCTCGAAGGTGAAACGTCATCATCCTCCAAGGCCACGAAAACATAACTGCATTGAAATGCAAAGCGACCTTGGGCGATGACATGCGCACCTACAGCGACCGAGCTTTGGCGATTCAGCCAACGGGGGTTCGCAAGATGTTCGATTTGGCCGGGGACGATGTGATTTCCTTCGGGCTTGGCGAACCCGATTTCCAACCTCCGACCGTGGCCATTGACGCGTTTTATCAAGCCATGCTGGACGGGCGGAACAAGTACACGACCACCGCCGGTTTGCCGGCGCTGCGTGCTAAAATCGCCGCCTCGTGGGCCGAGTATCAAGAGGGCATGGACGAGCAGAACGTTTGTATGACGATGTCGGGAACCAACGCACTCCTCAACCTCTTCATGACCCTCGTCAACCCCGGTGAGAACGTCCTGTTGCCCGAGCCGTATTTTCCGCTTTACGGCCCCGACGCCACGCTGGTAGGGGGCGAAGGCAAGTACTATCCTTGCTTGTTTGAAAACGAGTTCATTCCCCGTATTGAGGACTTGGAAGCGTTGGTCGACGAAAACACGGTAGCGATTCTCTACAACTTCCCCAGCAACCCCACGGGAGGGACGCTGAACACTCAACAACGAGATGCCTTGCTGGCGTTTGCGAAAAAGCACGACTTGTGGGTCATCTCTGACGAGGTGTACGACCGAATCGTGTTTGAGGAGGACCACGTGTCGTTCATGGGGACGGGGTACGACAAACTCATGGTGGTCAACTCGTTTTCCAAGACCTTTGCAATGACCGGTTGGCGCATTGGCTACATCATCTCCACCAACGTGGAGGCCATGAAACAGGTGATCAAAATTCAATATTATATTTCGGCGTGCAGCAACGATGCCATGCAATACGCGGTTCTTGAAGCCATGGAGATGGCCAACGACTACCCTTCCATGATGGCGAAGGAGTTCCAACAACGATGCAACCTCATCGTTGACCGACTCAACGCCATGCCCGGCGTTCAGTGCCATCGGCCAAAAGGCGCCATCTACGTGTTTCCGAAGGTCGACGTGCCTGGGATGACCTCGGAAGAGGTGGCCCTTGAGTTGTTGAAGGACGGCGTGCTGTGTTCACCCGGCAGTGCGTTCGGGCCTTCAGGGGAAGGTCACCTTCGTTTTGCCTACACCATCAGCCAGGAGGACATCTCACGTGGCATGGACAAGGTCGAAGCGACCTTGAAGCGCTTGCAAGCCTGAGGTCGGTAGGCATGGAGGTCGGCTCAAGCGTTGGTTTGTTTTTGCTGGGGACCTGCATCGGTTTCGTGGCGCCAAGGCTTCCCACGCTCTGGATGACTCGTGCCAAAGGATTCAATCGACGCTTTCCCCCGCATCCAGAACCCGTCCCGCTTTCCCCGTACCTCACGCAACGGGTGTTGCATCTGCGGACGTTTTACTGGCTGAGTTTTGTCTTGGGGCTGCTCCTTCTTGCCTTTGGGGGCGCCAGCCTACGATGGGGGTCACCCCCGTTTGGCTTTGGATTGTGGATTGCTGCCGCTTGGATGATGCTCTCCAGGCTCCAACGCCTCGCCGCTGGTCGTCCTGCCCCGTGGTCCCATGCGATGGCGGTGGAACTCCAATCCATCATGAACCGTTCACGCCACGATGCCGCTTGTTGTGCTCGCCCAGACCCCGTATGGGACGTGGCCTGTGTCCGATGCGGTGCGTGTTCGGCGGTCCTTTCTCGCATGGCACGACCGGATTTGGGGCGGCCCCGCAGCGACGGGCGAGTCCGAGGAACGTTGCGCTTGCTCATCACCGACGGGTATCCGTTGGTCGACCCGATGCCCGAGTTAGCAAAGGCCACCGCCGCAAATGACTCCTCGGCGGAAGAATGACCCTTTTTGGACATACGAAGGGCAACCTTTGAGAAAAGCAGCCTTTGGCACAACGGCATGGAGGCCCGCCCAACCGTTGGCTCCCTCATCGCACGGTTGGGATTGACCGGTCAGTTGCTCGCTCAAATTTTCCTCACGCCCATGGCGGCCTTTTCGTTGACCTATCTGTTGGTCTTTTCTGCGAGCGGCGGAGATTTTCGGTTGAGCGTTGAAGTCGACATGATTCCATGGATCGGCATGGCCTCGCTGTTTTACGGCATGTTGGCGCTGATGCTGGCGTTGGGCATGGGCGGATTTGTCCCTTTGCGGGTCATTGAGGCAGGCGGTTGGCGCCTAGCCTTGGGGCTGACTCGGCACCCGGGCAGTTCCGCCCACCGCTTTTCAGCAAGGCAACGGTACGCTGCCTCTGCTCACGGACGCTTGGCTCTGTTGGTGCACGAGCGCTTTGTTGCTGGACACGCCCTTTGGACCATTCGAGGCTCGTTGGTGTTGTTGGCCATCCCCTTCCAGGTGTTGCTCGCTACCATTCCCTTGATGTTGGTGCTCCTGTTTCCCAAAGGCGTGATTCACCAACACCGACAGTTGGAATTGGCGTTGTTGCTGTACTGTTTCTGCCTGTACGTTTCGATTCGATTCTTCCCGGGCTTTGCGCGCCGGTACATCACGCTGGCTTCGATCGGCCGAAAGTTTCTGGGCAACACGCTGCGAATTTCGTGGGCCTTTCCGGTGTTTTTGCTGTGGTCAATGGGCCAACTCTCGACGTACATCGTCCAACGAGCGCTGGGTGACAACGTCGCCCTCAACATCGGCTTTCAGCAGCATTTGTTTGAGTCGCTGATTTCAGCGGGTTCAACGCCCGAGAGCTCCTTCCTGAACCTGCTCACCGCCTTGGCCGTCATGCCCATGGCGGCGTTCACGACGCTCGCTGTCCTCGGTGGAGGTGCGGGTGCTCCTCCAGTATGGATGCAACCGGGGTCCACGGTTCGCCACCACGACGACACGCAGGACCAAATTGACGCCTTGGCCGCCACCGTTGACCACCTCGCCGCTGAACTCACCGAGGTCCACCATCGGGCACCACCAACGACGCCCCATCCGCCATCGGTGGTGCAACGCGTCGTGGTCCCCGTGATTCAGGCCCCTCCTCCTGCGGAGACGGCCGGGCCGCCCCCGATGCAACAAGACACCGCCTCGATGATCGACGGCCTCGATTTTGACCGAATCGCCGCCCCCCAGCCGTCGTCTGAGCCAACCCCTTCCCCTCCGAGTCATGATGAGCCGGTGATCCGAGGATTTGATTTGGACCGACTTAACGGTGATTGATTTTCAACTCGGTTCAACGAACCACGGAAAGGCGACCTTCTTATGCTCCATCCTGTTGGGAGGGATTGATGATGTCCATGCGCCGAATGTTGCCGTTCACCATTGTCATGTTGCTCGTGATGCAAACGACCCTCGTACACGTTGCTACGCCCGTTCAGGCAGCGTCGGGTCGAGGCGGGACCAACGACGATTTCACGGTCAAAACCATCACCGTTGGAAACGCTTCGGTTTCAGCAGACCAATGGATTCAATCCGACGGGTCCGTGATGGATTACATCTTCATCGACCAGACCATCGATGTCACCGTGACCGTGCAACGGTTCGGACAATCGGGTATCGGCGAAGACGCTCCGGTCTCGCTCGATATCGTCCACCCCATCGGTTTTGTGATGGAATCGTTTAGTTTCAACACCAACCTGCTGACGGGTGGTCAATCGTACAACCACGTGATTCAGTGGACGCCCACGGCCGCCCACTCCGTGCTCAACACCACCACCAACGACCTCTCAGGCGGCCTCATCCTCCGAGCGACGGTGGCGTTTAGCGACGATGACAAAAACACGAACGATGTGCGTGAGAAAACCGTCCCTGTCGCCATTGCCGCCGACCTCATGGAAGATTGGGCGGCGAAACCCGGCCCTCAGTTCCTTTCGGGCAAGTACCCTGCTTCCGGTGGCGACGCCATCGCCACGGGCTCGTGGCAAACCGATGCCACCAGCAGCGCCGCCGGTACGAAGCATTGGCGCCACTCCTCTGCGGGAAGCAATTATCCCTCAAACGCCGAAGCCACGCGATTGGTCCACGCTCGCTACATGCAGGGCAATTCTTGCGACACCGATGCTCCAGACCCCGGACTGACGATGTCTTACGGAGTGTACATTTGCCGCATGCTCTTTTACTCCAACGAGTTTGTTTCGAGCCAGTTCCACCTTCAAGCCTGGGGCAGCATGGCCGCAGGGGACAGCGTTTCAATGGAATTGTGGCGTGGCTCCGGAAACGTTACCGACCCTTACGAATCCGTCTCGTGGGACATTGCTCAAGGCAACCCAAGCGCCGCACCTGGCCAGTGGACCAACCTTTCGTGGGACCCGCAGCAGACATGGTTGCAAATTCCCAACCTGGCGAACCCTGATGTCTTCTTGGGCGGCAGTTCCTACACCTTCAGCGTCCTCTTTGAGTCCGACAGCAGCCAAGCCAGCGAAGGCTTCCACATCGACGACTTCGTCCATTTTGGCGTCAGTCGTGTCACGGATTACACCCTTGACATGCAATGCGACAACCCCCTGAACGGTTACACGCTTGCACCCAACGAAATGGCCGTGCTTCATTGCACCCTCACCAACAACGGGTACTCGCCGGCAACGATTCGCCTTCAAACGAACGTCACCAACGACTCGTGGATGGCCCCCTACCCCATCATCCGTATGGACATCGAAGGCAGCAACAGCCACGGGACCAACGTGATCATGCCGCCGCTTGGTGCTGGCAAGACCATTGAGTTCTGGGCCAACTTGACCGTGCCTGCCGGAGCCGATGTCCAACAGCGCATCTGGAACCTGTGGCTGAAGGATGCGAGCAGTGCCCAGTTGGGTGAGAAAGCTCGCTTGACCATGGACTTGGCCGTGAGCGAACAGTTCAGCGTGGCCTTGACGTCAACGGCGACCTTGCTGGCTGCTGAGATCGCCCCGGGGGAAAGCGGCCACGTTGATTTCCGCTTGCAAAACACCGGCAACCGAGACGCTGCGTTCAACCTCGCCACCACGTTCTCCGACAACAACGGCTGGTCGGCGTTGGTTGAGAACGCCACGGGCGTGATTCAACAAAACCCGATCACGCTGTACAAGGGGCAGCGTGTTGAGTTGGTGCTCAACATCACCGCCCCGGACCTTGCGGGTCCTGGCACGGTTTCGTTCAATCTCCGTGCCACCTGCCCGTCCTGCAGCACGGCCCTCTTTGGAACCGATGTTCTGGTACGAAACGTCGAGGTGCCCGTGATTCGGGAAGTGAGCCTTGTTACCGAAGAAAACACCTACACGGGTGCTGCCAACGGCATCGCGAAGTCCCTTTACCTCAATTTATTCAACCTCGGCAACGATGATGAACAATACGACCTCACCTTGGGTCAGAGCAACTGGCGCCTCCAAGCCTCGCTTGCGGCCGACCAATCTCCAGTGCTCGATGCATGGGACGGCGAATCGGTGGTGGTGGTTTCACTGGCCATGCCCGTCGGCCTCAACCCCGGTTACTATTCCGTGACGGTAACGGCCACGAGTGTGGACGACTCCACCGTCTCGTCCTCGGTTGAATTGATCATTGAAATCCTTGAGACGGCAGCCGTGTTCGTATCGAATGAAGAAACCGGTCAATCCTACATCCCCGGTGATTTGGCACAAACCATGTCCTTTGAGGTTCGCAACGACGGAAACAACCCCGACAGTTTCGCCATGAGTCTGAACATCCCCAACGGCATGGTTGCGGAATTCACCAACCTTGTGGCTGGAAGCACACCTGAAATCGAGGTTGGCGCAAGCTACAACGTCTCGGTTTCATTCTCCTTCATTGAAGGCACGGAGGGCTCGCTCCTGCTGACCGTCGTCGCCACCAGCAACGCCGACAGCAGCATCAGCGCTTCGGGCCAAGCCACGTATCTGGTCGGTTCTCAAGATTGGTTGCGAATCTTTGCCATCGCCCCGTTGTCCGTGAGCGAAGAAGGCGAATATGAGGTGCCCGTACGAATCGTGAATCAATACACAACCGGGCAGCGTGTGGTCATGGATTTGGACGCAAGCGAATCGAACTCTTGGTTCCAATCATCCATTGCTCGTCTTGACAAGGATTTCACCCTCGGCATCGGGGAAACGAAGGAAATCGTGCTGAAAGTCGACGTGACGGAAACGACCCTGAAAAACCTCAACGATGACACGCTCACGGTGAACCTCACCATTTGGGCTCGTTCGGAGACCGTCAGCGATGCAGCGAACGCCGTCCTCCAAGTGACGCTTGAACGCATGGACACCGAAACATCAGCCACCGGTGACGAAGCGAATGCTGGCTTGCCGCTCGAAGAGATCGCTTTGTGGCTGGTGTTCATCGTCATCCTCGGCGGTGGAGCCTTTGTCATCCTCTCCATCCTCCGCTCGGTTGAGGTCGATGATGATGATGAATATGCCAAGTGGGGCGAGGACGGCTATGAAGACAGCCTCTCATCCACCTACGGTGCCGTTGCCGCTGCACCAACCGTTCCAATGACCATGCCAACGCCGGCTCCCGCAGCCCCTGCACCCGCCGCTCCTGCGGTGGATGACGGCATGCCTCCGCTCCCTGCTGGCGGCTTACCGGCGGGATGGACCATGGAGCAATGGAAGCATTACGGCCAACAATGGCTGGACCAAAACCAAAACTGAGGCTCCCCTCGTTCACGATGAGGAGGCGTAGGGTTCAAGTCGTACGCGACCTCGCCTAAGACGCCAGAGGGTCTCCCCATGTATGGAAACGGACAAGCACCTATCTTCATCCTGAAAGACGGAACGCAGCGAACTCGAGGTCGAACCGCCCAGTCAAACAACATTGCTGCGGCCAAGGCCGTAGCCGACGCTGTTCGGTCAACCCTGGGTCCCAAAGGCATGGATAAAATGCTGGTAGACTCGATGGGCGACGTGGTCATCACCAACGACGGTGCAACCATTCTCAAAGAGATGGACATTGAGCACCCAGCAGCGAAGATGATCATTGAAGTGGCCAAAACACAAGAGCAGCACTGCTTCGACGGCACCACCTCAGCGGTTATCCTTTCCGGGGAGTTGCTCAAGCGCAGCGAAGATTTGATTGAGCAAAACGTCCATCCAACCGTGATTTGCGAAGGCTTCCGCTTGGCTGCAGAACGAGCCATCGGCTTGATGGAAGCCCACGGCATTTCCACGGACAACGACGATGCTGTCTTGCAAGAAGTAGCGAAAACCGCCTTGACTGGAAAGTCCGCAGGAGCGGTCAAATCCTTCATGGCCGATATTTGCGTTCGAGCGGTCAACGCCGTTGGCGTGGTTGAGGACGGCGAACGGCTTGTCGACCTTTCCGACATTAAGGTCGAGAAACGACAAGGCGGTTCCATCAAGGATTCAAGCCTCATTGACGGCATCCTGCTCGATAAAGAGCGAGTCCATGCCGGCATGCCGCGCAGCATCAGCGGTGCCAAGATCGCCCTCGTCAATTCTGCGATTGAAGTCAAGAAGACCGAAGTTGACGCCAAGATTCAGATCACTGACCCCAACCAATTGGCGTTGTTCTTGGAAGAAGAAGAGAACTACATCCGAAACCTGGTGAACACCATCGAAGCGGCTGGCGCCAACGTCCTGATTTGCCAGAAAGGCATTGATGAATTGGCCCAGCATTACCTCGCCAAGAAGGGTATTTTCGCCATTCGGCGTGCCAAGAAATCGGACATGGAAGCGCTTGCTAAAGCGACGGGAGGCTCCATCATCACCAACCTCGAGGACATGAGTGCCGAGGACCTTGGTCAAGCTGCTCGCGTGGAGGAAAAGAAGATTGGCGATTCCGACATGACCTTCGTCACCGGGTGTCCTGAAGCCAAGTCCGTATCGGTGTTGCTGCGAGGCGGGACCGAACACGTGGTGGACGAAATCCGGCGCGCCTTTGATGACGCTGTGGGCGTGGTCTCCGTCGCTTGGGAAGACGGCGCTGTGCTGACCGGTGGAGGCAGCGTTCTGGCCGCCTTGTCCCGTGATCTGCGAACCTACGCTGAAACGGTGGGGGGCCGTGAACAAATGGCTATCGAAGCCTTTGCATCGGCGTTGGAAATCATTCCTCGAACACTGGCCGAAAACGCCGGTTTGGACCCCGTGACCACCCTCATTGAACTGCGAAAGGCCCACGCTGACGGTCAGAGCCATGCCGGCATCAACGTCTACGAAGGCGGCGTGGTGGACATGAAAGCCGCGAACGTCGTTGAGCCGCTTCGCGTGGTTGAGCAAGCGATTCAGTCGGCCACGGAAACCGCCATTATGATCCTGCGCATCGACGACGTCATTTCCTCCAAGGGTGTGCCGATGGACGAAGGCATGGGTGACATGGGCGATTTCAACATGTGATGTTGGTTTTCGTTGTCTTTTTCTTGCAAAAACGAACCACAGGGCCCCTTTTTTATCGTGGGCCAATAATAACCTTCAAAGGCCACTCAACGCTGGCAAAGAATGCCCACAGAGCGTGAGCAAGAGGTCATCCCATGGCAATCGTCGCAAAAGTGTGGATTGATGAAGACTGTATCACCTGTGATGCATGTCAAGACATTTGTCCCGAGGTGTTCCAAGTTACCGACGAGTCCTCGCAAATCCTCGCCGCCGTTCGCACCGACGGTGTGTTCGATCGAAACGTGGGGGGCTCCCCCTTGGTTGGCAATCTTGGGGCTGAACTCGGCGACATCATCATCGAAGCCGCTGAAGCCTGTCCGGTTGAGGTCATCAAATTCGAATTGGTGGCCGATGGTGCTGAGGCACCTTCGGCCGAAGCGGCCCCAGCCGCCGTTGAGGCCGTCGCTCCCGCCGCAGCAGTTGCACCGCCCGCTGCAGGGGCATCGGAGGCTTTGAACGCTGTTCTTGCCGGTGACCGCAGCCTGAACATTCTCTTCGGCTCACAGACGGGCAACGCCGCCGGCTTGGCCGAGAAGACGGCCAAATTGGCGGCAAATTACGGTCTCAACGCCAACGTCGTTGACATGGACGGCTTTGACCTCGCTTCCCTTGCTTCCATGAAGCGGGTGATGGTGATCACCTCCACCTGGGGCGAGGGCGAGATGCCCGACAACGCCGATGCGCTCTGGAACGCCATCAATGCCAACGGTCCTGCCCTTGGCGGTGTTCACTTCTCGGTGTGTGCCATTGGCGACAGCTCCTACGATGAATTCTGCAAGGCCGGTCACGACTGGAACGGAAAATTGGCGGGTTTGGGCGGGACCGAAGCCTTCCCCCTTCAGGAATGCGATGTGGATTTCGAACCACCTTGGAAACAGTGGGTGGCTGAAGCCTTGCCTCTCTTGGCCTGCGTTGACGAATCCGGAACCCTTCAAGTGGAATTGTTGGACGAAATGAAGGCCTACGGGGCTGGCGACGATGACGATGTCGCTGAGGGCGACTACACCCCCGGCAGCATCGTTCGTGATGAACTCTCCCTCTCCCTGGAGGTGTTCCGATACTGCCCCGAAGCGGCCCAATCGGGTTGGGACACGCTGACGTGTTCCGTGCCCGGTCACGCAACGCTCCAGGATTTGTTGACGACCATGCAACGTGACGTCGATGGAAGTTTGGCGTTCCGCCGCGGTTCGGGGGCCGGCACCCCCACCACGGGAGTTCGTGCCAACGGCCGCATCGTCTTGGCCGACGCCGTCATGGTGGGTGATGTGGTCGCTGACGGTGGCCGATTGCGAATTGAGCCGCTTCCTGGCCACCCCGTCGTTCGGGACTTGGTGGTTGACACCGCACGGTACGAGAGCCATCGGAGCCGTGCTGAGCCTTGGATTCGCACCGACCCCCGAGAAGGGGAGCGATTGCCCTCGGGTTCGGCCATGGGCACCATGGACGCTGCCACCGCAACGGCCCTTCACCAAGCCAGCGATGTGCTTTCGTTCCAACTCGTCCAAGCCATGTCCGACACCTTGCCCCATGACCCGCACTACGAAGGGCCGGGGGTTCACTTCCAGCAGTGGCTGCGTGTGCTTGATCCGCGCACCTCGGAGAAGCAACGCCGTCAAATCATGGACTCGTTGCAAGAGCGCGACGGTGTTTGGTCCGAAGCCGACCATGCCAGTCTCATGCGCTACGGCGAAGACGGCCGCTTGGCCGCCCGTGCCTTGAACGAAGCTCGCGGGGCCTTGTTGAACCACAACCGCTACGCTGGAAAATCCGGACGTTTGGTGAAGTGGTACGGGCGAAGCGTCAAATGGTCGGGCAACGTCAACGAGACGACGCTTTACCGACAAGTGCTCGGCCCCTTGGGCTTGGTCAGCAACGTCTTCAGCGGTGTTTCGGCTCGCATGGCCTTGGCCTTTACTCGCAACGGCGGGCCGCCCATCCGAGGGCTGCAGGCCTTGCTTGTTCCTCCCGCAGGCTTGGGGCGCATTCCCAAGATGTTCAACGGAAAAGTGGACGATTATCACGAAGTGGTGAGCTTGTTCAACGAAATCGACCAACGGTTCTGAGGTGATTGAATGGCGAAAATTGCATACTATCCCGGAAACGTGGCTCGAGCAGGTGCCTACGAGGTGGAAGACTGCATCCAACCTCTTTGCAAGGCCCTCAACATCGAGCTGGTCGAACTGCCCAGGGCCAGCAGCGATGGCGGCAACGTCATCAAACAGGCGACACCCAAGTTGCAAGACGCCTTGGTCGCCCGAAACATGGCGCTGGCCGAAGCCAAGGGCCTGGACATCATGACCACCTGCGCCTCCAGCCACGGGATCATGTGCAACACGGCGGACAACATGAAGCGAGATCCCGTCTATGCAAGCAACCTCAACAACCTCATCGCCCGGACGTCGGGGGTTGAATACACCGGTGAAACTCAGCCCCGCCATCTTTTGCACTACTTGGTTGAGGAAATCGGGCTGGACACCATCCGCGATGCGGTCAAGAATCCATTGAAGATGAACATCGCCGCCTATTACGGTCCCGACATGCAGCGTGAGGGGGCCTGCTCGGGCGATGACCCGTTCATGCCCACCTACATGGAGCAACTCATTGAGGCGCTCGGTGGAACGCCCGTCGACTACGAGTCAAAGTGCCAAAGCGTCGGCTCGACCTCCATGCTAACCCTCGAAGACGCCTCCCTCGCCATGACCGCTGCCGTTCTCTCCGACGCGATTGATTCGGGTGCCGAACTGGTGGTGAGCGCCTGCACGGTCTCTCACATCAACCTTGATTCTTACCAGTCAAAGGCCGGTCGAGTGGCTGGGAAGAACACCGCCGTCCCCGTTTGTCATTTGGCCGAGGTGGTCGCTTTTGCTCTGGGATACTTCCCCGACCGCCTCGCTCAGTTGCGAACACGAGCCCGCCTCATCGGCTCTTGAAGCCGTTGTGCAACGCTTCCACCAGTTCGCTGGCGGTCGCATCGTCAATCCCGGTTTTCTGAACGATGGCTTCAGGCGTGGCGACCAACAAGCCTCCAAGGTCCGGTGCATAGGCCATGACAAGGGAGGTCCATTCAGGCCGCTGGTCCAAGAGCGGCGCCAACGCATGCTCAAAGCACCGTCCCATGTGCTCCGTTGCCGTATCAAGCCATGGATGAGGGGCTTCCGGTTGGCGTTCGATGGCCTCCAATTCGGATTTGGCCGTGGCGAGGTTGGCGTAAACGGTCCCCTCATCGGCCGCCTCTTCGGTGGCATAAGCGTGGAGTCGCTCAAGGGCTTCGATTTCACGCCGAGCCGCAACGGTGATGAAATGGGCCGCTTCCTTCGCATCCTTCACCATCATGACAGGAATTCCGAGGTCAAGGGTCACGTGGGCCAAAGCGCCCAAAACCGCATTGGGATGCAATCCGTACTCGGCCTCGCCGCCGGTTTCCACCAGCAGCAACGGACGCGTGGCACTGGCTCGCAAACTCCTGCATTGGCGAAGAAGACGCCCGTCTTTGATGGAGGCAAGGAGGTCACGAGCGGTTTTTCGCTCGATCAAGATGCGCTCTGAAAGGCGCAGATCACCGCACGGAAGTTGGGTAAACTCAACCTTCAAGCCCAGGCCCCTGAGATACGCGGGCAGGGTGGAGGCGGATTCACGATGGTCGATGGCAACATGGCCATGGGCGTTCAACGGCGAATTCATGCTCTGGATTTCGTGCTCAGCTGCGTTTAACACCGCCGTCATCGTTGTCCGGTCAAAGGCGTCGGGCGCCTGCGTGGGATGGGTTTCGTAATCAAACAGCCCTCGTTGTTGCTGGGGTCGACGTTGTTCCGCCGTGAGTCGAGGTGCCGTTCGGTCGTTGGCACGGAGGTTGCCTGTGGATTCGTGAATGGCTTGAGCGGGGCTGCTTTCGTCCGTTGGAGGAGCGGAGGCGATGGCGTTCATCAAGTAGGTTTTCGCCGGAAGTGTCGTCCCTTCTTCTTCAACGCTGAAGGCGTCCAAGACGCCCGAAGTGACCTTGAAATCGGCCCTGAGGGTTTTCTGGCGCACCAACCGTTCCATCAAGCGGTGCATGTTGGTTTCTTGCTGAGATGAAGCACGGTGGACGTAAGCGTCCCGAGTGTCGTTGGTCACCAACATGTGGACCGAACCAGCCCGTTGTCGTGCCGTCCTTCCACGGCGTTGGATGGCCCGTACGGCACTTGGTACAGGCTCGTAAAGCACCACCAAATCGGCGGACGGGACGTCCAATCCTTCCTCGCCCACCGACGTGGCCACAAGAACGTTGATTTCACCGTTCCTGAAGCGTTCCAGTTGCTTGAGTTGTTCTTTTTGTTTCATGCCCTTTTCTTGCCCTCGTGAGGATTGGCCGATGAACACGTCAGGGCGCAACGCCTCGTGGGGTTCCAAAAGGGCGACGAGTTCCTGCACCGAATCCCTGTATTCCGTGAAGACCAACACTTTCCCGTCAGGTTTGGCCGTGAGTTCCTGTACAACCAATCGCTCAACGATGGCTTGTTTTGGGTGCAACTCTTCGAGGTCACGCAACGCCAAACGCAGGGCGTGAACGACGGGGAGCGCCAGCAAGCGGTTCGTTTTTCTCCCCGTGCGCCCTTCTTCTTCGGCTCGGTCAAGGAAGGCTTTGGCCACGGAGGTGCCTTGCGTCCGCATTAAGTTCATCAAAATGTGCAAGCGCCGCAAATCGGCCACACGACGAGCTGCGTCGTACCCGCGCACGTCCCGCTGCTGAATGGCTCGACTTGCGCTTTGCTGGGCTTTTTCGATGTCACGGCTGCCGATGTGTTCCTTTGGCGGGAGGAAGCCGAGCCGTTTGAGGTGGTCAACTTCGTCGTTAAAGTGAGCGTGAAGCGGTTCAACCAAGGTGTTCAAGGTCTCCGGTAGGTCAAGCCAGTGGACGTGAATGTCCATGTCCACGTCGTAAGGTTGCATGAGCGCCTCACCCCGTTTTGACAGGTCCAGATTGTTCGCCTTCAGGTTGCTTTGCACTTGGGAAATGGTTCGCATGGTGGACCCTGGGCTGGCGGTTGCAGCGAGCACCCGTCCGTGGGGGTGGGTGCGCTGGTACATCGTGCCGACTTGGGCGTAGGCATGATTTCCCGTGGCATGATGGGCTTCGTCCATGATGAGGAGGTCCACTTCCGCAAGGTCAATCGCTCCGTTCATGGCGTCGTTGCGAATGACTTGTGGGGTGGCCATGACGATCGTGGCTTGGCCCCAACGCTCTCGCCGACGCTCAGGAGGGGTGTCGCCCGTGTAGGTCACGATGCGTTCGTTTTCGATGGTCAGGCGCTCTCGGGCCATGGTGGCTTGTTGGTCCACCAAACCGGTGGTGGGCGCCACAAGGACGATTTTCCGAGCCCCGGTTCGCAGAAACTCAGCCATCGCCATCCATTGGACGGCGGTTTTTCCGAACCCGGTTGGCATCACCATGAGCGTTGAGAAGGAAAGAATGCGCTCCAACGACCGCAATTGGTACGCTCGAGCTTCCACGCCTTCCCTGAGGAACTCGTGGACCACCTGAGCCATGAATTCCACCTTCTGTCTAGGGTTCAAAAGGATGATGTGCAGGGGGGGTCCTGTTCGGATGAGCCAAAACCGGGTCAATGATTGAGAAAGGTTTGAAGACCCTCTATGGGCATGGCGTCACACGCAAACCCCCGGCTGCGCCACCGAACCGCATATATATGGGTGGAAAGTCGGAGGGACGCTCAAAGGTGAGTAGCCAGACACAATGGGCCATCCCCCGAGGACCCCAACTGGTCGTTCCCCGCTCGTGGGAATGAGCCTCAGTGTCACGGCTTCGACGCTGCATGGGCCCTCGTACGCCCCCCTCGGTGGGGCCAATGCGTTGTAGAAACACTGGAGGAATCCGACATGGCAAAGCGAAACCACCCACGACGTGGCTCGATGGCGTTCAGCCCGCGCAAGCGGGCGAACCGCCCCTTCGGTCACGTCAAGTCGTGGCCCACAACCGATGCGAGCGAAGTCCGCGTGCAGGGATTCGCCGGCTGGAAAGCCGGCATGACCCACATTCTGGCTCGCGATATGAACCCCCGAAGCACCTCGGCTGGACAGGAAATCCGAGTCCCCGTGACCGTTGTTGAATGCCCCAAGATGCGCATCCTCGGTGTTCGCGGCTACGAAATGACTCCTTACGGCATGCAGGCCCGTGGCGAAGTTTGGGCCGACGCAGGCCAAATCGCCGATGCCTTCCCCGAACTTTTCAAGCGGTTGCCTGAGCGCAAAGAGCATGACGCCGACAAGCACTTCACCAACCTCGAGCAGAGCGACCTGTGCGAAGTTCGCCTGATCGTGGCAACCCAGCCTCACACCCTTTCGAGCGTACCTTCCAAGGTGCCCGAAGTCATGGAAATGGGGTTGACCGGTGGTTCGATGAGCGACCAGCTCGAGTGGGCCAAAGGCAAACTCGGCGAGGAATATTCCTTTGTTGACGCCTTTGAAGAAGGCGCCATGACCGACATCGTGGCCATCACCAAGGGCTACGGCTGGCAAGGTGTCATCAAGCGGTTCGGCGGAAAGTTGCAATCGCACAAGAACTCCAAGAAACGCCGTCAGCACGGGAACATGGGTGCTTTTGGTGACGGCTACGTCCGCAAGACCATCCGTCAAGGCGGCCAAACCGGGTACCACCAGCGCACTGAATACAACAAGCGTATCCTTCGTGTGGCCAATCCCGAAGACCACTCCATCACCCCCGCCGGTGGTTTCCTCCACTACGGCGAAGTGAAATCCGACTACATTCTCGTCAAAGGCAGCGTTCCAGGACCTGCCAAGCGACTGATTCGATTCCGAGACGCCACCCGTGCACCCAAGAACGTGCACGATTACGAAATCACGTACGTCAGTACCGCATCCAAGCAGGGGGCCTGAAGATGAAAGTCGCTACCAAAGACATCGTCAACACCGTCACCCAAACCGAGATGGACGCTGGCAAGCTCTCGGCCAGGTTTTCGGTTGAGGTCAAGGACGGCTCAAAGGTCGAACTCCCCGCTGTGTTTGAAGGCGAGGTCCGCGAAGACCTCGTGAAATTGGCCGTGGCCTCCAGTCGGGCGAACCGACGCCAGCCCTACGGTTCCCGCCCACACATCGGAAAGCGCCGCCCCATGTCGGGCATGAAGCACTCCGTTGAATGGTGGGGCAAGGGCCGAGGTGTCTCTCGGATCATGCGCCGTACCGGATCTCGCCGCGCCGCCCAGAATCCTCACACCTTGGGCGGTCGCCGTGCACACGGCCCCAAGGTCGAGAAGAACTGGTCGCGAAAACTCAACGCCAAGCAACGAATGGCCGCTCGCAACGCCGCTTTGGCCGCAACCGTTTCCATGGACGCCGTTTCCGCTCGCGGTCACCGCTTCGACGACACCGTTGAGCACCTTCCCATCGTTTTGGGCAACTACACCGAAATCGTTGACGGCAAATCCATCGAATACGACATCGAGACCTTCAACCATGGCTCAGCCACCCGCAAGGCTGCGGCCATCTTTGACAGCCTTGGGCTCGGACCCGACATGGAGCGTGCCCGCAACGGCCGCAAAATCCGTGCCGGGAAAGCCACGATGCGTGGCCGCGTCCACAAGACGCCCAAGTCCATCCTGCTGGTGGTCAAGGAAAAGTCCGGTCTTGCCCAAGCCGCCCGCAACCTGCCCGGTGTGGACGTCGTGGCCGCTCGTGACCTGTCGGCTGAAGACCTTGCACCCGGTGGCGATGTTGGTCGTCTGACCGTGTTTACCAAATCGGCATTGGAGGCCATGAACTGAGGTGAGACCATGAACGCATACGACATCATCATTCAACCTTGGCTGACGGAGAAGTCCATGGAGGCTCGAACCACCGAGCAACGATTGGAATTCATCGTTCGCCGCTCAGCCACCAAGGCTCAAATCGCCCGAGCCGTCGAGACCATCTTCGACGTCGAGGTGGCCAAGGTCAACGTTCGCAATTCCAAGCACGGCAAGCACGCTTCGGTGAAGCTCGCCGAAGGATACGACGCCGAAGACGCGGCCATGCGTCTGGGAGCCTTCTGAGGTGATTTATCATGGGTAAGAGAATTCGTGCACAACGCAAAGGTTCCTCGCCGCGCTACCGCGTGGCAAGTCACCGCTTCCCCGGCAAGAACAGCATGCCACGCGACAAGGATGTGGTTTGCGAGGTCACCGAACTGATCCACAGTCCGGTTCACACCGCCCCCTTGGCTCGCATCAAGACGCCTGACGGCGACACCACGCTGGTTGCTGCAACCGAAGGCTTGGCCATCGGTAGCAAAGTGGCCATTGGCGACAACGTCGCCCTTCGCCCAGGCAACATCACCGAAATCGGTAACATTCCAGAAGGAACCGCCGTGAACAACCTCGAACTTCGCCCTGGTGACGGTGGCAAAGTCGCTCGCTCTGGCGGGAACTCCTGCATGATTGAATCTCGGATGGGGTCCGTCGTTCGTGTCCGCATGCCCTCCGGCGCTCTGAAGGAACTTCCTTCGAACTGCCGAGCCACCATCGGTGTGCTTGCTGGCCACGGCCGAGATGAGATGCCAATGCGTACCGCCGGTGCCGCTTACTACAAGGCAAAGGCCCGCGGAAAGTTGTACCCCCACGTTTCGGGTGTCGCCATGAACCCCGTGGATCACCCACACGGTGGTGGAAACCACCAAGCCGTTCACGGCCCGAACTCCGTCGCTCGTGGTACGCCACCGGGTGCCAAGGTTGGTTTGATTGCACCGCGCCGAACCGGTCGCGGACGAGGGAAGAAAGTCTGAGGTGATGATGCATGGCACGTAAGAAGAAGTCGTTTATGACCCCAAAGGCCAGTCGACGAAAGGCACGCAAGCGCTTGTCGACCACCTCGGCCCGTGTGAAGAAGGAATTTACTTACCGTGGATACACCATGGAAGAACTCAACAACATGCCAATGTGGCCTGAGAACGAGGATGACAACTACATCGTCGGCCTCCTCCCCTCTCGCGTCCGCCGCAGCCTCGGCCGCGGTTTGTCGGATGAGAACGAGCATTTCCTCGCTCGCGTGGAGCGCTCCGAGAGCAAAACCATCCGGACGCACCGCCGAGACATGCCCATTCTCCCCCAATTTGTCGGTCGCCGGATCGCCATTCACAACGGACAACATTTCGTCGAGATTGAGGTGAAGCCCGAAATGATCGGCCATTATCTCGGTGAATTTGCCGTGACTCGACGAGGCGTGACCCACAGCGGTCCCGGTGTTGGTGCTACCCGGTCGTCCAAGCACGTTCCATTGAAGTGAGGTGAAGATGATGGCAAAACGAAACCAACTCGACCGACGCAGCCGGCGTCACCAACTCCCTCAGCGAGGCTACACGCAGTTGTTGCAAGGCAACCGCCTGGCCACGGCTCGTGCCACCAACGTCGACATGCACGTCAAGCACTGCTTTGAGGTGTGCCGTGCGGTGAAGCACAAGACCGCTGGTGAAGCCGTGGCGTACCTCAACGAAGTCCTCAAGATCGACTCCGACCGAGCCGACATTCGTCGCAAGGCCGCCGCCGTCCCGTACCGATTGGGCAGCGGCAACAAGCGGAAGCGACGGTCCGGTCCTTCGATGGTTGGTCACCGCAAGGGTGGAATTGGTCCCGGCCGATACCCTGTGAAGGCCTCTCGTGCCATCATCAAGCTCATCGAGAGCGCCATGGAGAACGCTCGCTTCCAATACGAAGACATCGATGCTGAAGAAATGGTCATCTCTCACATCGCTGCTCACCGTGGCCCCATTCGACGAGGATGGATCCCCCGTGCCCGAGGACGGGCCACGCCAAGCAACCACTATCGCGTCAATTTGGAAGTGTTCCTTGAAGACATGAACGCTTCCGACGACAATTTGGAGGACGATTTCTGAGGTGAACATCATGGGGAAACAAAACATGACTCGCAGCATTGTGAACCGCAACGTGGAGCGCCTGCTCGTCCGCGAGTTCTTGATGCACAACACCAAGAAATCCGGCTTTGGCGGTTTGGACATTCGCCGTGTTCCCGAGGGGACCGAAGTGACGGTCCACGCTGAGCGACCTGGCATGGTCATCGGCCGAAAGGGGAAGATCATCAACGATCTCCAAAACCGACTTCGTCAGGAGTTTGAACTGCCCAACCCCAAACTCAAGGTTGAGGAAGTGAAGAACCCAACCCTGAACGCTCAAGTGATGGCTGAAAAGATTGCAGCCTCGTTGGAGCGCGGCTGGTACCACCGACGCTCGTGCCACAGTGGCGCTCAGAACATCATGGACGCCGGTGCGCGCGGGGTGATCATCACCGTGGCCGGGAAGTTGACCGGTTCTCGAAACCGAACCGAGAAGTACATCCGCGGTCACGTGAAGTATTGCGGTGAGACTGCGCTCCAGCACATGGACAAAGGATACTCCGTGGCCGTGAAGAAACTCGGCACCATCGGCGTGACGGTTGAAATCATGCGCCCTGGCACAAAACTTCCTCATGAAATCAGCATTTACTCCAACGAGGAGCTGAAGATTCAGGCCGCTCAAGAAGCCGCAGAAGGAGGGGACGCCCAATGAGTTTCGTCTCCAACCGAGAAATCGCTTCCATGAGTGCCGAGGCCCGAGAGGCTCGTTTGTTGGAGTTGCAAGAGGAATTGTTGCAACTTCGAGCCGAGAAGGCCCTGGGCGGAACGCCTTCGAACATGGGCGCTTACAAAGCGACCCGCCGAAGCATTGCCCGTCTGAAGACGCACATGAACAATCAACAGTGAGACCAACGAGGTGATGAAGAACAATGGCTGCCATCTGCAACGTTTGCGGGCTTCCGGATGAATTGTGCATCTGTCAAGAAATCGCCAAAGAGCAGCAAAAAGCCATCATCTCAACCGAACGACGACGATATGGAAAATTCGTAACAAAAGTGGAGGGCATTGACGACGCAGCAATTGACATCAATCAACTTGCAAAGACCCTGAAGAACAAATGCGCAGCAGGCGGGACGGTTAAGGGGCGATTGATTGAACTTCAAGGAGATCACAAGAAAAAAGCTGCAGAAGTGCTCAAGAA
Organism: Candidatus Poseidonia sp.; assembly: GCA_016779705.1. Taxonomy (GTDB): domain Archaea; phylum Thermoplasmatota; class Poseidoniia; order Poseidoniales; family Poseidoniaceae; genus Poseidonia. Next base: position 7,257 of record JADHNB010000011.1, on the reverse strand, counting down.
CAACGGATTCAATGTGGAGGTGCGATGAGATGGACATGTACAATCAACCATGGATCGCTCGTGAACTCCACGTGGTGACCGCCACCGACCCCACCCTCGTGGGTCGCCGAGGCGTGGTCGTCGATGAATCTCGAAACACCGTTTCGCTCATGGAGGGCGGACGCACCCTCGTCTTGAACAAGGCGAGCATCTCATTCACCGTTGACGGTCACGAGGTCGTCATCAAAGGGGCCATGGTGGGTCAGCGCCCTGAAGACAGGATCCACCGAACATACAGGAAGGCATGATACGATGCGAGATATTGGCGTTGATGTGAAAAACCCCACCGGCGAGTGGGACGGTGATGTGAACTGTCCGTTCTACGGCAGTTTGCGCCTGCGAGGACAAGTTCTCGAGGGCACCGTCTCCAGCGTGAACATGCAGAAGACCATCACCATCGAGCGAAACAACGTTCGCTACATGAAGAAGTACGAGCGGTTCGAGAAGCGCACCAGCGCCGTCTCCGCTCATCTGCCTTCGTGCATCGGTGAAGTCAACATCGGTGATACGGTGAAGATCATGGAATGCCGACCGCTCTCCAAGACGGTCTCGTTCTGCGTTATTGAAAACTCAGGAGGTGTTGCTTGATGAAGGGCATTGCTGGAAACCAAACCCGTGGCTTGCCCACCGCTGCACGCCTCCATGTCGCCGACAACACCGGCGCGAAGGTTGTTCAAATTCTCAACGTCTTGAAGCTGGGCACCACGATGCGTCGTTACCCTGCTGCTGGCGTCGGTGACATGACGAAGGTGTCCGTGAAGAAAGGGACACCCGACACCCGCCGTCAAATGTACAACGCGGTGATCATTCGTCAACGGCGCCCCTTCCGTCGTGTCGATGGAACTTGGGTTCAGTTCGAGGACAACGCCTGCGTGATTGTCAACGAAAAGGGCGACGTGACCGGCTCGGACATCAAGGGTCCGGTGGCACGTGAGGCCGCTGAGCGCTGGCCACGTATCGCAGCCAATGCGAAGCAAATTGTGTGAGGTGAAACCATGGTCAAGAGCATGAAACCAGGAAAGCAACGCAAGGCGCATCACAATGCGCCCAAGCACGAGAAGCGCAAGCGCGTCGCCGCTCGTCTTCAACTCAACAAGCCCGACGCCCGGTTCGCTGGTGTTCGCACCGTGACCGTCCGTGTGGGCGATGTGGTGCAAGTTACTCGAGGTGACCAAGCCCACGGCGGCAAGCGCCACGGCGGCAAGCGCGGCAACGACCCGTTGACCGGTGCGGTTCTCCGCATTGACGCCGAGAAAGGTCGCTTGTACATTGAAGGTGTCAAGGCCAGCAAGGCCGACAACAAGGAAGAGGCCGTTCCCGTGCACGCCTCCAACGTGGTCGTGACTCAACTCGACGAGTCCGACCGCATGCGAATCGCCAAATTGACGGGCAACAGGAGTTGAATGAAATGAGCAGCAATCACTTGAAGCGCTTGGCCATGCCGCGAAGCTGGCCTTTGCCACGAAAAACCTCCGTTTGGGTGACTCGCCCCTCGCCAGGCGCCCACTCGCTCGAGCTCTGCATGCCCATCACCCTCGTGGTTCGCGACGTGTTGGGCATGGCCAAGACCGCCCGTGAAGTTCGGTTTATTTTGCACAATGAACTCGCTCAAGTTGACGGTCGTGTCGTCAAAGACACCCGCCGCGGTGTCGGCTTGATGGACGTCCTGTCCGTTGGTGACGAGCACTTCCGCTGCGTGCTTGACCACAACGGCCGTCTCCGCTACCGCCCCATCTCCGCTGCAGAAGCGTCGTGGAAGGTCTGCCGCATCGAGGGCAAGACCACCATCAAGGGCGGCCAAACCCAACTCAACCTGCACGATGGACGCAACCTCATCGTTGATGACCCTCAAGCCTACAGCACGGGTGATTCGCTCAAGTTGAACCTCCCCGACCAGAAGATCCTCGAGCACATTCGTTTCGGCGAAGGCACCCGTTGTTTCCTCATCGGCGGCGCTCACGTCGGGTCCACCGCCGAGGTCAAGGAATACATCACCAAGCGCTCCAGCATGCCCAACGAAGTCCAATTTGATGGCTTCGACACCGTGGCACGCAACGTGTTCGCCATTGGCGACGCTACGCTTCCGCTCACGGAGGTGACGCAATGAGCGCTACGGCCAACCCCATGACGCAACTACGCGTGACGAAGGTGTGCGTGAACATCGGTGTGGGCGAGGGCGGTGACCGCTTGGTCAACGCAGAGAACGTGCTTGAGATGGTGACCGGGGTCAAACCCCAACGCACCCTCGGGCGTATTCAGAACCGTGACCTCAAGGTGCGCATCGGCGCACCCATTGGTTGCAAAGCCACCATGCGTGACCAAGACAACATCAAGGAGTTCCTGACGAACGCCTTTGCGTGTCGAGAAAACACCATTCCTTCGTGGAACTTTGACCGAGAGGGCAACCTCTCGTTCGGTGTTCGCGATTACACGGATTTCCCCGGCCAAAAGTACGACCCTGACATCGGCATCTTCGGCATGGACATCACCGTGGTCTTGGAGCGCCCAGGCCACCGTGTCAGTCGCCGTCGCCGAGCCAAGAGCAAGGTTGGAATGGCCCACCGTGCCACGGCCGATGAGTCGCGGGCATGGTTTGTTGAGAACTTCAACATCAGCATTCTGGAGGAGTAAAGATGGCACGAGATCACGGAGAGAGAATTGGCCGAACCATCGGATGTCGACGTTGCGGACGCAAGCGAGGCATGATTCGACGACATGGATTGCGCCTCTGCCGCCAGTGCTTCCGAGACGTTGGGCCCGAAATCGGCTTCAAGAAGATGAATTGAGGAGGGATGAAGTATGCAATTTGATCCATTGAACGATGCACTTGTGAAAATCTACAACGCTGAGCAAGCCGGGAAATTCAACGTCGAGTTGACGCCCGCATCAAAGTTGCTCGGCAACGTGCTGAACATCATGCAGTCCTCGGGCTACGTTGGTGAAATCGAGCGAGTCGAAAACGGCCGCGGCGATGCCTTCGTTGTCGAACTGCGTGGAACCATCAACCGCTGTGGAACGGTGAAGCCCCGTCACAGCGTCCGTCGCCAAGAATACGAGAAGTGGGAAACCCGCTACTTGCCAGCTCGCGATTTCGGCCTGCTGATCTTGACGACCAACTCCGGTGTCATGCATCACTACGATGCGAAGGATGCTCGAATTGGCGGCAAACTGCTCGCCTATGTGTACTGAGGTGAAGAACATGGTAAAACTCGACAGAATCGAACACACCGTAACCATCCCTGAAGGCGTCACCGCCACGATCAGTGAAGATGGCGTCGTGACCATTGCAGGGCCCAAGGGTTCCCTCAGCCGAACGTTCCAAAGCAGCTACATCGACCTGTTCCAAGACGGCGCAGGCCTCGTGGTTCGCGTGGACTTGCCACGCCGAAAGCAACGCGCCATGGCCGGTACCTGGAACGCTCACCTCAACAACATGGTCAAGGGCGTGACCGAGGGCTTCACCTACAACCTGAAGGCCTTCTATTCTCACTTCCCCATGACCCTGGCCGTCAACGGCAACACGTTCACCGTGAACAACTACTTTGGAGAGCGTGTCCCCCGGACCGCTGAAATTCTTCACAACGTCGATGTCCAAGTGACCAACAAGGTCGAAATTACCGTTTCCGGTATCGACAAAGAATTGGTCGGTCAAACCGCCGCCAACATTGAGCGCTGCACGACCGTGAAGAAGCGAGACCGCCGTGTCTTCCAGGATGGGATTTACCTGTTGAACAAGGAGTGATGGAGATGGCAGAAGACTACGAATCAATGACCGTTGCACAACTCAAGGAGTTGCTCAAGGAACAAGACTTGCCCGTTTCCGGCAAGAAAACCGATCTCATTGCTCGCCTTGAGGAAGCTTCTGGAGCCGATGAAGCGCCCGAAGAGGTTGACGACGCTCCCGTCACTGAAGCCCCGACTGCCGACGATGACGCTTGGGACGACGAAGACTGGGACGACGATGAAGACGATGTCTACATGGTGAAGCAAAAGCCGGTGCTCGATGACGAGATGAAGGCCGCTCTTGCGCTCCGTGCTGCTCAAAAGAAGAAGACGCCTTCGTTCCGCCGAACCGAATGGTTCCGTTACAAGCGTCTCTCTCGCTCCGGATGGCGCGCTCCTCACGGAATGGACAACAAGCAACGTCGCAACTACAAGTATCGCGGCTCGCTGGTGCGCATCGGCCACGGAAAAGTGGCTGCCGCCCGTTTCCTTCACCCCTCTGGGTTCCGTGAAGTGATGGTGCAGAACATCGCTGACCTCGAATCGATTGACCCCGAAACCGAAGCAGCCCGCGTGGGTGGCACGGTGGGTGGCCGAAAGCGCGAATCCATTTACGCTCGAGCCGATGAACTCGGTATTCGTGTGCTCAACCGACGGAGGGATGTCTGATGCAAATCACCAATCAAAAGCGAATCGCTGCTCGCCTGCTTGGCTGCGGTGAGAACCGAGTCTGGATCAACCCGCTCTACGTTGATCAGGTGGCTTCGGCCGTTCAAACCGATGACATTCGTGAGTTCATCGACGAAGGCTGGATCAAGGCCAAGCCCGTGAAGGGGACCTCCCGAGTTCGTGCCCGAGCCCGCTTGGAACAAAAGCGAAAGGGTCGACGCAAGGGTCAAGGAACCCGCGCAGGTACGGCTAACGCTCGCAACCCTCGAAAGAACCGATGGATGCGAACCATTCGCAGCCAGCGTCGTGTCCTCAAATCGCTTCGAGAAGACGAGACCTTGGAGCCATCGCAGTACCGCCGGTACTATCTCAAGGCCAAGGGCGGTTCCTACCGTTCCATCGCTCACATGCGCTCTCAAATGGCGCTTGAGGGTGTCAACTTCAAGGGAGGCGATGAATGATGGCAGGAAACAACCGACGCTCCGTCTTCCGACGCCGCCAAGCCGGCGTAACCGACTACCGCCGTCGCCTCAAGCTGCTTCGCGGTCGTATGCCTCGTGCCGTGGTGCGTGTCTCAAACACCCGAACCACCTGCCAATTGGTCTCTTGGGCCGCCGACGGCGACCTGGTCAGCGTCAACGTGACGGGTTCCGACCTCGTCAAGAAATACGGTTGGCCCGAGGGTCGCTCGCTCAAATCCGTTCCGGCCTCCTACCTTGTGGGCTACGCGATGGGCAAAGCCGCCGTCGCCTCCGGAGCGACTGAAGCGGTTCTCGATATCGGTCTGGCTGCGAACTCCCGTGGAGGCCGCGTGTATGCCGCCCTCAAAGGGATGTGCGATGCCGGTCTCGACATCCCCCACAGCGAGGACGTTTACCCTGACGAAGACCGCTTGAACGGAACTCACATTGACGACAAAATCGCCAAGGACATTGAATCGACCAAAACCAAGATTGAGGGGGCTAACTGATGAGTGAAGAAGACGTTCCAACCATGGCACCAGGTTTGCTGCAAGCCTACGCGCCCGATGAAGCCGAAGACATGCCCGACCAGCGTCGCCGACGCCGAAATCAAGACGACCCCATTGCCAACTTGCGCAAGTGGGAGCCTCGCACGCGCCTTGGGGCAGCGGTCATGGCCGGTAAGATTGTGACGTTTGAAGCCGCTTTGGCCTCTGGCCTCCCCATTCGTGAGGTCGAAATCGTGGATGCCTTGATTCCCAACCTCGAAGACGAGGTCATCTCGGTGAACATGATTCAACGCATGACCGACAGCGGTCGCCGTGTGCGATTCAACGTCATGGCTTGCGTGGGCAACCGAGACGGATACGTTGGCTTAGGCATGGCCAAGGCCAAGGAAGTCGCCACCGCCATTCGCAAGGCGATCACCGCTGCCAAGCTCAACCTCATCTCCGTTCAACGTGGCAACGGTTCGTGGGAATCTTCTCCCGGACCCGGCAACACGGTCCCGTTCAAGGTGAACGGCCGTGCAGCCTCCACCCGCGTGACCCTGATGCCTGCCGCGAAGGGCAAGGGCTTGGTCATCGGTGAAACCGGGAAGCGCGTGCTGGAACTCGCTGGGGTCGAGGACGTGCTTTCTCGAACCAAGGGCCAGACCCGCACAACCATCAACTACGCCGCTGCAACCTTCAACGCCTTGAAAAACATCAACACGACGCGAGTAACCAACGGACAGCGTGAGACGCTTTACATCCACACCGGGAGGAAGAATGCATGAGTTTCATCGTCGTTCGAGCACGCAGTGATGTCAAGGTTGAGCGTTCCATTCGCGAAACCATGGGCTACATGAACCTGACACGGGTCAACCACGCCGTGATCATTCCCGACAACGCTCAATACCGCGGCATGCTCCAGAAGTCCAAGGACTACGTGACGTGGGGCGAAGCGGACGCCGGCCTCATCGAGCGAATGCTCTCCGAGCGAGGCCGCATGACCGGTGACCATCCGTTGACGGACGCTATCGTTGCCGAACACACCGATTACAAGACCATCGGTGAGTTCGCCAAGGCCATCGCTGCTGGCGAAGCCCAGGTCAAGGACGTTCCAGGTTTGAAGCGTGTCTTCCGCCTCCACCCTCCTCGAGGGCCAAAAGGCTGGGGCGGCATCAAGCGAAGCTTCGTGGTCGGTGGTGCCCTTGGCGCCCGCGGTGAAGCCATTGGCGACCTTGTGGAGCGTATGATCTGAGGTGATGATGATGGGTACGAAAGCAAACAAGCACCGTGGACGAAACCGATACCACGGTCGAGGAAAGAAAGCCGGCCGTGGCGCAGGAAAGCGCGGTGGTCGTGGAAACGCTGGTATGAACAAGCACCGCGTCATGACCCGAATCAAGTACATGCCCAAGCACTGGGGCATGCACGGTTTCAACCGACACCCCTCGCTGCGCACCGTTCACGTGACGGCCAACGTCGGTCAACTCGAAGAAATCGCCAACGGCGAATCCACCGTTGACCTGACCTCCATGGGCATCGACAAGTTGCTCGGCAGCGGCCAAGTTCGCAGCGCCTTGACGGTGATCGTCGAGGAAGCCAGCGCACGAGCGGTCGAGAAAATCGAAGCCGCTGGTGGCTCGGTCGAAGCCGGTGACGACGACGACTGGGGCGAGTTCGAAGAAGAGTGATCAACCAGGTGGGATGACGCATGAAGCACAAGCCAATTCCATGGGCGATCGCCTTGACGGGTGTGCTCTACTATGCACTTCTCATTTACTGGCAGTCCGATGAGTTGTCCGGGACGGGTGCCGCCCGAGACGCCGCCGTCTTTGGATTGATCTTCTCGGTGTTCTATCTCGCCTACACCATGTGGT
>JADHNB010000084.1 GCA_016779705.1 Candidatus Poseidonia sp. | reverse complement strand
CCTTCCCGAGATCAAAATCCTGACCTTTTTCATTGCCGCGTTGTTCATTCTCATGCACGGCATCAGTGGCAAATTGGGTGGAGGAAAGGCATGGTTGGCTCGGCAACGACCGGTCGTTTGGGGAACGATGTGTGGCACCATGCTGTGCTTGTCGTTCTATCTGCGGCCAGCGGAGACCATTGATTTCATCTATTTCCGATTCTGAAGCGCAGCGCAGGTGGTTCGCCGTCAGGGATGGATGGCTCACTCCTTGACATCGGGGGCGTCTTCTTCATCGTCGTCACTTTCCGTATCAACACGGATGGTGGTGCTTGGAGCAACGAAGTAGCTGCCCAGGTCGACGACGGTGCGTTCCTCTCCGGAGGAGGTTCTCTCTTCGCCAACCACGCGAGCCTCGTACCCCATGCCAAAGGTACCGTAATGCTCCGCCAAGGCCGCCGAGAGGTTGTTGGCGGCCTCACCGCCTTTCTGTCCCGAGGTGAAATCAACGACCATGCCGGACCCTGCGTCCGCGGTGGGTAACCGGTTCGTGAAGGCGTGTTGGCGGGTTTTGGTGTGAACCCGAGTCGTGGCCGTCGGACGTAGCGCTAAGCCGAGGACGAACAAGACAAGGCCACCACAACACGAGGCGAAGGCACCGAAGTTGGCGATGGCCGCCTCTCCGTCCGTCGGGGCGTCGACGGCACTCACGATGAGCCTGGCTGCCAGCACCGTCATGCCAAGTGCGCCAAGCCACGCAAACAGCGTTTTGAACACGAGCATCGCTTTCCCGGTTCGTACTTTGCTCTTCTCCCTCCGCTCCTGCGTCCACGCAAGGTTGTGCGGTCAACACCGAAGGAGCGATGCCTTGAGGGGGGCCTTCTCCTCCCACGACCATGCGCACCTGTTGGGTTCTGGACCACCCGGCCCACGTGCGCCTGCTGGCACCGTTCTTGCGGGAGGGCACCACCGCCGACCTCATCGTGGCGTGCGAGCGTCCCGAAGTGCGGGCCATGCTCGAGCAAGGCGACGGTCGCTTGCCTCGCCGTCAAACGCTCTGGGTACCTCGTCCCGTGGGCGAAGGAAAGCGTCGCAAAGCCCTCTACCGTCTGCGAAGCGTGCAGCGTTTACTCAAGGCCGCCGGTCGGGACGGTCAGGGCGCGGTTGAACGCCTCGTGGGGGTGGGGGCGGCCTTGGAGATGCTCGCTGCCACACCCCGATGGTGGCGTCGCTCCGCCGTCCATCAGCGATGGTACATCACGGACACCGAGGTGAACCACCTCGCCCATCGTATCGCCGTCAAAGCGGCGACCCATGCGGTCCTGCCGACGCACTGGCGTGACGACCTGGACGGGGGGTTCCTCGCCTCCTTCCAAGGCAGGGTCCATCGTTTGGACGGGCTCCACGGTCACGTCCACCTTGCCCCCCAGCGCCGTCCAAGCAAGGTCTCGAACCCGCCCCGCGTGCTCGTTCGCCGTTTGGTGGGGGGAGGCGTTCACGACGAAGGGGAAATTGTGGCCTTGCCCGATGATGCGCTGGACGGGGTCGTGACCACCGTGGCCGACGAGAACGCCTACGAAGGTGACCCTTGGACGCTTGACCGCGAACTGGCGACGCACGACGGCGTCATCACGCAGTCCGTGACATTGGCGAGTGAGGCGGCGCTTCTCGGCACGCCGACGCTGCTGGTCTCGGCGGCGCAACGGGGTTTCCTTGACCGCTTGGAGCGGGACGGCGCTCCGTTGTTCCGCTGGCGGGGCGAAGGCGATGAGGAGCCTTGGGACTCGGTCCACGCTCGCTTCTTGGCGGGTCTGCACCTGACGGATGCACTCGAGCCGGCGTCGTGGCCCGATGCCCGCGGGCAACTCGCCGACTGGCTCACGCCTCGCTGACCACGATTTCAAGTTCAGCCTCAACGCTGGTACCGGTGTAGAGGCCGTCGTTGGGCGTGATGCGCACGGTGAGGAGTGAACCGTTCGGCAAATCTGCGGTAAAGCTGCTCGTGTTGACCATGTAGGTGCCGTTCACGAACCACAACACGGTTGAGGAATCGTTGTCACCCTGTGCATCGTTGAATTCGTAGATCGCTTCGTAGGTGGTGTTGGTACTCCCGTCCTCGGCGGGGTTGCCGATGATGGTGAGGTTCACGACACTTGGGGTTTGGTTGGTCCACTCCACCTCGGTGATGACGATGCCCGCAGGCATGTAGACGGCAAACGGGCTGTCGCCACCCGGCAGCAGGCTGGCAAAGGTGTCGTTGCCTCCGCCGACGGTGGCGGTGAAGCCGTTCCACACCGCCAAATGGTCAGCCGTGAACACGTCCCCTGGAGCAGGGTCGCCGAAGACGCTCATGTTGGCACCAAACGTGGAGGAGCCGAGGTAGGCCATGGTTGGCACGCCAGCGTGGCTCCAGAGGTAACCGGTTGGTGCATGTTGGACAATGCCGAATGGCATGTAGATGGCGAAGGGACTTCCTCCGCCGGGAAGCAGGTCAGCGAACGAGTCGTTGCCTCCGCCAGGGAACATGGCTCCGAAGCCGTTCCAAACGGCGAGATGCTGCTCGGTGAACACGTCTCCAGCCATGGGGTCGCTGTAAACGCTCATGTTGGCATTAAAGGTCGTCGCCCCGAGGTAGGTCATCGTGTCAATGCCCGCTTGGGTCCACAGAAAACCCGTGGGTTTGTGGTCAACAATGCCGGCAGGCATGTAGATGGCGAACGGGCTGTTGCCGCCCGGCAGAAGGCTTTCGATGGTGTCGTTGCCTCCACCGGGGAACCCTGCAGCGAAACCGTTCCAAACGTTCAGGTGTTGTTCGGTGAACTCATCGCCCGCCTCGGGATCACCGTACACGCTCATGTTCACGTTGAAGGTGGTTTGACCCAAGTACGCCATGGTGTCAATGCCCACCTGCGTCCAAACGAAACCGGAATGGTTCCCGGAAGCCGTGGTTTCACCGATGAGACTGGCAATCCAGGCATCCATCTCCTCTTGCCAGTAATTGGGAGATACACCGAGGAATTCAGCGCATTCAATGTTCGCTTCGTTGGTTGGGTCATACGTCGAGCTGTTCCCATCGCCCAAAGAATAGTACGTGATGTGAATGCAATCCACGGTCTTTTTGTCGTCGCCCTCGAAAGCGAAGTTGAGGCTGTAGTAGTCCTGAAATCCGTACCCAAACATGAGGATGAACACGGTGGCCAAGGTAGTGAGGTAGGCCCTGGCGTTCACGCCTCCAGCCACGAGCATGCGAGATGGGAGTTCGCCAAACACGACGTGGTCATTTGCTGTATTCTTGTTCTCCGTTTCGTGCTTCCCGACCTCGTCCTGTGCGTCGTTCGAATCCTTGGTTGGTTCCTTGGTGGCTTTCTCTTCCGTAGGCTCCTCTTCTGCTGCACCGGGGGGGGTCTCACTCGCCTCAACGTCTTCGTTGGGCGTGTGGTAAAGCACGTCTTCGAGGCGGTCGGTCTCGTTGTTGTAAGCTTCCGTTTTGTGCTGAATGATTCGCTGTGCAAGGTCTTGCTTGGTGCCGGAAACCGCCAATTCCAAGTCCGCGGCCATGGTGACCAATTCATCTTTCTTGAGTTTCATGAGGTCGGCTTCGGATGGAATCACCAGACCACCCCCGCGACCAGTTTGATAACGAAGGGAACGCCGATCATCAAGTTCACACCGATCATCATTCTTCGCTGATTCCCGGGCCAAGCCCACGAGATGGTTTTCATTTCCTCGTCGGGTTCGAGCGCATCGATGAGGTAGCGCTCCCATCCAGTCGCCAACACCAACCCACAGGCAACCGCCAACAGGATGTCAGGGACGGGGATGATGATTTCAAGCAGGGTGGTGAAGACGGCGGTGATGGCCACCATGACGGCCAGGGCCACCACGCGGAGGATTTTCTTGTCCCGTTCGGATTCAATGGTGATGAGACCGAATTTGACAGCGTGGAGCAGGGCGATGGTCGGGTAGATCAAGTGGAACGTGAAACCGTCGCTTAACGCTGTAATGATAGCGGCGTTATCGTCCAGGGGTGTTTCCCACATGGTCCAGGTGGCGTATTGGGAGACGTAGGCCCAGTGTCGGAAAATGATGAGCAGCCAGATGAAAAGAATGTAGCCCGAAAACACGGTGGCGAGGCTCACCGGGTGTTCGTTCCGATAGGCTTTGACAAGGTGATAGATGGCACCGATGCCAAAGCCGATCATCAAGAATGAGAAACTGCCCAGAATGATGGTCATCTCGGTTAGGGTAATCATGGCGTGGTTGTACCCGGCTGAAGCCCCCGAGTAATTCACGGTGGGGAAGGTCCACCAAGCGTTGGCCGAACCGTCGAGAAAGCCCACGGCACGGAACACCATGTTGTCCATCACGACGGCGATGGTTCCCAAGGCGAAGAAACCCGAGCGACGCATGGCCATGGCTTGTTCGCTCTTGTCGTCCGCGTCGGGTGGGAACAGCAAGAACCGCAGGCCGACGCTAAAACAAACCAGTCCAGCCAACAGCAGGAAACTGGGCAACAACAACGAGTTGTAGTGAGGGTCGGCGTCGGGGAGAAGGGCCGTGCGGTCGATGTATGCAAACACCAAGACGAGGACGCCAAGGCCTCCGATCTGCCAACCGTTTCGCAGGAACGGAATCGGGACAAGAAGCATCAAGAACAGGTGAATGTAATAGAAGTTCAGTTGCGAACTGTAGGCCGTGATTTCCACAATGAAACTCGAGACCGCAGGGTCGTCAATCCCCATGCTTGGTGAAATCTCCTGGACTCGGCGAAGAATGAAGTAGAGCAACAGCCAGATCACCAGCGAGGCGCCCATTTTTCGGTCCCAAGTACGCTCGTCGTTCAAATTCCGAAGATGGAAGTACGAAATGAAGAGCAGCACGAACACGCTCAGCACGAGTCCAATGTCATCCAAAAGGTCAAGATTCTCGTTCACGGTGAGAAATGCCTGCCATCACCTATAATTTTTCCAACCGTCGATGTGGAAAAAGCATCCTTTGTTGGAGTTGTAGAAAACACGGACTTCCATCCAATCCCCCCCACTTGCTGCATCACCCTCCTTCCCGATTCTACGGCGCATCACAGGGCCCCCAAGACTGAAAAGCCAAATACGCGATGTACCGCCCCGTGCCAATGGTCAGTTACGACTTTATCCCCGATTTTCTGCTGGTTTCGCAAGAAACGGAAGCCAAATTGGTGGTGTCGTTCGTCAGCGTGCTGGTCCTCTACACCTTCCGTGCCGCCGTCCTTCGCGGGGTGGAGGCTCGAACGCAAAACGAAGACAACATCTACACCTGGCGAAAATTGAGCTGGTACGTCTTTGTCTTTCTCTCCCTCATTCTCGTCGGCCGAGTTTGGTACACTGGGGTGGGCGACTTTGTCACCTTCTTCGGGTTCTTCATCGCCGGGTTGGTCGTCGTGCTCAACCAACCCATCTCGAGCATCGCCGGTTGGGCCTACATCATGATCCGCCGTCCGTTCATCGTGGGCGACCGCATTCGCATTGGGACGCTGGTAGGCGACGTGGCCGACATTCGTCTCTTCGCCACCATCCTCTCGGAGGTGGACGGCGTGGAGGGTGCCGCCATGCCCACGGGTCGCTTGATTCATGTCCCGAACAAAGCGGTGATGGAGGAATCGGTGGTCAACTCCAGCAAGGGCATTGGCATGCTGTGGAACGAAATTGGCGTCGAGGTCACGTTTGAATCGGATTGGAAGAAAGCTAAAGGCCATCTGGTCAAGATCCTCGCCAACGAAACCAAGGACGTGGAGGCGCAAGCCAGGCGTCAGTTGCGTAAAGTGCACCGTGAATACAAAATCAAACTGGGCAGCCTTCGACCGGAAGTCTTCACGAGCGTCACCGCCAGCGGCATCCATTTTGGCCTTCGATACTTGGTGGACATTGGCGACCGACGTGACTCCGAACAGCGGCTTTGGGAGCACATCCTGAAGGTGTTCGGCAACGAGGAGGACATTGACTTCGCCTACCCGACTCGCCGTACGTTCGTCAACCACATCGAAGGCAAAGCCGACGCCAAGGCACCTGCGTGGCCTCCGGCGCCGAAGTAGGCCAAAACCCCGGATGGACGGGTTGGCGTTGCCGTCTCACGCACGAGCGTCTCGGTAGCGCTGAATCCAATCCTCGGGCGTCATTTTGGTGCACAATTCGGCCACCAACTCGTCAGGTATCTTGGCCATGTTCTTGAAACGGATGCAACTCTTGCCCATGTCCAACTTGGTTGAGCAGTGCTTCGGGTATTCTTGGGTGAACCAGTCCAGCAGCGCCTCGTCGGCGTAAATGCCCATGTGGTACAAGCCGATGTGCCGCTTCTGCGAACCCAAACTGAGGAAGGGCAGCGGCAGGCTGGGGTCGACGTGATAGCCGTCGGGAAACAGGGCGTGGGGAACGACCCAACTGGGC
>JADHNB010000083.1 GCA_016779705.1 Candidatus Poseidonia sp. | reverse complement strand
AAATGGCCGTCGCTTGCACAGAGCCATGTGGCCAAGGGATGAGCGTCGGAGTGTTGGTATCGGAGGAATATCCGTTTGCATAAGCGTCGCCCCAGCAGGCGACTGAGCCGTTGGAAAGCAGGGCGCACACGGTGTGGTCGCCGGTGGCGAGGGACGTGACCGAAAGGTTTCCTGGCATGGGTTGGGTAAACAGAATATCTTGGGTGGCGAGGTTGTTGCTCGTGAAGTTCCCAATGCCACGCTCTCCGTTGCTGTTACTTCCCCAACAAGCAACTGAACCGTTGTCATAGAGCGAACAATGCCCACGGACATGGCCTTCGATGGCCGTAATGTTTCCGGAGGGGATGTTCGGTTGGACGGCGTAGTTGTAGGTGGTTCCTCCACCTGAGACGCCGAGTGCTTCGTAGCCGTTGTATCCCCAACACCACACATCGCCGTCATCAAGTAACGCACATGCAGAATACTCGCTCAGCGACATGTCCACAACAACGGCGCCCTGCGGAAGGTACTCCACATAGGAGAAGGTGTTCGTCGCAGAACCGTTGTACCCCAGTTGGAGGTAGGAATTGCTTCCAACGCACATCATCGACCCGTTGTCGAGATTCACGCAGGTGAAAAGGTGGTCGGCTTGTATGGATACGGGAGTACGTCCTGCAGGGAGCGGGAGGTGTTGGGGGGTGCTGACCGAGGACCCGCCGAAGGCAGAACCGTATCCCCAGCAATACACCGATCCGTTGTCAAGGATGGCACAACTGTGGTCGGCGGCATAGGCTGGAATGGAAGCAACAGAACTACCTGCAGGGAGGTTCACTGAAACGGGCGTGGAGCGGTCCGTTGTCGTTCCGTCACCCAACTGGCGGTAGCCGTTGTCGCCCCAACACGCCATGGAGCCGTCGCCGAGCACGGCGCAGGAGTGGTAGTCGCCCGCAAGCATGGTTGAATAGTTGCTCTTGTAGGGTGCATCGTACCCTCCGTCGCCGGCCTTTGCGCCCGTTGGAATACCGAAGGTGACCGGTTCAATCGGTGCTCCAACGGTGGCGTCGAGGTCAGCAACGCTGGGTGTCAGTGGCAGATAACCTGTATTCAGCCAGAAGGTTGCCCCGTAGGTTTGCCCGTTGATGGTCGCCGTCAGGGTGTAATTGGTTTGAGACGTGATGTCGGTTGGCGTCCCGCTCACGGTGCAATTGCCTTGATTCAACGCCAATCCGGAGGGCAACGTCGGCGAAACGCTACAGGTTGCTCCCGAGACCGGCGTTGCCTTCGTCGTGAGAACATCCGGCGACCACGCGACCAACCCTGAAGGCTGATAATCTCCGTTCATGTACACAGTACCGTTGATTGGCAGGAAGAATCTGGCTCCGGTTAGGTAGTATCGACCGTCAGGGAAGTTGGTTAACTCATATGTGCTGTTGGTTGTTGAGGAATGAGCGTACATGTAACAACAATATCCGGTCTTTTCCGTCGTGAAGTAGACCGTGTCACCGGCTGCACCGATGATATTGACCACCTCGTCTGAGCCCGCTATGTCCGATACTCGATACGTCTCAGTCGTTGAGGGGTCGTACACCCACACTTCTTCATCGCCTTGAGAGGCACCACCATCGCGTAGCATGTACAGCAAACCGTTGTGTGCTTGCAGGGGGGATGCGAAACGTGCGGAGGTGCTTGGTGCAGAGCTTCCAGTGCTCCCCGGGAAAATGTCCTTCAGAAGCCATGTTGAATTGTTGGCCAAACTGTATGCATGAGGTTCCGACCCGGTGCCAGTCGTCGAGGCGTAAAAGTACACCACATCATCGTCCACGACCACGTTACTCAGTGATGGAGAGATGGTTGAGAGTTGGTATGTTTGATTCGAGGTGGTGTTGTGAACCCATAATGAGGCTCCAGTTGACGATGAGTTGCGTCCCCGTAGCCACAGCACATCGTCCGAAACGGACCGGATGCTGTAGACGCCGTCCCCTGAGGGATTGAGGTCCGTGACGAGGTAAGTTTGGTTTGAGGTCACGTCGTGGCGGTACAACTCACGGCCAACGCTTTCTGGATCCCCTCCAAAGTAGATGCTGCCGTTGGAAGAGGCCCACCCAGTATGATAGTCTGGTATAGAACCGCCCGAAAAATCTGAGCGTTGTTCAACGACAAAGCTGGAACCGTTGATCCTGTACAGTTGACGAGTTGAATAGAACCACACATCGTTGCCGTATTGGAACAGTGCACTGTCGGTCCTCACCGCTCCGTTCGAATAGGTGCCCCCTCCAACTCGCCATGTGGTGGCATTGGAGACGTTATGTGCCCAAATTTGCCCCTTAGAGGTGCCATCAAAGATCTCAAAAATGAACGTCTGGCCAAGGAGGAAAAACGAACGGTAGAATTGGGAACTTGTAGTACACCCTGAAACGTCGAACGCCTCCCAGGTGGTTCCGTTGCTGATGTTGTGCATGGACAAAGCGCAGACCCCAGAAGCGAAGAAAAACACATCCTCGCTGAACATCGAGTTGTTTGCGGTGGTGCGCTGTGGGCTGATCGAGGAAAGTACACTGCTAGAGGAAACCGTCCAGATGGATCCGTTTCCGTAAATCGTTGCAGCGTCAGCATCTTCAACGTACCCGAAGGTGATGGGGTCCATGGCTGCGTTCAGTGCAAGCGCTTCGCCTTCTGTGGATTGAGCAAGCGAATAGGTGGCCGAACCTTGGCCGCCCGTTTCGAGCACCGTTTCAGCGTCCATCAGCGTTTCTTCGTCACCCGACCAGGCGTTCATGAGGTCAAGGTAACCGACCTGGGTCATCAGCACCATCAGGATGGCCAAGATGAGGGGGGTTCGAATTTCGGCAAAGCGTCCGCTGGACATGCATTTGCTATTTCGCCGAGATGACATAACCCCCCACCCTATCATGAACGAGAGGGGCCCGTTTTCTGACCTCAGGGCTCGTTGACAAAGGCGTGAATGATGGTCGCCTCGGCCGATTGCAAGTGTTCGCTGACGGTGGCTTGTTTGATGTTCAAAGCCTCGGCGATCATGCGCTGGGTGCATCCGCGGGGACGGTCGTAGTAGCCCAACTCAACGGCCTTGTCCAGCACCATGCGTTGGCGGTCCGGCAGCAATTCAAGGAACTGGGTGTTGTGCAGCGATTGAGCGCCGAGCTTGAGTTTGAAGGCGTCACCCAAGAGGTCGGCGATGCCGTTGCGCACGGTGCGGAGGGAGGCACGGGTGCCTCGGATGGTGAGCACGAAGCCGTCGGCGTCCAGGTACGTCGGGGCGACCCACCAGACGTGCTTGAGCACCGCAAACACCCGAGGAATGGGCCCGGTGAGAAGCACTTCAAGCAACGCCGTGGAGGTGCCTTGCTCCACCACCTCGACGATTTCAAACGAGGCGTAGGACCGCTCGAGCGACCTCGGGTCGTTGAAATGGACGCGGACCAAACACCGGAGGTGGTCCTCCACGAGGTTGATGTGGGCAAGGAATTCGACGTGCGGAAACCAATCCATGAGGTCCGCCCCCGGCAAGTTGCCACCGACTTCGGGAGTGATGGTCAACTGCATGTACCGAAGGTCCGAGTCGCCCATGAGTCTATCATGAACGGGTCTTTCCTAAAAACATCCCCTTTCAAATTTGATACAACGTTTTCCGAAGAGGGCCGACATCGCCCGTTTTGGGGTTCAAGGCCCAACGCCTCAGTTGTCGCCGGCCTCAAACATGCTCAGGACGCGGTTCAGTTCTCGCAGGGAATCTTCCAAGCCTTCTCGCTCGGTTCGGCCCAACTCGGGGTCCTTGAGTTTCTCCGTGATGGCCTCGATTTCCCACTTGGCTTCGGCACGTTCCCGCTCGAGCGCCTTGTCTTCCTTGATCATCTGCAGGCGAGCACGACGCACGTTGGTGGCCTTGCGCTGCTTGTTGTAGGATTCCTTGAACGTGGCACCGATTTCCACGGCGGTGGGGAAGGGGATGCCGATGCCTTCCGCCTCGAAGCGCTCGGCGACGTTCTTGAAGAGCCAGTCCTTGGCGATGTATTCGTCGGAGTAATCCTCGACCCAGCCGTAAAGTCGGAAGATTTTGGCGTACTCGCCCAATTCGTTGAGCAGCACACGAGGCTCGGGGCTGTCCAAAATGTAGGGGCATTCTCGCATCAGTTGCAGGACGGTGTACTTCACGTGGGAGATGTCTTCGTCGTATTCCACGCCGATGTCAAGCACCAGTGAAATTCGGCGACCTTGACCATCACCGCCACCGCGGGCGTGGTTGATGACGGTTGAATTGACCAGGTTGTTGTTGGGGATGACCACCAGGTTCTCGCCGATGGTGAGGATCTTCGTGGAGAGGATGCCAACGGAAACGACCGACCCGAGATGGCCGTCCACCTCGATACGGTCGCCGACCTCAAAGGGTTGGTCGAGCGCGAGCATGAAGGAGTTGACGATGTTGCCCAGCGTTTGCTGCATGGCCAGACCGATGATGAGCGAAAACACGGCCAAGGAAGCGAGGAGGCCGAGCAACTCGAAGCCCAATTCGTTGAGGGCCAAATACAGACCGCCAAACCAGATGCCAGCACGGAACAAGAACACCACGAGGGAGTTGCTCCCCGATACGGTGACCGTGCCCGGGTTGGAGAACTTGTCAATGATGACGGGGATCATGACTTTGATGGCGACGCTGGCCAACGAGGTGGTCAGAAGAATGTAGATGGCGCTGAACACGGGGTCGAGCGCTTCGTTGAGTTCGTGCTCTCGGCCCATGACCCACAGCATCGTGAGTTGGGTGCCGACGAAGAAAATGAACGAATAGAGGCGCTGGGTGACGGGGCGGTACAGCGCATCGTCCCACTTGAACGAGGTCGCCTTGACAAAGTCGAGAATGATTTTCTTCATCAGGAAACGGACGATGAGCAGCGTAAGCAGGGTGAGGCCTGCGCCCAAGGACCATTGCGCCCACGTATCGAGGGCGTTGGCTTGGTCAACGATGTCGTCAAGCGTCACCATGGGGTATCCACCTTGAATCGTGGGCCATCCTAACCGTTCATAACAGGTTCGCTGATTTTCTGAAACGAACGAACGTTGGAGTTGAGCCCGTCGACTCACTCCTCTTCATGGTCAATGCGCCAAACGAAAACAAGGGTATCTCCTTGCCGCTTGTAGGCGAGGGAGTCAGAGAAATAATGCTCGATGATGTCAACAAGGCTGTATCGAGAGGGAATCCCGTGGTGTTTTGCGAATTTTTTGAAGGACATTGGTTCGCTTTTCATCGATGCCAGATGCTTTGATACCCGCTGCGAGATCGTAGTCAAGCGAACTTTGCCCTCTTCTTTTGAGATGACATCAAGAACGATCTGTTTGAAGATATCGTCAACCTTTGGAAACGCGTTTGGCGTGGTTGAGGTTACCGTTGCCGTTTCTGCTTCTAGGAGGTCAAATTGAGTGACGGACGAGACGGTGATTACATGGTTGGGCGATTCGCCATCAATTGAATAGACCAGATTGGTGCGATCGAGGATGGAAAAAATTTTGCTCAGCACAGTTCCTTTGGATTTGATGGCGAAGGGTTTCAAAAAAAGACTCCAAGGCGAATCTTTGGGCTTGATCGTTACAGCGACAAATTCCCAGAATTCGAGCAATTCAATTTGCAGGCCGTTAATTTTGTTTTGGTTGAAATATTGCTCAACTGATTTCAACACCTCTTGACCGATTCCCTCGATGTACCAAACACCTTCAACTTCGTCCAAACGAAACATTTCACCAAAATCTTCCTGCAAGATTTTGCGTAAACCCTTGCTCTTTGAGTAACCGAAATGCGACAAATAATGCTCGCCTTCTGGAACAATCCCAAAGTGTTTCAAATCTCCAATTACCCAGCCCGCAAAAACAGCGAGAGGCACGCGGTTTGATGCGAGTACGACGCTCAAACTTTGTTCAAAGGACAGCCCTCGTAAATCTCGCCGTACGCGTTCGCCGCGTTCAACACTCACTAATTCGTGAAATCGAATGTTCCCGTCAAACGCAGATTTCGCCGATTCCGCATCGGGTTTCGGTTCGGGGGCATTAGGAGGGGTATCTGGTGTTGTTTTCATTGGTGATTCAGATTTCTTCTCGGTACGATTGGCGACCGAATCGGCCCCATAACCGGTAGCCCTGTCCAGTATCGGAACAACATAACGTTGCCAAAACCCCTTTTTCTCGACTCTTGGCTCTTTGCTGGAGGGAATTATTTTCCCACGGCCTGCTGAATTTTCGGCCTTCTTGTTGTGTGGATAATTCGGTCCCTTGGCGTCGTCGAGGGTTGAAGCGCGTCCAAAGGCTCGTTGGGGGCCCCTGTTGGGCGTCTCACCTGCAAAGCGTTCTTCCAGGAATTTTTCGTGGACATCTGGCAAGGCTATACCGGCTCCAAGGCCATCATCAACGGTCAACTCAGACC
>JADHNB010000082.1 GCA_016779705.1 Candidatus Poseidonia sp. | reverse complement strand
CCAATTCGTTCACAAACCTCTTCAGGGCACTTTCCGACATATTTCACCCACATTGCACATGCATCATGAAGATATTGATGGTAACCGAAAATTATCGTTGAGCCTTAGATGCAGTGATTGAAGCAGTAAATCAAATGGTCAATGCACAAACCCACTGATTCGTTTTTGGCCAATCATAGGCCTTGCAGTGGGTCGAATCACTCGCCACCCTTTGATTGGCTCTCAGCACGCCGTTCAGGAAGCCATCTGGAGGTGCTTCACCGGCGGCGCAATTCCCAGGTCTTCGGGGAAGAACATCGTGGGTTCGGGAATCGGAATCGGCGTGATCTCACGTCCAACCAAGGCCACTCGGCTGGGGCGTGAGTCAGAGAGGACTTCACGGTTTGTGAGCGGAGCGATCTTGGCGGAGAAGTCCATGATGTCGTCGTGGGTCGGCATGTTCTCCATCGACAGGTTCTCTCGGCTATGGCCCACGAACACGTAGCCTTTGTTTTCAATGAAATCGGGCTCAGCTCGGTTGTCCAAAGCGGCGAATTCCTCGATGTGGGTGTCGCTCATGTTGACGCCTTTCATCAGCGTGTGGCGGCACACGATACGGGTGTCCAGCGAAGGCAGGAGGTCAATCGTTTTCTCAAACTGGTCCCAAGCGCCGCTGTTCCACTTGGGCCGGCAGACCTCATCAAACACCTGCTTGTTGGGGGCGTCCACCGACACGTAGAGTTGCGTGGGCAAGGTGTCGAGGTTCTCCAACACCTTGGGCAGCGTGCCGTTGGTCACGAGCATGGTCGTCATGCCGTGCTTGTGGCACAGGTCCATGTACTCGCCCAATCGGGTGTAGAGCGTCGGTTCGCCGTTGAGTGAAATCGCCACGTGCTTCGGGTTCTGAGCGTCCAGCCACTTCTCGCGAGGCACCTTGGGGTTGCCCCCGAAGCCCGAGAGAAGGCGGCGCTGGGCGCGTACCGATTCGTAGAGCAGTTCAAGCGGTTCCTGGTCGGTCAATTCGAGCGTGTCCATGTGCGGCTCCCGCCAGCAGTAGGTGCACGCCAGGTTGCACTGGTCGACCACGGGCGACATTTGCATGCAGTTGTGGCTGGCAACGCCGTAGAACTTGCCTTTGTAGCACTGGCGGTCACGCAGTAAGGATTCTTTGGTCCAGTGGCATGTTTTGACGCCACCGTGTTCGCCCACGATGTGGTAGCGTTGCTTCTGCAGTTTGGCTTTGAGTTGCGGGTCCATGCCTGCCATGCGGCTCACTCCTGGAGCCGGGTCCCACGGTCGGCAGGCGCCGGTTGGGGGCGGCTCGGATGCTTAACCGTGCGTCGGCTTCGCTATCAAGGGCTCGGCTCAGCGCTTGATGATGGGCAGGAAGGCGTTGGCCGCTTTCTCACACGCATTGGCCACGTCGTCGAGACGCTGGAGCACGCGATACATGTGCATCGCAGCGAGGGCGTCGTTGTCGCCGTTGCTGAACACGTATTTTGCAGCCTCGGCCTCCACCATGTCGGCCTCGTGTTCTTTCAAATTCACTTGACGGATCCGTTCAGCCACGGTGTCGCGTGCGACCTTGGTCTCACCGGTGATGGTGAATTCCCTCAGCGCTTGGACCGTGTCCTCGTACGTAGCCACGGTGGCGGCAACGGCGGCCGCCATTTCCTTGAGGTTGGCTTTCGCTTTGTCGTCGTCGTACAAGTCTCGGAACGCCAACTGTTCGGCGACGTTCTGAGCATAATCGGCGATGCGGTCTTGAAGGGACACCATGTGCAAGAAGTGGTCAATACCGACTTGATAGCCGAGGCGCATGTCCTCACCGAGCAGTTCGCGAAGGCCCGTCTTTAGGTTGTCAGCCGCCAATTCAGAATCGATGGTCGCTTGGATGGCCTCGCTGGCGTCCTCGCCGTCGCACGCCATGTTTACGGCGGTCAGCATGTGGTTGGCCGTCACTTCAACCGCTTGAGCGTGCTCGTGGAACTTCTCAAAGGGTGACGTTTGCAAGCGCTCTTGGCTGGCGTCGGAGAGGGCGTCTTCCACGTGGATTTCGCCGCCGCTCTTCCAAATGGCCACGCCAACGGCGATGAAGGAGAGCGGTAGGATGACGATCATGTTCAGCACATCGCCGCCGGAGGCCACGAAGAGAACGATGGCACCGAACGCCGCCACGGGGACGCTGGCGACCCAAGAGGCGGCAATTTTTCCGAACACCCGGAAGTCCACGCCCTTTGCACCGCCTGCCAAACCAACGCCAACCACAGCACCGACGAGGGTGTGCGTGGTCGACACGGGGACGGCCAGGAACGGCATTGAGAACACAAGAATCGTGGTGGCTGCGCCGAACTCAGCGGCAAATCCGCGGGTCGGGGTGATGTCCGTGATCTTCTTGCCAATGGTCTCCATGACGCGCCATCCCCAGGTCATGACACCGATGGCAATACCGGCCGATCCCAAAAGCACCAGCCACAAGGGGATGGCCGCTTGTTCGGCCAGCACCAAGTCAGGGTTGGAGAACACGTCCCAAACGGCGGCCATGGGGCCAATCGCGTTCGAACGGTCGTTGGCACCGTGGGCGAAGGCCACGTAGGCGGCGGTGATGATTTGGAGCCACACGAAAATGCGCTCAACGCCCTTGAAGCCGCGCACTTCTTCCTCGATGTCCACGCGGCGAAGCACGTAGTAGAGGGCGATGCTGGCCACGATGCCGATGGCAGCGGCGAGCAACAATGCGTTGAGGGGCAACCAAGCGTTGTCGGCGTAGGGGTTGAACACCCCGTCCTCCTTGGCGGGCAACCAGTTTGACTTGTCAATCCAGCCGTTGCTGTCGGCTCGGGAAATGAAACCCTTCAGCGCCTTGAACTGGAGGGCCAGCCCGAGCACGAAGAAGGTCGGGAAGGCCAGGATTGGAGCGAGCCAACGGGAGCGAGACACGGGGTCGTCGTTGTCCATGATCGTTTTCTTGATGATGATGTACGAGAAGAACGCCAACAGGCCGCCCATCAGTGGGCTGGCCACCCAGGACATGACGACCTTTTGAACAACTTCCCAATCGATGAGGGTCGTTTCGTGTTTGACTTCGAGAATCAAGCCCACACCGATGATGCCGCCGATGATGGAGTGGGTGGTCGACACCGGCAGGCCGAGCCGGGTCGCGATGGTCAACCAAGTTGCTGCCGCCATCATGGCGGCGATGAAACCCAACGCAATGTCCTGGGACAGGATGGTGTCTGCCACCACGCCGGTGTCGTCAAACGGCACCGTCAGGATGCCTTTGCGGACCGTTTTGGTCACGGCGTCGCCCGCGAAAAAAGCGCCGGCGAACTCGAAGATGGCAGCGATGATCACCGCTTGTTTGAGGGTGAGGGCGCGTGAACCGACGGAGGTTCCCATGGCGTTAGCGACGTCGTTTGCACCAATGTTCCACGCCATGTAGGCGCAGACAATCAAAGCGAGAGCAATCAAGAGCATGGTCAAAGGTTCCATGTCCCGGAGTGCGGTAACGACAATACATATACAGGTTGGTGTATATTCTATATAGGGATATTGGGGACGACCCTCATGGGTTTGGGGCCGGGCGACCACGAAGTTCGAAAACTGCAAGCAACGGGGGGCAGCACTTACACCCTGAGTCTTCCTAAACCGTGGGTGGTTGAGTTCGGTTTGGAGCCCAGGGATTCCTTACGCGTGGATTGGCGGCCCAGCGGAGCGCTCCGCATCACGCCACTCAACGAGCGCACCGTGCGTGAGCTCCACGCTTACTTTGACCATTCCCGGCTTCCCGACAACAGCCTTCACGACCATTTGATGGGAGCGTACATTTCAGGAGCCGATGTGATCAAGATTTCATTTGAACAAACGAATCATGCCCTCTTGGCACGTTCAGTCCGACGATTCTTGAAGTCCACCCGTGGATTCGAAATCGTCGACGAACAGGCCAGAACGATGGAATTGCGCTGTTTGCTCAACGCCGCCGACATGCCGCTTCACGCCAGTTTGAACCGGATGTACCTCTTGGTGACGTCCTTGATGCGCGACATCATGAACGTCTTCGAGGGCGGCGACACCGAATTTCTAGCCGATGCGGAGGAACGCGAATCTGAAGTTGACGCCTTGCTCTACCTCATTGAGCGACAAACACGCTTGCTGCTGGACTCTCACACCGTGGCCTCCAAATTGAACCTCACTCGGCCACAGGCCCTCGAGTACGCCAACTTGGCGAAGAGTTTGGAACGCATGATGGACCACGTGCATTCCATCAGCCGGTTCACGATGGACCACCCGCAGTTCGTCGCCAACCTCGGATCCTTCCCCCCGCTTGAGCATGTACCGAAGTGGTTGGGGGCACTGAAGGAGTTGATGATCAACATTCGAACGCGCGACTCCACTCGCATTGAAGAGGCACGCCATGTGTTGAAATCCACGCAAACCGCCCTCAAAACGTACGAAAAAACACAATTGCACAGCCTCACCGACGCCACCGATGTTGCTCATGCGCTCATGTTTTCCGAATCCGTGCGGCGACTGTGTGCCTATTCTCGAGATTTTGGTGAAGTCTTGCTCAACATGAAAATCGCCACTGAAATGACCCTCGTCCGGTAGGCCTTCGCCCCGAATTTGGTGCCTAAATATGGTGTTATATCAAACACTTGATTTTATTATTACATCCTTGTGTTGGCAATTTCACCACCACTTGAAATAGGTCGGGGTGTAAAATATACACTGAAGGAAGCACCCCTTCAGGGACCGACATGGACAAAGAATTGGACACCTACACGCAGCAAGCCGTTGACGGTTTTGTTTACCGAAACGGGATCTTTCGAAGTTTCTGGGACCGATGGATGACGGCCGTGGCGTTTTATCGCAGCGGGGTCGATCGCCGTGGGGCGCTGACGGCAAAAAGGAGGACGATTTGAATGGACGTATATTTGGAACGCTTTGTTGACGAAACGATGGATGCACAGGTGACCCGCAACGGCATCTTTGCCAGCGACACCTTCGGCGCCCGTGTTCGTCGATGGCTGCGCATGAAGTGAAGCGATTCTTCAAAAGATGCAGGGTTCCCCTTCAGGCATGGCCAACCGGTGGTTGCCCCACCTTTGGGGACTGGTGACACCAGCGTTCACGCTGGCCTGTTTGGTCGCCGGTGGATGGTGGATGGCCGCCCCGCTTGTGCTTCTGTTGCTGGTCTACCCGCTGCTTGAAGTCCTGATGGGGCAATCAACGGAGACCGATCCGCTTCAGGAAGGTCGGGCTCACAACCTCATCGTTCACGTGCATGCGCTGTTGGTGCCCGTTGTTTTGGTGGCCTTGCTTTGGCGGGTGTCCTTGGACGGCCTCACCCTTCCCATCGCCCTTGGCGTCGCTTCGGCGGGATTGAGCAACGGGGCGTCAGGCATTGTATCGGCGCACGAACTCGGCCACCGGCGTCCAAAGTCGAAAAGCTGGTGGACGGCCCGTCTGTCCCTGTTTTCGGTGCTCTACTTGCACTTCACGACGGAACACAACCACACGCACCATCGGCACTGGGCTCGCGACGTTGACCCCACCTCCTCGCCTTGGGGGCGAAGCGTTTACGGCCACGTCTTGCAAACGATTCCTCGACAGGTGAAGGGGGCGTATCGGGCTCGACCGGTGGACACCCGTCGGTCGCTGATGCTCGAAGCGGCCTTCCTCATCGGGCTCGGTGTGCTTGGCTGGTCGTACTTGGTGGCTTACCTTGGCCAGGCGGCCGTGGCGATTTACCTGCTCGAGTTCGTGAATTATCTGCAGCACCACGGCTTGCGCCGTGGCGAGGATGAGCGTCCCAACGCCACCCACGCTTGGGAGAGCCGTCACCGTCTCTCTCGGTGGACGCTGATGGAATTGCCGTTGCACCCCTCGCATCACCTCAAGGCCAGCACGCCCTACGAACGCCTGGACGTGCACGACGAGGCCCCCCAACTGCCCTTTGGCTACTACGGCATGTTTTGGATCGCCCTGGTGCCGCCGCTCTTCTCCAAACTCATGAAGCGCCAGCACGCCCTTTCAGCAACGGCCTAACCTCCTTGTTGGCTTCCATCAAATCCTTTTTGTAACCTCATTCGTGTCCTCTTTCATGGATGCTCTTCGCTTCGAGGCGCTGCCCGCCTTAGCCGAAATTGGTTCCCTGTTCCGTAGCCAAATGCCCTTCCCGCTTTGGGCGCCCGATGGCATGCTCGAGGCATGGAAGCAGGCGAACATCAGCCACGTCGTGTGCATGCAAGAAGCCGAAGAGATGGAGCGCTATTGTTCGATTTGCCTTCCAACCGATTGTTACGACGACGAAGGATTCACGTTCACTTGGCATTCAACCCCTGACCATCAAGGGCCCGCCGACCCGGAGGCGTTTTTGGCGGACGTTCGCTCAGTTCGGGAACGGTTGGTGGCTGGAGAAAACGTCGTGGTGCATTGTCATGCGGGGGTCGGAAGAACGGGAACGTTCCTCACGGCGTTGTTGATGATTGATGGCCATC
>JADHNB010000081.1 GCA_016779705.1 Candidatus Poseidonia sp. | reverse complement strand
AACCGTTCCCCGGTCCTGGCCTGGCGGTTCGAACGCTTGGTGAATTGACGCCCGAACGGGTGGCCGTTGTGCGAGAGGCCTGTGCCATCGTCGAGGAGGAATTTGAAGCGGCGGCCGAACGAGGTGAAATGGACCTTCCTTGGCAGTACTTCGCCGCTCTGCTCCCGGTACGAAGCGTCGGGGTCCACGGCGATGTCCGTGCCTACGGCGAAACGGTCGTCGTGCGAGCGGTCCAGTCGATGGACGGCATGTCGGCCCGTTATTCCGAAATCCCTCACAAAATCCTGCAAAAAATCAGCACCCGAATCACGAACACGGTCAAAGGGGCCGTGAACCGAGTGGTCTACGACATCACGCACAAACCGCCTGGGACCATCGAGTGGGAATGAACCCGTGCATGGCATACCTTTGTTGGTATCCCTCTGAAGGACCGTTGCGGATCTCGATGGCAATGGCCTCACGGGATGAGGAACGCCGTTGACGTGAATTGGGAGTTTGAACCCAAGGGGTTAAACCTCCAAAAACGAGGTACTTTGGGGGAATAGCGTCGGTTGTGGACGCTGTCCACAACCTCGCCTCAAACGGGCTACAAGTCGCTTTCAACCGTTTGTTGGCGCCGATTGTGGGGGGTTCGCGGGTCCGAAGGACCCTCGAAGAACAGCGTCCAGCGATTTGCCCGAACCATCGGTGCCGCTTGCATCAAAACATCACGAAGGCGCCGATTGTGGGGCTCGAACCCACGACCTTGGGATTAACAGTCCCACGCTCCACCAGCTAAGCTAAATCGGCAGGGTGGGCGACACACCCCCCCTTTATCACGGCTTCGTTTGCGACGATTGAATTCGCATAACCAAACGCGTCGGAGGCGTCGAGCTTGGCGAGCCGACGCTAACGAACTGTACCAACCTGGACATTTCCTCGGCCTCGAGCGGTCGCGTGTGGTGAAAGGTCAGCAACGGTTCGTTCTTGGTCACCGGGCTCCCTAGGGTTCGGTGGAGAACAAAACCGACGAGCGGGTCGATCATGTCGTCAAGATGGAATCTCCCGGCTCCGTGAGATCTTGCGAATTGGGCCATCGCCATGGTCTGAAATGAAGCGACATGACCCGCCTCTTTGGCGAGAATCGTGGTTTGGTGCGGGGCTCGGCCGAGGACGCTTTGCGGGTCGGTCACCAAGGCCGAAGCGACCGATGGGTCCACGCCTTGCTGAACGCACATGGCTTGGAACACGTCCAACGCCGCCCCGTTGTTCAACACCGTGCGCATTCGTTGCTCGGCCTCCGCCGCTCCGATTTCCATGGTCATGGTGAGCAGTGCCGTGCCTTGGAGCACGACCAATTCGCGAGTGTCCGCCGACCCGAGTCCTTGCATCACTTCGATGCTCTCCATGACCTCAAGGGCGTTTCCAATGTGGGTGCCAATGGGAGCGTTCATGTCGGTGAGTTGGGCTTCGGTCTTGATGCCAAGACCGGTTGCTGCCTCCACCATTGAGACCGCAAGCGCCCGGGCATCGTCAAGGGTTTTCATGAAGGCCGCTTCACCGACCTTGACGTCCAACACCAACGCCTCCAAGCCTTCTGCGGCCTTCTTTGAAACGATGGATGCGGTGATGAGCGGGAGGCTGTCGATGGTGTCGGTGACGTCCCGCAAGGCATACAACACACCATCGGCGGGGGCGATGGCTTGGTTCTGTACCGCAATGCAACACCCAACGGATTGAACGGCTTCGACCATCTCCTCGGGCGTCAACTGACACTTGAACCCAGGAATCGCTTCCAATTTATCGATGGTCCCGCCCGTGTGGCCCAGGCCCCGTCCAGCCAGCATGGGCACACGGCATCCGCAGGCCGCCAACGCGGGTGCCAGCATCAGGGACATTTTGTCACCCACGCCCCCGGTGCTGTGCTTGTCAACCACGGGAGGTCCCTCGGGCCATGTCAAGATCGCCCCCGACGCCCGCATCGTTTGCGTCAGCAGCACGGTGTCTTCGCGGGTGCATCCATGCTGATGAACCGCTTTGAGCCATTGCGTTGCGGTGTCGAGGTCAACGCTTCCCTCAGCCACCCCGTTCACAAACGCGACGAGGTGGGTGGGGGGTTGACTTTCTCCGCTCAGGATGGCACTGAGAAGGGGCTCAATGTTCACCCGGCCACCTCAGATGAGTCCTATTTCCTTCAACCGTTGGTGCAGATACTCCCCCGCCGTGATGGACGGATAAAGGGCAACACCACCGGTCATGTTGACGAATTCAGGTTGGGGGGTCAAATCCACTTCGTTACGAGGATGAACGAACATGGGCATGGAATATCGACGCGTGTTCGCCTCTTTTGGATTGACCACTCGGTGCGTGGTCGACTTGAACAGGCCGTTCGTGAGATTTTGCAACATGTCCCCCGAGTCAACGATGATGGCGTCTTGGTCCCCCTTGACTTGAATCCATGTGCCGTCATGGTCCATGACTTCCAATCCATCCGCCGTGGCCGTCACCAGCAGCGTGATGAAATTGATGTCCTCGTGGGCGGCTGAACGGACGGCGCCTTCAGGCGTGTCTTCGCCCAACGGAGGGTAGTGAATCATGCGCATGATGGTGTTGCCTTCCTCCGACATGTCCGTCAGCCACGATGGGTCTTGACCGAGGTAAACCGAGCAGGCGCTCAAGAGTTCCTTGGCCAGCGCCTCCATGCCTGTGTACAGGCGTTCGGTGGTGGATTGGAACCCTTCAACGTGCTCGCTGGGCCAGATGTTTTCGGGATAGGTTGGCTGACTTCCGTCGTTGGGATACGGGCGGCCCGCTTGCCAGAATTCTTTCAAATCGGGGGCTGGGTTGTCTTTGGCATGCTCAACCCCAAAGGCGGTGTAGCCTCGTTGGTGAGCCATTTCGGGGCGCAAGTAGCGCCGTTTGGTCGCTTCGTCGAGGTCAAAAAACGCATCGCATTGGCGGTAGGTTTCATCGATGAGCGCTCGGGGAATGCCGTGGTTCACCAAGGCGAAAAACCCGATGTCCTTGAGGGCGTCACCCACCTGCTGTACGAAGCGTGAACCGTCGGCTTCGTTGCTCGAGGTTGCCAGTCGAAAATCCACCGTTGGAATGCTCCTCGCCATGACGATCAGTTTCGGAACTCGTTCAGTTTGGCCAAGAGGCGGACGGTTTCAATGTAAATCCACACGAGGGAGAGCAAGATACCAAAGGCGGCGTACCACTCCATGTTCTTTGGTGCGCCGTAGCGAGTTCCCGATTCAATGAAACCGAAATCGGAGATGAGGGTCAAGGCAGCCACCACCAAGATGAACGCCGTCACGGCAATCCCGATGCGTCCTGTAGAATGGAGGAACGGCACCGAGTACCCGGTGAAGAGGGTCAGAATGAAGGACGTCAAGTAGAGGAACATGATGCTGATGACCAGTCCGGTCATGACCTTGTTGAACGTGGGTGTGGGGCGAATGGTCTTCGAGGCGTACATGAAATACATGGTGGCGGTGATGCCCACGGTGCCAAAGGCCGCTTGGAGGACGATGCCGTCGTACATGGACTCAAAAACCAGCGAGAAGGCTCCGATGAACGCCCCCTCAAAGATGGCGTAAAGGCTCATCAACGCCGCCGGGTTTTGCGGGCGAACGAACATCACCAACAGGGCAATGACCAATCCCCCAAGAGCACCTCCAATCCACAAGAGGCTCAGCAAAGCCCCGCCATCCCCGTTGTTGATGGCGTTGATGCACAACACGGCCGAGACGAACGCTGAGAGGACGGTGAGTCCCAGCAGAAATCCGATTTTCTGGAGGCTACCCTCAAGGGTCATGCGGTCATTCCCGTAGCTGTTGCTCCAGAATTTTTGGCTGAGGACGGGGTTACTGCTTCGCATCTCCATGGTATCAATGGTTGGTTGTGCAGGTCCCGTTTCAATGTTGCTCTGACGAAGCGTGTTGCGCCACCTGTTCTCGGTAATACGCCGCCAATTGGTCCATCGTCCATCCTTGAAGCATGTATTCTCGGATCATATCAGCGGTCCAGCCCGGGACGTGCGCCAGCATTTCAGGCGTCACCGTGGGGCCCGATGCATCGAGGAGGGGTGGGTCCCACGCCGGCTCGTTTGATGTGGCGGTGATGTCAGCGAACACGGCTTCCGTGATCGTGTCCTTGACCTCCTCGGCCCCGTTTCGCATCTTTTGGAGAACCACGTAGGCACCTCCGGACAACACCAGAGCCAGCACCATCAGCGTGAGGAAAAACGACTCGGCCGCTTGTCCAGCCGTGTTGTCCGTGTTGTCCTGCACCTGTGCCGCCCGCTGAGCGGACGAGCATCCGTTCTCGTCGGTCGCCACGCCGGCCATCGTCCCCGGACATGCATCCTCTCCGTTGAGCACGCCGTCGTTGTCGTCGTCTTCGTCGGTGGGCTGCGTTTCGTTGACCACCGGCTCAAGGCCGCCCAGGTCGCATCCCAAGGCCTCGCTTTCGTTGACCCCGTCGCCGTCTGCGTCCGCCAAATTGAGAGCGTCCGACGGGGCGATGTCGTCTACGCTTGCGTTCAGCGCCGTGGCTTGGGCCCAAGCCACCTCCAATCCATCGGGGATGCAATCGCCGTCGGTATCGGCCATGGTCGGGTCGCCGCCGTGCAATTGCTCCTCGAAGTTGGTCAAGCCGTCGTCGTCACCGTCGAGCATGGACTCGTCCAGCATCGCCTCGCCAACCACGCTTCGCTGGGTTCGCTTCAATCCGTAGCGAACTTCCCAACGGTCGAGCAGGCCGTCTTGGTCACTGTCCGTCACGTCGTCAAGCCGGTTCCAATCCTCGTGCCAGGACGCCCAATACACATCGGCCACCTCGGCATTGGAGACCAGAAGTCCCATCTCTCGGTTCCGTACGAGGGCTGAATCGCCCCAATTAATGGAGGAGATGAGGACGTCTTCGCCGTCAACGATGGCGCCTTTGTTGTGCAGTTTGGTCACCGAAGCCTCGTCGGCGCTCATCACGATGGCTGAGGCATCGTACCCTTTGGAAAAATTCCAGTCTTCGTTGATGCGGTCCACCACGCTTTGGATGTCCTCGTCAAGGTAGGCGCCGTTGAGGATCAAACGAATCGTGACGCCACGGATGGCCGCATCTTCGAGGGCTTTCAGAATCGGGTTTTCGCCCCACCCGTACGACCAGTCCATGTCGAGGTATTGAAGGGAGAGCAACACCTCTTCATCGGCCCCGTCCAGCATGTTCACCAATTCGGCAATGCAGTTGTCGGGACAGACCATCAAGGTCGCCTCGTAGGGGCCGGTGATGCCGGTGACGGTCTCGCCCACCACAGCACCCGTGGCCGGTAAGGACCAGCCGGTTGGGGCGTCGCTTGGCACCACGGGCGTGACGTGCGTTCGTTGTTCGGCCTCGTCGAAGGCCAGGTGTTGGCTCACCATCGTGGCCAATGCAGGGTCGTCAACGATGACGCCCCAGTCACGATTGCCGGGTTGGTTGGGTTGAGGTTGTGAGGACGACTTCCAATTTCCTGAACCCATCCACACGCTGCTCTGGTCTTTCACGGCGACCTTGCTGTGAATGTAGGCGTACGGGTTCTCACCCTCGTCGCCAAACCAGTACACTTCCACCCCACCTGCCAGCAGGGTCGTGGCCATGCCCCGTTGGGTGTCCATGTCGTATTGGCTCCACCAATTGTCACCGTAGTCAAGGACCACCGTGACGTCAACGCCACGTCCCTGAGCGGCCAGGAGGGCTTCGACCAGGTGCGCTTCTTGAAGTTGGTAGAGGTGGAGGTTGAGCGTGCTGGTGGCCGAGTCAATCCAGGCGAGGAGGTCCACCAGACCCGCTTGCGGGGCGACCAAGGGCGTGATGGTGCCGGTGCTGCTCAGGGCGGTGTTAAAGCAAAAGGCGCTTCCACCAAGGCGGCTCCATCGATGGTGCCAGTCGGCCACGGTGTTGCTGTCGGGAATGTCACCGCATCCACTGCCACGCAGGTAGATGAGGTTGTCCAAATTGGCCAAGGGTTCGACCAGAGCGATACCGCTCCACCCGGCCAAGGTGACAGGGCCGTTACCGTAGACCAGCGTGTCCGCCTGTGCGCCCGATGGGTCGAGCAACTGAAGGGCCGTCCCTGAATCGGGGAAGTAGAACGCACGGTCAAGAGCGGTGTCGATATCGACGATGGTTCCGCTTTCGTGCTTCGCCAATTCATCGGCATCGTTGGCCAAGAGCACGGCGCTTTGCGGCTGTACCATCAGGGAGGTGACCGTGGCGTTGTAGGTGCTCATCGTTCCCGTGGTTGAGCGCAAGGTCCACCCGTTCAGGACGGCCAATTTGTCGCCAAGGTTGGTGATTTCGATGAATTCCATGTCCGCTGAACCGTCGCTGGTCGCCGAAGGCATTAACCGGGTGAAGAGGATGTCCTCGGGCCCGGCAAATTGGGTGGGGTCGGGTTCGGGTTGACCGGGGGTGGGCCAAAGCGTGTGTTGCCACCCCTCGCTTGGCTGTTCGCCCGGCATCAG
>JADHNB010000080.1 GCA_016779705.1 Candidatus Poseidonia sp. | reverse complement strand
CCGTTGGTAAGACGGGCGTCCCCGCCCCCGTTTTGTATGGCACGGGTTAAGGAAGCCCGACTCACATGCCAAAGGACGACGGGTCAAGGTCCATGTCGCCGTCCTTCATCATCTTCCGCATCTGCTTGTTCAATTTGCGGTTGCCACCCATGCCCTTCATCATCTTTCGTGACCGGTTCCACTGACCAATGAGTTCCCGAACGTCCTTTTCTCGAACGCCTGAACCACGTGCGATGCGCTTGATGCGGTCGACCTTGATCTTCGCTGGCTCGTTCTTTTCCCAGGCCGTCATGGAATCCATGATGGTTCGGTAGCGGTCAAGGTTCGCCTGCATGGCCTCCTTTTGGGTTTTCGACATGGCGCCCATGCCCCCGAGCATGCTACCGGGTAAGAACGACATCAGCTTGTCAATGGTACCGACCTTGGACATCATTTCCATTTGTTTGTACATGTCGTTCAAGGTGAAGCGCCCGCTCATCAGGCGTTGCGTGAGGCGCATGGCCTCCTCTTCGTCCATGTCTTCGGGCGCCAAATCAATGAGGCCCTGAATGTCACCCATGCCGAGAAGGCGAGAAATGAATCGGTCGGATTCAAACTTCTCCAAATCCTGAATCCGCTCGCCGACACCGATGTGGACGATGGGAGCGCCGGTGGCGGCCACGGCCGAAAGCGCACCGCCACCGCGAGCGGTACCGTCGAGTTTGGTGATGACGATGCCCGTGACGCCAGCGAGACTGTGGAACGACGCCGCGACCGGTCCAGCCGCCTGACCAACTTGAGCATCAATGACGAGCCAGCGGTCGGTGGCTCGGGTCAAACCGGCAATGTTTTCCAATTCATCCACCAGTTCTTCGTCGAGTTGGTGGCGACCGGCCGTGTCGACGATCACCAAATCAGCGGCTGCACAGGCGGCCAGCCCGTTGCGAACGATGGTGACGGCGTCTTTGGTTTCCGGCTCGCCGTAGACCTGGACCGTGGTGTCTTCAAGCAGTTGCGAGAGTTGGGCATAGGCTCCGGGTCGATGCACGTCAGCCTCGATGACGGCGACTCGAAGGCCGTGCTTCCTGCGATACCACTCCGCCAACTTGGCCGTCGTGGTGGTTTTTCCTTGGCCGTACAACCCCACCAGCAGCAAGGTGGCCCCACGGGGTTGGAAGTCGGCTGGCGGCCCGAGAATGCGCACCAGCTCGGTGTAGAGGATGTTCATGGCGTGGGTTTGAACGGTCAGCCCGGGACGAAGTTCTTCATCCCGCATCCGAGATTCCATTCGCTCCACGATTTCCTTCGTTTGACGGATGTTAAAGTCAGCTTCTTGGAGCGCCCGGCGCAGACTCCGGGTCATCTCCCGAAGTTCCTCTTCGTCCAGTTTGCGATTGTTCTTGAGCAGGCCCAGCGAGCGAAAGATGCCTCGCGACAAGCCTTCAAGAGCCATGTGGAGGCGTCAAGGTTGACCCATTTCAAACCATGCCCTCACGGGGATGAATCCCTGGGGACGAGCAAGGAAAGCACATCGCCTTCCAACGACGCCTTGACGAGGCTGGATTTGACGTGCGTTTCCGTTGGGATGGCTTGTTCTCGCCCGTTCACGCCGACGAACAGCACCCCTTCTTCGCTGCGCAAAGAGAGGTCGCTGCGCTCCAATCCGGGGAAATGGAGTTGGATTCGCTCAAACTCGTCGTCCATCGTCGTGACCATGCCACGATGAACGTCGTGGAAGAGGACGTGGCCGATGCCGTGCGGCCCGATGGTCGTTTCAATCGTTTTAACCTCGCCGTACAGCAATTGGCCCACCAACCGCAAGGCGTCCACGCCGACGATTTCTTGGTCAGCGAGTTCCAATCGCCCGACGTTCACGCCCTCGAGGGCTTCTTCCAGTTCGGCAATTCGTCCGAGTTCCTGTTCTCGTCGTTGTTGAAGGAACGGATGGTCGAATTCGGGCGTGATTCGATTCACCAAGCATCCACCAATCGGCAATTGGTAGTCGACCAGCGATTCGTGAGCACGCAACGTTTCGTTGACGCCCATTCGCTCAGGAATGGTGACGAGGGTGAACGAGGAGGTGAGCGGGTCGCTGAGGACACGGCGCACGTGCAACACGCGTCGGCGAAAACGCTCCAACTCATCCTTCATGGCCTCGCTTTCCTTTCGGCCAAACAGCATGGAGCGAAGGCCGCCCGAGACCCGCATCAATCGGAGCAATCGACCCGACCACGCCTCAATGAGTTCGGGGAGCGACAGAAAGCGGAGGGTGTGGCCGGTGGGAGCTGTATCAAAAACCACCACGTCCCACGTGGGGTTTTCCATGTGCTTGAGCAATTCGTCAAACGCCAAGGCTTCATCCAAGCCGGGGAGGATCATGTCCGCCGTTTTGATGTCGGATTTGAGGTCATCAAGTTCGTCTTTTGCGGTCGGGTCGAGCATCATGCCCAATCCACCCATGCCGCCCATGCCACCTGACCCCATCTTGTTCATGGCCTCGCCCACCTTGGGCAAGAGATTGGAAAGTTTGGCTTCAGGGTCCATTTCAAGCCCGAACAATCCCGGTACGCCATCGACCTCCGTGGGCGTGGTGCCCAACTGAACATCCAAGGAATCCGAGGTGGAGTGCGCAGGGTCGCTCGAGACCAAGAGCACCTTCAATCCAGCATCGGCGAGCCAAACGGCGGTGGCGCATGAGGTGGTTGTTTTCCCCACCCCGCCCTTTCCTCCGAAGAGCAACAGTCGGGCCATGGTTGGCGCAAACGTGGGAGGCGTTTGAATCCCTCCCTTGGCTTCGTTCCGGCCAAGGGTTTGATGAAGGGAAGGCGCAAGGCCCGTCCATGGTATCGGAACTCGTGCTGTTTCAGCTCTCGAGTTTCTGCGCCTTGATTGGGATGACGCTGGGATGGCGTGGCGTGATGACCAAGTTCGCTGGGTTTTACGATTTACCCACCGCTTGGAATCAGGTCTTCTGGGGCATCGTCCTCGGTGGTGTGTATGCCGTCTCGGCGGACGGGTTGCTCTTCCAACCGTATTACGCCACGGTGATGTCCAGCGACACGGTGTACACCGGCTTGAACATCGTCTCTTTGCTCCTCGTCACCCTCTTCGCTTCGGTGGTCGCCCACCTGCTGTTGCGTCGGAGCCGAGTGCGTCGAGGCAGTTCGCAACCCACCAGCGGTTGGGCGTTGGGCTTGGCCATCGGTGGCATGGTGGCCATGGTGATGATGTTTCGAATGTTTGAATTTGAGGACATTGTTTCCGTTCAGGGCTTGGCGAACATTGCCTTGATTTCCATCGTGACGCCTCGAGCCGAAGCCCTCATCACCGCTCGCCACGGCTACATGATGCTTCAGGGTCGACGATGGGGGGCTGTCCTGCGTTCGACGTTTTGGCGATCATCGCTTCTGGTGGCCTTGTATTTCGTGGTCTTCCAGCCCATTGGTTGGGTGTTCATTCTACCGTTCTTGATCCTCTCCGCCCCTGCGGCTGAAACATGGATTTGGGAATCCGTTCCAAAAGAAGGACGTCGTCGATTGCGCCGTCTGTGGGCCGAACAAGCACGTGAACGTCGCTCGACCACCACAGTCCCTCAGCTCGGTGCCGCCGAATCCCCGGTAGAAGATGAGTAAGCATCATCTTGTTTAGGCCATTCGACTTCATTTCCAAGGGGACTCGATGGTCTTTCTTCTTGAACGATGCACGGGGTTTTCTTGAGCAACCGTTATACGATGCCCGCCTAGCCAAAGTCCATGGGTGCTTGCCCGTATTGCCGCAGCACGGCGTTGCCCAGCGATACGATTTGTTACTCGTGCGGCCGCGTTTTGCCCCAGGGAGATCGGTCAAGTTACCGAATGGAACAACAATTTTCCCAGAAAGGAACGCGGGACACGGCCTACAAGATGGCCAAGAAACCCTCCCAACGCGGCGTGGTTCAAACCCATTCCGGGCGTCAACGAAACATCATGAAACGCCGCAAAAACCGTTTTCGAAGCGTGGTGATGCTCGGTTTAGTGGCCTTTGTGATGCTCTCTCCGCAGGCTCAAGAAGCCGTGTTCGGTGAATTTGGCGGTGTTGATGAATTCCTTCAATCACAATTGGCGCCCTACCACGTCTATCCAACCGAGGCCACCTATACCCTCGCCAAGCACGCTGACGTAAGCATGAGCGGCGTGGGAGGAAGCGGTGTGGTCACGGAGAACATCCTCATCCCGCCCACCTTGACCTCGTCGCTCACCTCCGAATCTCAATTTACCTACACCGAAAGCGGCCAAGAGACGCCCGCCGTTTCGCTTCAAGAGACGTTGGAACTGGCGGTGGTGGTCGCCGGTGAGCGCATCAATGTGCCGGTGGACGGCTTGCCCAGCAAAGACTACAGCCAGCGAACCACGACGCCAAGCGGTCATGAAGTGTGGTGGCCAGCGGTGGGAACCGACGAAACCGAATGCCCCGTGGCCAAATGCGTCAAGGTCCGTCTCAACCTGAACTCGGGCCAAACCGTACGTTACACGTTTGAGGTGCGCGTGAAATCCGTGTCCTATTCTTGGTGGGACGACGGGAGGGTGCAGGCCTTCGTTTCTGGAAAGTCCACGGGCATCAACGTTGAAAATTCCGGTACCTTTGATGAATTGGCCTACCGTGGGAACGGCGTCAGGCAATCCGAGTTCGGGGGTGGCCTCTGGTACGATCGAGTGCGAAACCCCGATGCCGTGGTTCGAAACTACGCCATCAACGGACAAGATGCCTTGGTGATGAGCACCGCCGACGCCATCGCTTCGAGCCTTCCCGAAGGGATGTCGAACAACGCCTATGCGTTTGCTCGAGCGACGTTTGATTACCTTCACACCTACATCTCCTACGACCGAGAAGCGCCCGCCACGGCACGAGCCGGGCCGGAATGTTTGGCTGCGAAAACCGGAGATTGCGACGAACAAACGAACGCCTTTTTCAGCATCATGCGCACTCGGGGCGTTCCTGGATGGTACGCTTTTGGTGTTCTTGGCGACCCCTTCTTGTCCAGCGACGGATGGGAAGCCCACGCCTGGGGCTACATTCAGCTCCCCCTGAAAAGCAGTTGGTGTGAGGAACGAAACATCGTGCTCCAAAGTTGCTTTGTCGAAGCCCAAGTGGACGTGGTGAACAACAAGTGGTTGCTTTCCACTCCTACTGCCTACGTTGACTGGGTTGAAATCGCTGACGCCTCTGGACAATTGGTTTACGACTATTATCATCCAGTGCGGAGCATCGTGTACGACTCAGGAAACGTTGAGCGTCAGCGGAGTTTTGAGACCGTGGGCGATGTGGTGTTCTCGGGCGGTTCGTACAAAGTCAAGAAATACGTTGAATCGTTGAGTTGAGGTGAAAACATGCTGATCATTATTGGAGGGGCGGGCCGGGTTGGCATCGCCTTGGCGAAAGCCCTCTCAAACGACCGTTACGATTTGGTCATTATCGACAACGACTCAAGAGCGGTCTCCACGGCACAGGCGCTTGATTGTCTGGTCATTCACGGAAGCATCACGTCGCGTGCAACCCTGCTCGAAGCGGGGATCGTCAACGCGAATGTCTTCGTGGCGGCCACCCCCTCGGACGAGGCCAACTTAATCGCCTGTTCCATCGCGGAACACGCGCACAAAAAAGAGGGAGGGAAAGACCGGCTGACCAGCATCTGTCGCCTTCGCACCGCATCATACATCGAGGAGTTTCGAGAAGGATACTTGGGTGAATGGGCCAACGTGAACCACGTTGTCAATCCTCTTCGCGGGGCCATCCAGCGCTTGAATGCAGGTTTGCGGTCCACCGACCTCGAAGAAGTCATTGCGTTTGAACACGAGGCGTACGTGCTTGAGTTTGACATCGGTGAATCCGCTTTGAGCATCGTGAATCGACCGCTGGGAGAGGTCAAAGAAGACTTTGTTCACGCCTTCCCAAACATCGTTGGTGTCAAGCGGGATGGCGAGAAGAGTTTCGTGCCCAACGATGACAGCGTGTTGCAGGTCGGTGACCGTATCGCCGTGGCGGTGGTGGGGTTGGACCGGTTCAACCCAGCTCTGATCACGTTCGGACACGAGGCGACCTACTTCCCGGAAACACCGAGGGTGGTCATTGTCGGGGCGACATCCAACGGCACGAAAATGGCCGAAGATTGGCTTGAACACGACGCTCATGTGACGGTCCTTGAGCGAGACCTGACCCTTGCCAACCAACTTGCTGGTTCGAAAATCGGTGGCCATCCGCACATTGAAGTGATTCACGGTGACCATCTCGACAAGACCATCTTGGACGAGATTTCCATCGAGACCTACGATGTGGCGCTCAGTGCGCTGGATGACGACCACGCCAACATCGCTGCCGTGTTGATGATGGCGGACCTTGGCGTGACCTACACCGGCCTGCTGCTGAATGACGCCGATTTGGTGAAGGTCACCCAACGCATGGGGATTTCCTTCGCCGTGGACCGCCGTCGAGTTGCCGTGAGCAACATGCTGAGCCACATCGACCAGAGCCTCGCCGGTCATT
>JADHNB010000079.1 GCA_016779705.1 Candidatus Poseidonia sp. | reverse complement strand
GATACCGACACGTGCAATTGGAGGTCAAGGCGGCTAACCTTGACGCCCAGCGGTTTTACGAGGCCCGTGGCCTCACCGTCCGTGCCACCTTGGAAGGCTACTACCAATCCGGCCTCGGCTACATGATGCGAGGTCCGATCCCACCGCCAAGCGAGGCCAAGGATTATTCACCCTAGTTGGTGTCCTTAAGGTGTGCTTGAGCGACTTTTGCGACCGGTTGCGGAGCTACGGGACGTGATGGAGATCATGGTGTTTGAAGCCGATGGATTCGTGGTGTACACCAGCGTCAGCGGTACATCTCTCCCCGGCGACGCCTCGGTCAAGGCTTGGAAAGAACTCCTCGCCCAAACCGGCCCAGATAAAACGGTGACGTTGGTTCAAGAAAACGGCTATGTCATGCTTTCAGCCTTGACGATTGGAACCTTGGTGGTCAAAGCCAAGCGCACCGCCAACCTTGGGGCTCTTCGACAATCGGTGGCAACGGTGCAGGCGGAACTCAACACCACCTTGTCGTAGGCCCGAACCGTTCGCCGTGAAGGGTTAAATGGGGGAGGTGGGTGGGTTGCGTGCGGGAGGATGGGAATTCTCCCTCGACCAGGTGAGATGAAGGATGGCGGAACTCAAAGATCTTCTTGAAGAGCGACGGAAAATGGTTGACAAAAAGGCAACGCAACACCGAGAAGTTCGAGACGATTGGAACGAGAAAACCAAGGAATTCACCACCACCAGGAACGAGCTGAACAACGAAGTGCGCGAACTCATCGTGCAAGTTCGGGAACAACGTGATTTGCGCGACCAAATGAACGAGATGGTCCGCGAGAAGAAAAAGGAGCGAGACGAA
This sequence comes from Candidatus Poseidonia sp., assembly GCA_016779705.1. GTDB lineage: Archaea > Thermoplasmatota > Poseidoniia > Poseidoniales > Poseidoniaceae > Poseidonia. Next base: position 5,657 of record JADHNB010000079.1, on the reverse strand, counting down.
GCCAACCAAGCGGTCAAGACCGCCAAGGATTCGCTTCGCTCAACCCTGCCCGAAAAACCCGTGGAACTCGACCGACGCGGACGCCCAATCCGCCCCCCTACGGTCCAATCGGTGGCCCGCACGATGGAGCGTTTGGAGCGGGAATTCAACGAAGGAAAGCATTCTGGGCCAAAAGCCGAGCCGGCCTACTTCAAGAAAATGAAAGAACTTGCTTCGACTCTGCGCCAACTCAAGGAAGAGGAGAAAAACGTCGATGTTGGCGAAGGAAACGCCGAACTTCGAACCGCAGTCGCTGCCCAAGAAGCCGCTCACCACGCCGTGAAGGAGGCCGCTGACGCCGCCCAAAGCGCTCACGACCTCATGCTTGAATGGAACAGCGAGGTTGACCGGCAACGCGAGAAGGCTGAAGCCGCCCATCGGAAGCTCCGCACATCGAAGAAGGAAGCTGACAAGGAACACAGCCTCTACATCGTATCGCTTCGTTGCCTTCACTCGATTCAAGACATTCTTCGAGCCATGCGCAGCGCCAGCGCGGGAGACGGGCAACGACCCGCAGCCAGCGACGAAACTCAGGACCTCATGGCCAAGTTGCTTTCAGGTGAAACCCTTTCAACCGAAGAAGTCATGCAATTGCAGCGCTTTGATTGATTTGCCTCGTGCGAACACATCAAAGACCCCCAAGGTGGAGCGATGACTGGACGTGAACCTCATGATTGGAAAGGCCGACATCGCTGCCATCGTTGAAGAGTACGACCGATTGAAATTACGCATCGGGATGACCGCTTCCCATTCCGCTCTTGACATCTGCGACGGCGCCATTGAAGAGGGCTTTCCGACGGTGGCGTACTGCAAAGAAGGGCGCCACAAGACCTATGCGAACTATTTCAAAACGCACCGAAGTTCATCGGGCCGAGTGAAACGAGGAATGGTGGACAAGGCGATCGTGCTCAATTCCTTTAACGATGTGCTTGGCGAGGAGATGCAACACGAAATGCGGAAGCGAAACGTGATCTACATCCCTAACCGTTCGTTCACTTCTTACTCAACCATTGATGACATTGAGACCAAGTTCCGAGTGCCCATGTTCGGGTCTCGCAACATGCTCCGCATGGAAGAGCGCACCGAAGACCAGGACTACTACTGGATTCTGGAGAAAGCCGGCTTGCCTTACCCGGAGAAGATTGATTCACCCGAAGACATCGATTGTTTGGTCATCGTCAAACTCCATCACGCTCAGAAAAAACTGGAACGAGGCTTCTTCACGTGTGCTTCGTTTGAGGAATACCAAGAAAAATCAGCTGCCTTGTTGAAGGAAGGCGTGATTGACCAAGCCTCGTTGGATGGGGCTCGGATTGAACGCTACGTTATCGGCCCGGTGTTCAATTTGAACTTCTTTTACAGCCCGCTGGCCGAGGAAGGGGAGCGATTGGAGTTGCTCGGCGTGGACTGGCGTTTCGAGTCCTCACTTGACGGCCACGTCCGCTTGCCCGCTCCCCAGCAAATGACCATGCCGCTTCACCAACAAATCCCCGAGATGACCGTGGTGGGCCACAACACCGCCACCATTCGAGAATCGTTGCTGGAAAAGGCGTTTGAACTGGGTGAGAAGTTCATCAACGCCAGCAAGGAACACTACGCCCCGGGCATCATTGGACCGTTCTGTCTTCAAACGTGCATTGACAAAGACATGAACTACTACATTTACGACGTCGCCCCACGCCTCGGTGGTGGAACCAACGTCCACGTCAGTGTGGGTCACCCCTACGGCAACGCCCTTTGGCGAAAGCCAATGTCCAGCGGTCGCCGCATCGCCATGGAACTGCGCATGGCGGCAGAGCAGGATCGGTTGCTCGAAGTGCTGACCTGAGCACGCTGCTCTCGAATGAACTCCAAGAGGTGTGGCATCTCCAGCACCTCCTGAAACGGAAGGATGTCCGGTCCGAACGCAGATTCCTCGATGGCAACGAGGACGGTCATCCTTGGTAAGCCACCCAAGCACCGGCATGAGCGTCGTAGAACGAGAGTTGCCCGTTGGCATCGCGTGACCAATGAACGCCGTTTTCTTCCCATTGTTGGGGCTGGGCCCCTTCAAGGTCTGGCAAGTCTTTGCTTGGCTGGTCAGCGAAGGCCTGTTCAGTGGCGTTGTCCATGGCAGCCGTGGCCTCAGCAAACGGACTGTTCGAGGTCACCGGTTTGCGGGTGAACACGTAACCGCCACCACCGAGCAGAGCGAGCAACAACACGGCGATGACGAGGTACAGCATGCCGTTGCCCGAGGATTCGACCTCGGCTTGGGAGCGAGTGGCGTCTTCGGGGTAGGCGTCCCATCGGTCAGCCACACCGTCGCCGTCCGTGTCCACCGATTCATTGGCGTCAAACTTGAACGCATCCTCTGCATCGTTCACGCCGTCACCGTCCGTGTCGAGCTGGCTGAGCGCACAACCCATCGGGTCGATCAGTTCGTCCATCGGGGTGTTGGGACAATCGTCGAGGTGGTTCTTGATGCCGTCCTTGTCGTCGTCTTTCTGCTGGTCAGCACAACCGTCAACATCCACCGATAGGGTAACGGGCGTGTCCGGGCACAAGTCAGCATCGTTGGTGATGTCGTCTTGATCGTCGTCCTTCTGCGAATCGGCGCAGCCTTGGGCGTCAACTTGCTCGCCTTGGGGCGTTGCGGCGCATTGGTCATCAGCATCGGAAATCATGTCGCTGTCGGTGTCTCGTTGATTCGTGGCGCAACCCAACATGTCCACGGTCTTGCCATTCTCGGTCCCTGGACAATTGTCTATGTCATCGGTGACCCCATCGCCGTCGCCGTCTTTCTGCGAAGGTGAGCATCCGGAGGCGTCAGCGGTCTCGCTCAGTGGCGTCGCGTCGCAAACATCGTTGGCGTCCATGACCCCGTCAGCGTCCGTGTCACGCTCAGAGGCTGCACATCCAACGCCGTTGACCGGCAAACCTGCCGTGGTCGTTGGGCATTGGTCGCGGTCATCGGTGATCGTGTCCCCATCGGTGTCCAACTGGCTCAAAGCGCATCCTGCGGCGTCGACTTGAGCTCCAAGCGGGGTGTTCGCACACGCATCGAACGCATCCATAACGCCGTCCATGTCGGCGTCCTCTTGGCTGCTTGAGCAACCAACGTTGTCCACGGGCTCACCCGCAGGGGTGTCCGGACAGGCATCCAAGGCATCGCTCACACCGTCCATGTCAGCATCGAGTTGAGAGGAGGAACACCCGTTCGCATCAACGGCTTCACCCGCCGGGGTGTTGAGGCACAAATCGGGGTTGTTACCGTTGGCGTTGTCGCCGTAGCCGTCCACGTCAGCGTCTCGCCATTGGGTTGCGTCGTTGGGGAAGGCGTCGGCGTTCAAACCGGCGGCGTTATCGCCGTAGCCGTCGCCGTCGGTGTCGCTCCATTGCGTGGAGTCCGCAGGGAACGCATCGGGGTTGGTGCCAAGTTGGTTGTCACCGTATCCATCGCCGTCAGCGTCAGACCATTGGCTTGCATCGTTGGGGAAGGCATCGCCAGCGTTGCCGTTGGGGTTGTTACCGTAGCCGTCACCGTCGGTGTCGGCCCATTGGGTTCCGTCGTTAGGGAAGGCATCCGGGGTGGTCCCGTTCGGGTTGTCGCCGTAACCGTCGCCATCAGCATCGGACCACTGGGTGGCGTCGTTGGGGAAGGCGTCCCCGTTGGTTCCGGTCGGGTTGTCACCAAAACCGTCACCGTCGCTGTCAGCCCACTGGGTGCTGTCGGCAGGCCAAGCGTCGGGATTGTTTCCGCTGGCGTTGTCACCGTAGCCATCGCCGTCGGCGTCTGACCACTGCGTGGGGTCCATGGGGAAGGCATCCGCCATGTTGCCACTGGCGTTGTCACCGTAGCCGTCACCGTCGGCGTCGGACCATTGTGTGCCGTCGGTGGGGAAAGCATCGGCCATGTTGCCGCTCGCGTTATCGCCGTAACCGTCGCCGTCCATGTCGGACCACTGCGTGGCGTCGGTGGGGAAAGCGTCAACGGCGTCGTTGTATCCATCCCCGTCGGTGTCCTTCTGAACGAGGGCGCAACCGTACTGGTCAACGATGGCCCCCGTGGCGGTGTTCGGGCATTGGTCGACTTCGTTGGCAACGCCGTCGTTATCGTCATCGATGGTAAGCTGGAAACAATCGTCGTCGCCGATCAACTGCACCGAGGCGTTGGAATACAAGTCAATGTGGACGCAGTAGGTGCCCGATGACGTGGGCGTGGTGTAACTCCACGTGGTGATGCTCATGTTTTGAGCCGTGGCCGTAAACGAGGTCATGGACGACGTGGCCAAATTGGCCCCGGACGAATCGGTCACTCGATATTGGTACTGGTAACTGTCGCCCACCACCAAATCGGCGCCTTTCGCTTGAACGTTGTTGGTACTCGCCGTTGAACTGGTCGAGTAGCCGTTGAGGACAAGGGCAGGCAGTTGAGGGACGAACTGTTCGTCGTGATAACCGGTGAGGTTTTCGCCGCTCTCGATGCTCGGGGTTGTTCCCGATGGATGGACGAAAACAAGGAAGATGTGGTCGTTCATGGTCGTTGGACCCGTCCATGTGACCTGGTAACTGGCCGAGGCCGTGTTGGAGATGTTCCACATGGCGCTGTCGATCGTTGAGGCCGTGATGGCGGCGTTGAAATCGTTGGAGACCGTGTAGTTCGCCAACCATTCGTCGTAATCAAGGGTGATCCATTGCACCGAGTAGGTGCTGGAGGTTGAAAGGTTGGAAAGTGAAATGTCGCCGGTGGTGGAGGAGGTAACCGTGGCTTCCACCGATTCAAGGTAGAGTTCGTCGACATCGCTGTGAAGGAGCGTTCCGCTCGCCGACATCAGCGAAGCCGATACGAACATCGTGCTCTCCCCTGGCATGGACTGCGTGGTGATGTTCAACGAATGCGTCGTTCCGTTGGCAGTGAAGTTTCCAACCGCGGGTGAACTCGACGAAACGTTGCCATCCAAGTACTCTTGGCCGTAGGAATGGTTGTACTGATACGTGGTGCCGTTGGTCAGCCCGCTAAAACTCAGTGTAGCCGAAGTGGTGTTCACGATGTTGACGTTCACGGTCTCAAACGTTTGGCCTCCTCCGGGATTGTCCGTGGTGATGTCAATGCCGTAAGTGTTGGTGGCGCCGCTCCAGCCGTAGACTTCGATGTACGTCGTTTGATTGACGCTGGCCGTGACCTGCATGGTCTCGTCGTCGGTGGTGGAGGTCCCGCTGTCGAGGAAGCCTCCAAGGGACGTCTCCCAGCCGACATCAAGGTCGCCGTTAACATCCAGGAACGTGATGTTGGCGTAGTAGGTGGTTCCCGCAATCATGTAGACTTCGAAAAAGTCCCTGTCCGTGGTGGAATCGATCGAAAGCCCGGTACAGGTCAATGGCAACATGTTAGCGGGTGAAGCCGTGGCGGTGCTGTCGTTAGGTTCCAAAATATCGGGATTGAGCGTGTTGTTGCCCGTGCAGTTGGTGATCACCCCTCCGCTCGGCCCACCTGAACCGTTGCCTCCAGTGCTGCTGAGCGTGAACTTGTAGAGGTTCAAGGTCCATGATCCCGAGCCGTCGAAGCGGGACATTTCGATGTACACCATGCCCCCGTGACCGGAGGTCGTGCCGTTGGTCGTGACCGATTCGGGGTT
>JADHNB010000010.1 GCA_016779705.1 Candidatus Poseidonia sp. | reverse complement strand
ATCCTCTCGGGCACGTTCAACATCGTGGACAGCATTCACTTCCAACACTCGGCGGGCGCTTGGAACATCTTCCTCATGCCCTTGGGTGCGGCCCTCTTCCTCGTGACGATGATCGCTGAGGTGGAACGCGTGCCGTTTGACATGCCCGAAGCCGAAGCCGAGTTGGTCGAAGGCTGGTGGACCGAGTACGGCGGCATGCGGTTTGGGATGCTCTTCATGGCCGAGTACATCCGTACCTATGCGGCCTGTTTCTTGTTCACGCACTTCTTCCTTGGCGGTTGGCATTTACCCTTCCACGGCACCCTTGGTTCCTTGCCCGTCGTCGGCGAGGCCTACCTCCTGATTCCAGGGGCCATCATGACCTTGCTGAAGTCTTGGTTGGTCTTCCTCGTGGTCTTCGTTTGGGCTCGCTTTGCCCTTGCTCGAATCCGAACCGACCAAATTCTCGAATTTGGATGGCGCATGCTCCTTCCGTTGGCGGTGCTGCAAGTCGTGCTCGCCTTTGTTTACCGCTTGTACCTCTTTGACCCCGAAGGAATGTCGGCCCGCAACGACGTGGCCGGGGGCATGGCTTGGGGCGCCTTCGGCATCCCTTACCTCGTGCCCGTCCTGACCACCTTGTTCTGGGTGGGCGTCTTCTGGGTGTACCTCAACGATGAGGACAAGTCACGGATGTCGGAACGCATGTTCCACGTCCATACCGTCGAGCCAGCGGGAACGGTCGTCCCGGGGCAGGAGTGAGGTGAAACCATGCCAATGCATCCACACGCACAACCGAATTTTAGAAACCTGTTCTGGTATCCGTTCAAGATCACGTTGATCACGGCGCTGCGAACCTTCCCGTTCATCGGCAAGCGTTTCGGTAAGCGCTTGGGAGCCTACCACAACACCTCTCATCCCGAGTTCCTCGACGACGGAAGCCGTGCGCGCGCCGCCTCGACGGCTGAGATGAACGATATCACCCGTCAAGAGTTTGCACCTGACCGGGTGACCTCGGACCTCAAACCCACGCTTTGGAAACCCCAAACCGTCCAGTATCCCTACGAACGCTTGGAGGACATGGAACCGTGGTTGTTCGTGCCCGGGAACTACAACGGCCGAATCGGCGTCATATGGGAGACCTGCACTGCCTGCAAGATGTGCGTGAACGTCTGCCCCAACGATTGTTTGCACATGACCACCGAACTGCGCGTGGACGTTCTCGACAACGCTGAAGGCGAGAACGCCGGCTTCGGCGCCGAATTGGAGGTCGGCAAGTTCGCCGCCGTCGAGGTGCCTGAAGTCAAGGCCACACTCGATTCGTTCAATCACGTGACGGCTCACACGTCGACGCCCGAGGAATGGCGCTTCGCTGAAGTGCTCGACCTGTCCGGCGACTCCGCCACCGTTCGCTGGAACGATTCGGGCGAAGAGGCCGTTGTGGCCACCGCCGAATTGTTCCCCGCTGACGACCAAATCGTCTCGGGTCGCATTGACTTGGGTCGGTGCATGTTCTGCGGTTTGTGCATGGAAGCGTGCGGTTTCACCTCCTTCTTCATGACCAACGAGTACGATGGCATGTCCGGGTTCACGCGCCAAGACCTCTGGTTCGACGCTTCCCGCACTCGCGTGCTTCCCGGTGTCCACCAAGAAGCGGTGGACGCTGAACTCGCCAAGCGCGCCTCCAAGGAACGTGACAAGCGTGCCAAGAAGGCGGCCAAGGAAACGGCACAGGGGGATGCTTGAGATGGACATCGCCAGCGCAGCTGAAACCGGCGTGTTCTTTCTGTTCGCCGCCATCACGCTTGGCGGGGCATTGGGCCTCATCTTTGCTCAGCGCGTGGCGCATTCCATGCTCTCGCTGATCTTCTGTTTCATGGCCGTCTCTGGAATTTTCATCCTCTTGGGCGCTGAATTCCTCGCCGCCATCCAGATTCTGGTGTACCTCGCCAGCGTGGGGTTGGTGGTGCTGTTCGGAATCATGCTCACCCGACGTCAAATTCTCGAGGAGGACTTCGAATGAAGTTTCTCTCCCTCTTCACCCGTCTGGGTTTGCTGGCCCTCGGCTTCATCCTCGTCGCGGCGGTCAACGCCGATGACGTCTGGTCCAATCCCAGCACCGACGAGCCCACCACGTCGGGCCTCGCCGAGACCTTGCTCAACGACTGGGGCTTTGCATTGCTCGTCCTTGGTCTGCTGATGTCCATGGCCATGATGGGCGCTGCTTACCTGGTGCGTGACGAGCGGATGGAGAACCTGCTCTGGGAGTTTGGAGGTGAAGAAGAATGATTGATCCAGCATGGGTATCGGGTCTTTCAGCCCTCCTGTTCGTCATCGGTTTGGCCGGTGCCTTCACCCGAAAGAACGCCATCATCGTCTTGATGTGCATTGAATTGATGCTCAACGCCGCCAACATGCAATTCGCAGCGGCCGCCGTTCATCACGGCGACACGACCGGTTGGGTCTACACCATTTTCGCCATCGCCATTGCGGCGAGTGAAGTGGCCATCGGATTGGCCATCTTCCTGGCCATGTACGGTCAACACGAATCGATCACGCTGGACGACGTGAACGTCCTGAAGAACTGAGGTGAGATGATGGCAGGTACAGGCAGTTCAGAAATCGTTCACAGCACCGCGGCGCAGTATGCGCCTTTCATCCTCCTTTTGCCCATGCTGGCGTTCCCCATCATCCTCTTCCTCGGAAAGATGCTGAACGGCCAGAAGGTCTGGAAAGAGACGCTCAAGGAAGGCGGGCTCATCGCCCTGCCCGTGATGGGGGCCAGTTTGGCCCTCTCGCTTTGGCTCATCTCGGACTTCATCGGAGCCTACGGCGGCGTCGACAAGCTCTCCGATTGGACGTGGTTCACCTCCAGCATGTGGAATTCAGGCGTGGTCACCACCGAGATTTCGTTCGGGTTTGGCGTCCACATCGACCACATCACGGTGATGTTGCTGTTCATCGCCTCGTTCCTGTGTTTGCTCATCAACACGTTTGCGGTGGGCTACATGAACACCGACCCGATCAACGACAACCGAAACCACCGGTTCTATGCGGAATTCGTTCTCTTCTGTTCGGGTATGCTCGGCATGGTCCTTGCTGACTCGTTCCTTTGGTTGTTCATCTTCTGGGAATTGATGGGTCTGTGTTCCTACTTGCTCATCGGGTTCTACTACGAACGCCCGAGCGCGGCCTACGCCGCCAAGAAGGCCTTCCTGACCACCCGTGTGGGTGACGTCTTCCTGATGGTCGGCTTGGCCGTTCTCTGGGACCTCTTCGGCTCGCTTGATTACGCCGTGGTCTTCAACGAGTACAACATCGACAAGGTGGCCGCCTCGAACCCCGGCACGCTCGCTTGGGCGCTGGGTCTGATGTTCATCGGGGCGGTGGGTAAATCGGCCCAATTCCCGCTCCACGTTTGGCTTCCTGACGCCATGGAAGGGCCAACCCCCGTGTCGGCGCTCATCCACGCCGCCACGATGGTGAACGCCGGTCTCTACCTCGTCGCTCGAATGTTCCCGTTCTTCGGCGCAGAGTCCATGCACGGCGAACTGGCCGACTTGGCCTTCATCATCGCCGCCATCGGCGGTACCACCGCCGTGATGGCCGCCGCCATTGCCTTCGTCCAGCACGACTTGAAGAAGGTCTTGGCCTACTCGACCATGTCCCAGTTGGCGTACATCTTCACAGGATTGGGCGCTGCCCTCTACCTTGCCAACACGCTTGACTGGCACCACGATTACAAAGCCCACGGCATCGTCATCGTGGCCTTTGGTGCCGCCCTCTTCCACCTGTTCAACCACGCCATGGCCAAGGGGATGCTCTTCATGGCCAGCGGTGCGGTGATTCACGAAGTTCACCACGCTCACCATCACTTGCATCCTCATGACGACCACCACGACGAGGACCCCGAAGAATTGCTGATGCTGGCCAATTACTTGGCCGACACCGGCCAATCCGTCTTTGGCTTCTTCAACTCGATTGACCTGGACCAGTCGGGCGAAGTCGACACCTACGAGTTCCAAACGGCCCTCAAGAAAGCCGACATCGCCGACCTTCCACCTTGGGACATGCAGCGGCTGATGAAGGCCGTGGACATGGACGGTAACGGTCGCATCAACGTGCCCGAACTGGAATTGACCCTCGGCCGTGTTCACCTCGCCTCGCTCGCCGGTGACGACCATCACGACCATCACGACGAGTTTGACGCCCAATCCATGGAAAACATGGGCGGCCTTGCCTCTAAGATGCCGCTCACGGCCACGGCCATGCTCGTGGGTTCTTTGTCCATCATGGGCTTCCCGCTCATCGGCGGCTTCTGGTCCAAGGAAGGCATCATCGCCAACACCTGGCGCGTGGCCCTTGAAGACCCCCGTTTCTTCTACCCTGCGTTCTGCGTGTTGCTCGGTGCTGGCATGACGGGATTCTACATGTCACGCATGTGGCTCAAGACCTTCGCAGGCTCGCCCAAGACGGAGGTTGCAGCGCACGTTCACCCCACCAACACGTGGATCAAAATCCCGTTGTTTGTGTTGACCTTCTTCAGTTTGGGCGGTATTCTGTTTGCCGGCATGGGCTTCACGCATTGGGCTCCCGACATTGAATACGGTCTGATGTCCGACAAGGGTCTCATCGAAGGCATCCTTTACGAAATGGAGCACGCCTTTGCCAACCACGATTCCTTCTTCCTCGTGCTGTCGTACGTGGCGCTGTTCTTCGGGGCCATCGTCGGTCCAGGATTGGCGCTCTCCCTCTACGGCGGCAAGCTCGACGAAGGCGAGACCAGCAAGCCATGGTTCGCCCCCGTGCTGGCGCTCAACGCTGCGGTCAAGGGTCGCTATCATTGGGACAACTCGGCCTTCGGGTCCTCCGGCTTCGCCACGGCGCTCGAGAACCGCTTGTACTTCGACCACTACTACGACTTGGCGATGTTGAAGATCGTCGCTGCCTTCTCCACCAAGGCCGCTGAAGCCGACTCCAGCGTCATCGACGGGACCGTCAAGACCGTTGAACGGACTTCGCAACAACTCTCGACCAAACTGCGCTCGCTCACCACGGGCTCAGCCCGTGATTACATCTTGATGGCGGCGTTGGGCACGTTGGTGCTCTTCGGTTTGATTTGGGGGGTGGTCGCTTGACGACCGACTGGATTTCGATGCCGCTGGTCGGCTTGCCGCTCATCAGCAGCCTCGTCCTCTTGGCCTACGTGGCCACGGTCTCCCCGGCAGCTCGAGAACGCCTGGGCCCCACCGTCCGCATGGTCTCGCTGGTGCTTTCCTTGCTGATGCTGGTGTTGACCACGGCCATGTTCTTCGGCGACAACTACATCGAAGGGACCCTTGAGTGGGCCAGCATGTCCTTTGGGTCGTTCAACTACGAATTCCGCTACGAATGGATTGAACCGCTCGGCATCAACTGGAGCGTGGGCATGGACGCCTTGTCCTTCCCCATGGTCTGGTTGACCACCTTCCTGTTGCCCATCACCATCGTGGCCACCTGGCACGAGAAGAACGCCGCCGTGTACTTCCCCCTCATCCTCATGATGGGTGGCGCCCTCATCGGTGTGTTCGTCGCACTGGACTTGTTCATGTTCTACGTGTTCTGGGAACTGACCTTGATTCCGATGTTCTTCCTCATCCTCAAGTGGGGCGGATACGACCGAAAATACGCCTCTCAGAAGTTCTTCATCTACACCTTCGCAGCCTCGGTCATCATGCTCCTCGGTTTGGTGACGGTGTACTTCCTGCAACCCGAGAACCTCGCCCATGCTGGCACCTGGACGGGACGAACCTTCGACATTCCAACCCTGACGGCCCACGCTCAATCGGCCAATGCGGGAGGCGAATGGTTCCTCGGTGTCGGCCTGCAAAAGTTGCTGTTCGTGATGCTGATGATCGGATTCCTCGTGAAGTTGCCATCCGTGCCCTTCCACACCTGGTTGCCCGACGCCCACGTCCAAGCCCCCACCGGTGGTTCGATGTTGCTGGCCGGTGTCATGCTCAAGATGGGCGCCTACGGCATGTTCCGACTCCCGCTTTCCCTCTTCCCGCACGCCGCCGAACACTTCCAGTTCTGGCTCCTGGCGCTGGGCATGGTTTCGCTGGTGTGGGGAGCCGTCGTCTGTTTGGGCCAAACGAACCTCAAGAAAATGGTCGCCTATTCCTCCGTATCGCACATGGGGGTCATCCTCATCGGCATCGCCACCATGCAACCGTTGGGTTGGGCGGCAGCGCTCTTCATGATGTTCGCTCACGGCATCATCAGCCCCATGCTCTTCGCCGTGTGTGGCGCCTTCAAGCACCACTACCACAGCATGGAAATCGGGGCCATGCGAGGCATGGCCAAGCATTCGCCTTGGCTGGCCACGTCGATGATGTTCGCCTGGATGGCTTCGCTTGGTCTTCCCTTGCTCGCTGGCTTCGTGGCTGAGTTGATGATGTTCCTCGCCCTGTGGCACTTCATCGCCGCCGAAGGCTGGAGCGTGTTGTGGATGGTTGGCCCGGCCTTCGTGCTCGCCATCACCGCCGCCTACTACCTGTGGTCCATGCAACGCACCATCTTCGAGGGCGGCGAGAAGACGCAACCTCCAGAAAGCCTGCACGGTCAGCCCGTGCCCGACATCACCGATGCGGAGAAGTGGGCCATGGTCATCATGGCGGCCTTCACCATCCTCTTTGGTGTGATGCCGTGGATTGCGCTTGACATGATGAACGGGTGGACCGTGGCGTTCTTTGAAACGCTCTTGATTCCGATTCTGACGGGAGGTGCCTGAGATGGAGAAAATTGAACCCTTTGGCGAAGGCTTCGTGGTCGCCCTGGCTCCAGAATTTGTTCTCGTTGTCGGTTTGTTCACGCTGATGATCGTGCCCAACCTCGGCGACGCCAAGTTCCGGATTCCGTTGACCCAAATCCGAATCCCGTGGTTCTTCGGTGGCAGCCGGGCCAAGTTCGAAAGCGACCCACGGCTCCCTGGATTGTTCGCCACGTCCTTCCTCACCGTTGCCTTCGTGTTGGCCACGATGTCGTTTGTCAACGGCATGAACCGAACACAAATCGCTTCAGGCGACAACGTCATGCTTCAGGTGGACGAATTCAGCCGAATGTTCGAACTCATCTTCTACGGAGCGTTGGCCTTGGCCAGCGCCGCCTCGGTGAACCGCATGCCCGCCACCACCCGGGCCGACCGCACGGCTTCGGGCCTGTACAACAACCGGCGACAAGTGGACTTCTACATCTTGCTCATGACCACGGGTCTGGGGATGTCCGTCGTGGCGTTGGCTCAAGACCTGTTCTTGCTCTTCATCGGTCTTGAGTTGGCTTCGTTCTCCACCTACGTGCTCGTTTCTTTCATGAAGGAAACCAAGGAAGGTACCGAGGCCGGTATGAAGTATTTCATCGTCGGCTCCGTCGCCTCGGGCGTTGGTCTCTACGGTCTTTCCCTGCTTTATTTGTGGGCGGGCTCGCTGCAGTTCTCGGCGCTCGAAGTGGCCTTTGCTGCCAACGGCATGGAGTCCTTGCCGCTCATCGCTCTGGGAATGCTGCTGGTTGGTTTTGGTTTCAAGGTCAGCGCTGCACCGTTCCACTTTGCTGCTCCCGATGCCTACGCCGGTGCCACCGCTCCCGTTGCGGGGGTGCTGGCCACCGCCAGCAAGGCGATGGGTATTCTCGGTCTGCTCCGCGTGCTGCTTGCCGTGGCTTCACCCGAAGCCACGGACGGGGCCGCTGTCTGGCTGGTGGCTTTGGGGGTGCTTTCCGTGGTCACCATGACCTGGGGCAACATCGCTGCACTCGGTTCAACCAACCCCAAGCGCATGCTGGCGTATTCCTCGGTGGCTCACGCCGGATACATGATGGCGGCCATCACCGCCATCGGGGCCTTGAATTGGGAGGACGGCCATGTCAACCTCAGCAACGATGCGGCCTTGGTGGTCGTCACCGCCCTCATCTTCCACCTGACGGTGCTGGTGTGCTTCAAACTCGGAGCGTTCTTGGTGCTCTCTCTCCTCGAATCGGAGAAAGGTGGCCACACGTTGGAATCCTTGGGCGGGCTTGCAAAGCGCGACCCCTTCCTGGCCGTGGCCATGTTCGTCTTCATGATGTCCTTGGCCGGCGTGCCTCCGCTGTCCGGGTTCGTATCCAAGCTGCTCGTGATCATGGGCATCGTCAAAGTCGCCTTGCTTGACGTGACCGTCAACAGCGACCTCAGCTTCGCCGACATCCACTGGGTGTGGTACCTTGCGCTGGCCATGGTCATCAACTCGGCCATTTCGGTCTTCTACTACCTTCGGGTCGGTTTGGTGATGTACTTCAACGACCCCGAAGAAGGTCGAGAAGGACCGCTGCCCGCTGGCAGACCGGTTCGCTTGGCCATCTTGGCGTGTTTGGTCACGACCGTCTTCTTTGGCGTGGGGGCCGGTCAACTCATCGCCCTGTGCGAGTCGGCCGCCAACGCCTTGGTCGGCGCATGGTAGGCGTCGCCAGCGTTCATTGGCCTTTTTTTTGGGTGATGACTTCAAGAAGGGTTGGCCGCTGGCACGGATAGGTGAGACTGATTGGGTCGCAGATTTGAGGAGAAGGTAGACGCCGAAGAACTCGCGCGTCTCGAGAGTCCCGATGATGCAAGCGACGGTAAAATCCGCGTCAAAATGCCCAACAAGCGCGTGAACGAGATGTTCGCCCTGGCTCAACAACTTCTCGGTGGTCGCCGGGTGACCGTGCTCTGTGAAGACGGCGAGACCCGAATGGCTCGAATTCCCGGAAAGATGCGTCGCCGTCAATGGGTGCGTGAAGGCGATCTGATCATCGTTTGGCCGTGGGACTTCCAAGACTCCAAAGCGGACGTGAAACACCGCTACACCAAGACCCAAGCCATGTACTTGTCTCGAAAGGGCGTTCTGCCTGACGACGTTGACATGTTCGGCATGGGTGCCTCCATGGACGACGACATGGACGACGACGACCTCTTTGCCTACGGGGATGCCGAAGACGAGGTCGATGAGGTGGACGATGAAGGCGGTGACGACCTGTTTGCCGACGATGACGGCGACGACGAGGACGACCTTTTTGCCGACGATGACGGCGACGATGACGATCTCTTTGCGGACGACGATGACGATGAGGACGACCTGGTTGCTGATGAGGATGACGACGGCGAAGCGGAGGAACCCGCTCCGGCCGATGCCGAACCCGCCGCAACTCCCGTGGTTGAAGAGGACGACGTCGTGAATGACGACGACGATGACGACGACATCGACGCCTTGTTCGCTTGATGGTATGAGGGGGCGTCATGGCTCGTGACGACGACTGGGACGAACTCTCCGGTCGCCCACGAAATCGGAAGAAACGGAAGAAACGCCGCACGGAGGCGCCAACCGTTGAGGAACTCGATGCCAAACATCAACGCGACGAGGAGACCGCCTTTCTGAAAAATCTGGGCGGCAAAGGCAGCCATTACGAATGGATGAAGGAAGAGCGTTACAACACGATGTTCCGCGACATCGAAGGCAAAATCCAAGGCGCCATGGGCACCGGTAGTTACGATTGGGTTGACCGTCGGGTGTTTGACCAAGTCTTCGACCGGCTGACCTTGATGGCGTTGTACAAGTTGATGAAATCAGGGGTCATCGAAACCCTGGATTTCCCCGTTGCCCGGGGGAAAGAGGCTCACGTGTTTCACGGGACGGACATCAACGGCCGTTCGGTGGCCGTCAAAATTTTCCACACCTCCAATGCGGTGTTCAAGAACTTGATTCAATACATCGAAGGGGACCCGCGATTCACCGGTCTTCGACGAAAACACCGTGACTTGGTTGAGGTTTGGGTTCGAAAAGAGTACCGGAACATGAAGCGATTGAGCCGGTGGGGGCTGAACGTTCCTGAGGCGCTCGGCGTTCACAAGAACGTCCTCGTGATGCAATACCTCGGCAGCCCCACCTCGCCTTCCCCCAAACTTCGAGAGGTCAAGGTCGACCACGTCGAAGCGGTCTACGACCGGCTGCTTCGTTTCCTCGCCGTGGCTTGGCAGAAGGCTGAATTGGTTCACGGGGATTTTTCGCCTTACAACATTCTTTGGCACGATGAGGAAGCGTGGGTCATCGACGTGGGCCAAGGGGTGGTGGAAAGCCATCCAAAGGCACAAGAATTCCTGGTCCGGGACGTTACCCGACTGGTGGAATGGGCTCAGAAGGAAGGGCTCGATATCACGCTGGCCGAAGCCATGTACGATGTGCTCAACATGGACCTCTCGGACGTTGAGCAGCAACCGGTCAGCGACGACTGATCATTCCTCTTCCCACTGGATGGTCTCGTCCTCGGCCAATTCCATCATCTCAGCAACGGCTTCTTCGTCATCGGGGTCAACCTGTGCAGCTCGCATGCGTCGGTCGTTTCGGCGAGACACCTCCGCAAGACCCGGGACCAAGCCCTCAAAGCCTCCAAGGTCTCGAACCTCTTCTCGCTCTTCGTAAACGTCAAGGGAGCGAGCGTCCAAACGAGCCTTCTTTCGGTCGCGCTCCAAGTAGCCGATGACGGTGCCGTGCTCCGAGCCACCGGCCAACATCTCAATCGCTTGACGAGCAGCGTCCAGGCCGCCTTCTTCACCCACGAGCACCACGGTTGAGTTGTAGATGCTGATTTGCGTGGAGGTCAATTGTTCGATCAGTTGACGGATTTTTCCTTGGCGGCCGATGATGCGGGCACGAATTCGACGTTGTTGGTTGGACCGCTTGCCCACGTACTCGCGCAGGTCGATCAGTTCGAAGAAATGGTCATCGTCAAGCAAGCGAATGGCTGCCTCGGGCGCCATGCCTCGGCCGATGGCTTTCACCACGTCGGGGAGTTTCATCGCCTTCACGGCGTCGTACGTTCCGGGCTCGCCCCACTCAACCTCGACGTCACCGGTCGTAGAGTCGATGATGAATTTCTCACACCCAGCAGCGTTTCGAATCGCTTTGCTGGTCGCCCCCTTGGCACCGATGATGACCGCAATGCGGTCCTTGGGTACACGAGAGAGCGACTGGCGCATGGTCGCCCGTGAGGCCCTTGCCTTTTCAATCCCTTGTCGTTCGTTGCAAAAGCGAGAGGGCGAACCCGACCAAGACCAGAACGAGGATGGAGGGTGCAAAGGACGGTACGAGACCGGGAGCATCGAGGGAAGCGCCCGTGACCACGAGGTAGTTGTCGTTGTTGCCTTCGTCGTATTCATCGATGACGTTGGCGAAATCAATGACGAGCCGAAGGTCGAACTGACCGGCGTTGGGGACCATGTACTGCCAAACGATGCTTTCCGTACGGTTGGACAGGGTCCCGGCGGGGAGGTTTCGGGTCTCCATCACCGTCCAGTCCACGCTGGCGGTGCGGTCAGCCGGAGCGGTTTCGAGGCGAACGATGACGCTGCCACCGTAATCTTGGTTGGATTCCAAAACGCTGGTGATGGTGACGTTGCCGGTTTGTTCGCCGGGCCGAACGACGATGCGGTCCACGTTGGTCTGACTGATGTTCCAATAGAGGTCGAGTCCGGGCAGGATTTGGAAGGAGGACGCCTGAGTCGTGTAGGAATTTCCCGCCTCGTCCACGAGCACGGCTCGTAGCATCAAATGCTGACGGGATTTGGTGGCCCAACTCGACAACCCGACTTGGCCCGAAAGCCCGTTCACACCCATCGTCAGCCAACGACCGGAGAGGTCAGGGGTTTCGCCAACCCCGTTGGAATCAAAGCCGTACTGAAGGTAAGACGCGGTGTTGTCAATGCCCGACTCGGTGTCCTCGGCGAGGAAACTGATGTTGGCCGCACCGATTCGGCTGGTGGTCAATTCGTCAACGCTCCACGAAAGGCCGACAGGGGCGGTTTGGTCCACGCGAATTTGGACGGTGGTGTTGCTGCCGATGTTGCCGACACGGTCAATGGCTCGTAGCGTCAAGGTGTGGGTGCCTTCATCGAGCGAGAAGTCAATGCTGTCGGCGGTGGTGCTGCTCCAAGCATCGCTGCCAAGGGCGTATTGAACGGTGGCGACGCCCGAACCTTGGCCGTCGTTGGCGGCGGTTGAAAGACCGCTGACCGTCACTTCGCCCGACCGTTGCCAAGCATCGCCATTGCCCACGGTCACGCTTCCAATCGTTGGCCCGGTGCGGTCTATGCCGATGAACATCGTCGCCGTGGCACTCAAACCGGAGTGGTCAACCACGGTGAGGCGGGGCGACCACGTCCCCTCGCTCATGCTTCCGCTGCTCCAGTCCCACCCGTAGGCGAGGCTGGTTGGGCCGTCTTTCGAAGGGGCCCCGGGTCCAGGCACGTTGGTGAGGGTGGCTTCCTTGAGGTCATCATCGCTGGCGCCCCAGCGGAAGGAGATGGCTTCACCCGAACCGATGTTGAACCACGCACGGTCAGCGAGACTGGAACCCGAACCCGCATCGGGGTTGAGGGCGGTGAAGGTAGTGATCACGGGCACTTGGTTGACGATGTTGAACCAATCGGTGGTGGCGATGGCGAAGCTTTCCGTGTCGGTGTCCCATCCTGACGCTCTGAGTTTGTAGGTGTCGTTGGTCGCGGAGGTGCTGTCAAAGGAATAGAGCCAGGGGGACGAGGTGAGGTTGACCACTTCCGTCCAGGTGGATTCATCCGAGGAGCGTTCGATCAAGAGCGAATCAAGCGTGCCGCTTCCTCCAACGGCGAAACTCAACGTCTTGCGACCCTTGACGTCCTCGTCTTGCGTGGGTCCGTTGGAAAAGGCGATGGTCAGGTTCGATGGGCTGGAGGAAGCGACGGGTGATTCGTCCTCCAGCGAAGCGGTCGGTGCGGCAACGGGATGATGCAGCGGTATCACCGAGGTGAGGACGATAACGGTGAGCCACACCGCCAAACCCCCTCGTCCCATGTGCTCCCCACGCCCACGGACTGCCTTCAACTCTCCCCTTCCACCGTCGGTGCCTGAGCGGTTCATGGACGGCCATCCGCCCTCGAGTAACGCCGACATTACAGCAACTTTGGCCGAAGGGGTGGAGATGGGTTCAAGTGCCTTGCATGCTCTAACCCGCACATGCTGCGAACCGCCAAGGCGATGGCCCTCCTGTGCCTGCTCGGCATCAGTCTCTTTCCGGTGTCGGTCCACGGAGCGAGCAGCGGCGGCGTCGAAGCCACCTCGTCCCAAATGTCGTTCTCCCCCAACAATCCGGTCATGGGGGGCACGGTGGACATCGAGGTGATGCTTTCCAACCCCACGAGCTCCGATGCGTTGGGCGTTGAAGTCCGTTTGTACAAAGACAGCATGACCACCGCTAACCGGCTTTTGCGGGATTATGTGGACGTGTACGCCAATGATTTCATCACCGTGAGTTACACGATGGGTGGCCTGACGGCGGGTACGCAGGAAATCTGGTTCGAATGGGCGGCTCCGGGTGACCCCCTGGGGGCCAGTTTCAACGCATCGTTTGAGGTCGCCGGCTTGCCCAACCTGCGGGTGACCTCGCTTGACCTGGGCGACGGTTCCATCGTGTATGCCGGCGACACCGTGTCACTGTCCACTCAAATCAAGAATTCAGGGCCCGAAGACGCCGCTGCTTCGGAGATGCTGCTTGAAGTCCCCGGCTCGCAGGGTGTTCTGCTGGCCACCCCCGCCATTGACTCGGGGGATTCGGTTTGGGTGAACACCACGTTCACCGCACCCACCAGCGGTACCCATCCGATTAACGTCACGGTGGATGCGAACAACATCATCCAAGAAGGCTCAGAAAATGACAACACGGCCAGCGAAGACCTTGTGGTTTCCACCCGAATGGATTTGAGCTTCAAGGACGATTTGACCGTGACCACGGGCGAAGGCCAACTGGAAGGCCCGTGGACCATTGAAGGCGTCCTGGTGCGCACCAACGGCACGGGTCCCGCCACCGTGCCGCTTTGGGTGCAGATTCCCAATCCATCCGGTGGCCTGATCACGAGCCCTCCGTTCACGGTCAACTTTGCTGGCGTCGGTTACAGCGAACAACCGTTCAGCGTGGTGTTGAACGCCACCACCCTCGCTTCCCTTCCCGACGGGGACCACGTCGTCACTGCCAAAATCAATCCGTTCAACGAAGCCGGTTTGGAGCAAGAAGACTCGTCCAACGACGAAGCCTCCGGTCTGCTGACGATTTTCCCGATACCCGACGTCTACGTGGACGCCAACGCTTTGCCCACCGTTCCATCGGTCCAGTCGGGCGAGGACGTGGAATGGCGCGTGACCATGGAAAACACCGGCGACATTCCCGTTTCGGGCCGCCTCCAATACACCTTCGACGGTCTTTCGGGCCAATCGCCTCCCATCAATTTGAACGCCGGTCAAGCCATGACCTGGGAGGTCGTGTTGTCCACCGCCATGGGGGCCCATACGGCTGAGTTTGAAGCCCAGTGGGTCGCGGCTCAGGGCAGTTACGATGCCAACAAGCAAAACTCTCGGGCCACGGGAACGGTGCTGGTGGAATCCAAACTCAAGCTTGACTGGGAACTCGCTTCCATGGCCTTGGTCGATGTTGAAGGCAACCCGGTTGAAATGCCGCTGCGAGACGGCGATGTGTACACCCTGAGCATTGGTCTAACCAGCCAGGAAACGGGGCAGGCCAATTACACCTGCCAAGACGGGGCCAACACCGTGCTTGATACCATGTCGGTCACCATCGCCAACCGAGGGGACCGGGCGACGTTGACCTGCAGTTTCAGCGCCACGGCTTCCACGACCACGGTTCGAATGATTCCCGAGGACGCCTCCATCAGTTCGGCGTTTCAGCGAGGCTTCCCCACCCTTGCCACCGCGACCGGTGACGACGGTGACATCGTTTCTTCGGGTCTCGGAACCATGACGTTGTTCGGTCTTGGGGCCTTGGTGCTGGTGGGCGTCTTGGTCGCCGCCGTCATCTTGACGCGAGAGCGCGAGGAGGACGTGGAGCGGGACATCTACGAGTATTGCCCCTCGTGCGACGGCGAACTCGAAGGCACCGAGGACCGCTGCCCTCACTGTGTGTTCAATCTCAAGAAAGCGCGTTCGCAATTCCACGATTGTCAGGAGTGCGGTGAATCCATCCCCGACTTGATGGAAAACTGTGCTTACTGCGGTGCCTTCCAAGACGTATCGTCCTTCTTTGAGCGACGAGAGCGGCGCGAACGCCGCTCGGTCACGCCCAAAGAAATGGTGGCCCTCCCTGAGGACGATGACGACGAGATCGTCACCGGCACCCAAAACTTCGCCGACGCCGTGAAGGAGTTCGGCTTTGATGAAGAGCATCTCGAGGAAGAATGGGACACGAACATCGTCGCCGCCGAGGCTGAGGTGGAAGCAGCGTACGATCGACGCTTTGCCGATGAAATGGCGATGGAAGAGATGACGGAAGAGGAAATTGAAGCCTACAAGTCCCAGGTCACGACGACGTTGCGAACCACCAAAGACATGGACTCGGACCATGACCTTGATGCCTTCCTTTCCAAGAAGGGCGAATTGAAGTCGTTGGCTGAGGACGATGGTGAACTGAGCGCTTCCGATGCAGGGATTCGGGAACAATTGTTTGAAATCACGGGCGAAGAAGGGGTGCTGCCCGGTCAGAAGGTCAAGGTGGGCATGAGCCTCACGGACTCGTCAATGGCGGGCAATGAAGTGAGCGAAGCAACCGCTAATTTCACCTTTGATGATGATGCACCCCTTTCAGCGTCCACCAAGTCCGATGCCGAATTGAAAGAAGAAGCGAAGGCCAAGAAGCCGACCCGTCGTCGCCCCGCCCGTCAAGCCGCTGAGGATGCCCCTGCGGTCGAAACCGATGAGTGCGGTGCATGCGGGGCTGACCTAGCGGTTGATGCGACGGAGTGCGGCACCTGCGGGGCACGATTCGGTTGAGTGTCTGTCGGCGTTCATAGGGGTCGTCATCGCCGGAGCTCGGCCTCGTGTTCGCTTCATTCAGACAGCCGTTCCGTGGTGTGCGAGCGTTTTGAAATGCTCGGAGGTGAATCGGCGTGGACTTCATAGGGCACGTGCCCGTGGTCTTGCCATGGGCCACCACAAACTCGCAGCCATGTTGCTGCTGGTGATGATGATGGCCTCGACGTCGGGTTGCATGGGTCTTATCGCTGCCCGTGAATCGGTGGAATCGCTGCGCGACCCTGCCTATGACAGCCTGAACAACAACAAGATCACGGTGTCGCATCAGTTCACCTCGCTCACCAATTACACCACGGAATACGTTCACCGTTCCACGTTCATGGTCAACGAACAGACCACGGAGATCGACATTTACTTCAAAGTCAGGTTTGAGTGGTCGGAATCGCCTCTCTTCCCTGAC
The DNA here is from genome assembly GCA_016779705.1 of Candidatus Poseidonia sp. GTDB lineage: Archaea > Thermoplasmatota > Poseidoniia > Poseidoniales > Poseidoniaceae > Poseidonia. The sequence goes on along the minus strand of JADHNB010000010.1, from coordinate 14,202 downwards.
GTGTTTTTTGACAACGAGACCCATTATGTTCGAGCAACGCTCACCGATAGCGAAGGGCGCGTTCAATGGGAGCAAGACGTGAGCGAAGACGCCTCGCCTTTGGAGGAACAATTGCAACCCAATCCGTCGTTTGCTTACGGCGAGTGGGTGCTTGAAGTTCGGGCACGGGGTGGAGGCCAAGGGACCATTGGCTCGCTGCAGGACCAATTCCTGCTCATCGTGACGGTGACGAACACCTGCGTTCAATACCCGCTGATGGACGATTGTTTCTGAGGCTAAACCAGACTGTCCTCGCAAGCGTACCGACGGGAGCAATGGCGACACTTTCCTTTCCGCTCGTGGTTTCGAGCCGCTCCTCCGTTGACCATCATGGACTGAACGTTCTTCACCGTGGCGTAAAGGCGTTCTTTGTTGGCCTCGTCCCACATCACCTGGTGAAGGTTGTCTTGGCCGTAACGAAGAATGGCGTAGGGCGGTTTGGTGCCGGTGGTGTGTTCCACGAGCGAAGCGTAGGCAAGCGCCTGAAGCAGGTGGGAGTCGTGAGGTTTGGCGGGGACTTTTCCTGTTTTTTGTTCAACGGGAATGAACTCGCCGTCGATGATCACGATTTGGTCGGGTCGTCCTCGCAGCCCCGTTTGTTCGTCCGTCAGGAGGCTTGCCGTGGCTTCATCGTCGGAGTACGCCACTTTGGTGTCGCCCTCGAGGTTGTTTTTGGTCGCCAGTATTTGCGCCTCGTTGTTGTTGATGAGGGCGCGCTGTAAGCGAAAGGAAGCCAGAAGCATCCAACCGATGGTCGTCACCGCCAGCACGTAGGCGGCTTGGTCTTGATTGGACACAAACCGCAAAGCCATGGCGTGAATCGCCAACACAATGGCGGAGATGAACATCGCCGCCTCAATCCAGCCACCTTCCAACCATCCCCCTTTGAAATCAATGGGCTCGAACACCGGGTCAACCAATAGCTCGTTGTCGCTTTGGCTTTGGGTGTATTTTGGCCCGACGGAAAGCAAGCGTCGCCAAGGGAGGAACACCGCTCCCATGCCCACCAGCAAACAGGCCAACGAGGTCATGGCAAGCAACTTCGAGAACTCCAAGACTTCAAAATCGAGGTTGTCGGCGTTTTGGAAGGCGATCGTGTCGATGGTGAGGACCACGATGACGCCAAACCACCACTGCCAAATGAGGAGGTTTCGACGGGTTCGGTACCGGTGCACTTGCAAGCTTTCAATGGACTCGTGAATCGCTCGATGCTCTTCGATGCCTTCGTCAATTTCAGCGCTTTGACCCGCATGGCCTTGCCCGGCGAGGTACCACGACATCGGACAGTAGGTGAATCGCTCGAGGTCGCTGGCGCTCACGGGCAAGACCCTCCCCGACGGGTCGCTCCAAAACCCCTCCTCGCCCTGCGTTGCATCGGGATGGGAGGGGGGCCGGTTGGCCAATTTCTCGCCCAACTCCTCGGCCATGAGTTGGCCACCTGCATCGGCTTTTTGATACCTTTTCCTGCTCGGATGCGGCTCGTCGTGGTTGCCTTTCGGCGGCCGAAGGCGACGAAGCGGTTTAATATGGGGGGTCTGTGGGCGGCTTACTGTGGTTCATCATGTCCGAAGAAACCCAACTGCTCGTCTCCGCTGAAACGTATGAGGAGTACGCCGTCAACATCGGAACTCAACAGAAGAGTGCCGACATGAGCCGCTTCGTTGAACGTGTCCGTGAAGACGGTCTTTACTTGCTGGACATTCCAACCACGGACGCTCGCATCAAGTCGATTGCTGCCTTGCTCAACACCTACGACGCCCCTTCCATCATGGTGGTCAGCGCTCGACAATACGGGCAGCGCCCTGCCCGCAAGTTCGCCGAAGCCATTGGCGCCCACTCGGCCGTTGGACGTTTCATCCCAGGCTCCCTCACGAACCCCGCCCTCCGCTCCTACATCGAGCCGGACATCCTGTTCGTCACCGACCCCTCCAACGACCAGCAAGCCCTTCGCGAGGCCGTTGCCACGGGTCTGCCCATCGTTGGCATCGTTGACGCCAACAACCACCTCCGCAACGTGGACATTGCGTTGCCCGCCAACAACAAAGGTCGTCGCTCGTTGGCGCTCATTTACTGGTTGCTTGCTCGTGAAGTGCTCAAGGTTCGCGGTGAAACCACCGACGAGGCATGGGCCGCCATGGAAGACAACGACGTTTCCGACTGGGAATCCACGTTCTGAATTCACCTTTCTTCGGCCAGAAAACCGCTGATGGCTTCGGCCATCGCTTCATTGGTGTCCTGCTGATGCATGAGGGTCCGAACCCGTTTGGCTCCGGGCAGGCCTTTGGTGAAGGCGATGGCGTGGCGTTGCATCCATTTCCCTTGAAGTCCCCCCGCCTTGGTCGCATGGTGGACGTAGCGGTCCCAGCACCACTTTCGTGACGCAAAGGCTTGCGCCTCGGGGTTCAGGTCGTACCAAGCCTCGTTGGAGGCGACCCACGGCAACGCGTCTTCCTTCATCCATCCCAAGCCGACCTTGATCTCAGCAAAGACGCTCGGTCGTCCGATGGCTCCACGGCCGATCATCAATCCGGCAGCGGCCGTGTGCTCCAAGCAGGCGGCTGCGGAGCCGGCGTCCACCACATCACCGTTGGCGACGACGGGGACGTCAACGGCGTGGACCGCTTCCTTGATGCTGGTCCAATCGGCCTCGCCGGCGTAGCGTTGTCGCAAGGTTCTCCCGTGAATGCAGAGACGTTGCGCACCGACCTCTTCGAGTCGCTGACACAGTTCAGTGGCGTTGTTGGCCCCCTTTCCCGTTCCCAATCGCATCTTGGCGGTGACGGGGATGTCGATGCGATTCACGATGGACTCCACCATGCTCACCAAGCGGTCGGGTTCGCCCATCAGCGCCGCACCCGCACAGATGTTGGTGACCTTGGGCGCCGGGCATCCAAAGTTGAGGTCGATGAGGTCAGCATTGGGGGCAAGCATCTCGGCCGCCGTGGCCATGTCGCCCGGGTCACCGCCAAAAATTTGAGGAATGAAGGGGACTTCCTCGTCGTTGGTCTCCATCCTTCGCCATGAGGTGGCGGCTTCTCGGGTCAGGGCGGTGGAATTGGTGAATTCCGTGATGGTGAAATCGGCGCCGCATTCTTTGGCCACGAGCCGAAACGGAAGGTCCGTGACGCCGGACATGGGGGCAAGGAACAACGGACGCGGCTCCCCGTCCCAAACACCGGGTTTTGGAGCGATGAACGAGGACACGGTCTCACCTCATGCGCGTGCTTCTGCCATGGCTTCGTCGAGCATGGAGGCCACACGAACCATGCGCCGCATCACTCGGTCAAGACGGTCTTGGACACGCCGTTGAACGGCGGCAACATCAGCCCCTGCCATTCGGTACCCCATGGGCAAGCGCCCGCCAAGGAGATTGAGCAACAGCATCTGGTCGCGAGCCTCAACCCCCTCAAGATGGGCGGACACGTCCTCAACGCTGAGTTTGTTGGCTGCCAATGCCTTGAGCAAGACGGTCTGCTGGGCGTCGTTCAACAAGCGCTGAAACCCGCCTTTTTTCAACATCCAATCTTCCCCTCTTCGTTGATGTTGAGTCGTCATGGCCGTCCAAAGCGCCGTGCTCAATCGATCCGTGCGGGGGACGCGCTCCACCATGCCCGATGAACGGAAACGGTCCAGAATACGACCCACTCGGGCTTTTTGCCCGCCTTCAAGTTCCACGGCTTCGTCCAAGGAAAGCGGCGCATCACGTTGCAGCAAGCGTAGGAACAAGCGTACGGAAAGCGAATCGGCTGCCAATTCTTGGCCAGGGCGCTCGCCCAACAATCCGAAGTCGTTCATCCAATGGGATAAGGCGCTGCCGTCGTCATCGGTTGGGTGGGGGCGATGGTCGACTAAACCGAGCATGAACGGTGCGGATTCGTCTTGGGGCAGTTCCACCGGCAGCGGTGTTCCTTTGCGCTGCCAATGGGGGTCAAGCGATTTGATTCGCTGATTCAAAATCAACGATGCGTGTTGCTGCATGTGAGCCACGGCGTGGCTGATGCTGCCGCCGGCGAGGTAGTATTTCCTCCATCCTTTGCCTTCGTTGGTGAACCCGATGAGGCCGGCTTCCACCAACCGTGCCAAGTGATGGTTCAGGGCGGCGGGTTGTTGGGCGAGCTCGTCGGCCAACATTTGGGCGTCCCACGCCGCGTCGGGCTGGCCCAGAAGGTAGTCTCGGAGCAGACGATGAACCGTTCCGGCCCGACCGTGGTCAGCCGTAGCATCGCCGCGTTTTCGCACCAAACAGAGGGTGTCAGCGAACCATTCAACCAACCCGTCGATGTCACGTTCCAAGGACGGCAACGGGCGCTCGACCAAGCGCAAGGAGAACATGGCCGATTGGCGTTGGCGAGAGCCTTTGAAGTCTATGCAATAAACGCTGCTGGAGCGACAGATTTTGTTTCCGTTGGGCCGCTTTGGACGTTCAACGTCGGTCGTCGATGTATTCGTAATCAACATCAGCGTGCGCCCGGGTGTAAATTTCAAGGTCGATGTGAGGCATCATTTCGATGCGGTCCTCTCGCAAAATTCCTCGTCGGCGCAGAACCTTGAGGGCGCTGTGGACCGTGGCTCGGGTGCGGCCGAGCCGTCGAGCGAGTTCGGCCTGCGACCGAGGGACGCCTTCTCGGTCGATGTTCTCGAGGATCAAGCGCTGCACGGGAGAAAGGCCGATGGGAAGTTGTTGAGCCATGCGCTCTTCACCGACGATTTTGCTTCGCAACACCTCAACTTGACTGGGTCCTCCAGCAAAGTAACAGGTGCGGCCGTTGACGGGCAAGACGGTCACCGTTTGGCGGCTTTGGAGCACGTCCAAATGATGACGCAAGGTGCCGTTGGCGGTGTTCATCACCGTCTGCAGTTCTCGATAACACAAGCCCGGGCGGGCCTCGAGCGTGCTCAAAATACGTCGCCTGAGCGGGTGTTCCTGTGCCTTGGCGGCTTTGGTTGAAATCCCGCCCAACGCCATGGCACCGACGCTGCCGGCCACCGAAGCAATGCCCCCAGCGAGGCCGACCACCCCGGTGGCGGCACCGGCAAGCCCTGCTGCCAACCACGGGCGCTGACGCGTCCATTGGGCAAGCAGTGGCATGATGGTGGGTTGGCCATCTCCTCCCTTAAACCATCGTTGGATTGTTCGGCTTTACTTGGGTTGCCGTGCCTTTGTTTTGGGGCTTAAATACGGTCGAACGGACTTGATGGTGTATGATGAATGAATCCTCTTTTCGGGACACGGCACTGGAGCAGCAACTGCAAACGGCCCTTGACGAGGGCCATGCGGTCTGGGTGGTGGGGGACGTCCATGCTCACCATCTGACGATGCAAGCCTTGGTGGAACGTTTGGAACTTGGACACGACGACTGGGTCGTGTTCTTGGGCGATTTGATCGACCGAGGCCCCAACGCCTTTGCCGTGGTTGAAACCGTGATGCAGCATCCGACCATGGTCAGCGTGAAAGGCAACCACGAGTCGATGATGGTGGAGCACTTCCACAAATCGGTCATCGATTCGCCCACCATGGACGTGCGCTTGTGGTATCGCAACGGTGGGGCTGAGACCGTGTTCGCCTACGAGCAGGCCCATCTGGACGAACACGGCAAGGAGGACGAGGACGCCATGTACGCTCGGGTGGCCCAGCACACCGAATGGATGGCGTCGTTGCCGTCTCACCTCGTGCTTGACCGGTGGCGCCTGGTTCACGCAGGGTACGACCCGGAACACGATTTGGACTCGCAAAGTGAGGATGATTACTTGTGGATTCGTGACGCCTTCCATCGAGCATCGCAACCCGTGGACGCCCAACGAACGGTGGTCTTTGGCCACACACCCACGGCGGGACTGCCGGGTTTCTCGTCCGCCGATTGGGGGAGGGTGTGGCACAGCCATGTTCGGCTGGCCGACGGTCGCCCGGCCGCCATCGGCATCGACACGTGCGTCTACCATCTCCACTCGGGTCCGAGCGTCCTCACGGCCTTCAATCTCCAAAACGGCGACACGGTGACGCAAGAACGGGTTGAGCCCCGCTCACGATGAGCGGACGGAGCCTGCGATGATCTTCAAGTGCGCCACCAAAGGGGAAAGCAGTCGACCGCAGGTCGTGCCATGCGGGCTTAATTCGTAACTGACTTTGACCGGTGGGCCGTCGGTCACGACACGGTTGACCAGCCCTTCTTCGGTGAGGTACCGCAGCTTGTCCGAGAGGGTTCGACTCGAGATGCCGGTGAGCATGTTCTTCATTTCGTTGAAGCGGCGCGGACCGGTGATGTAGAGGGTGGCGAGAATTTCAATGGTCCAGCGTGAACCGAACACGTTCAAGGCCTCAACCGCCGCTTCAACCTCCCATTCGGCCGTGTAGGGTCCTTGGTTGGCGTATTTGGCGAGGTTCTTGCGAATGCGCGTGCCTTCGTTGATGGTTTGCTCAATGCTCTTCTGCACCGCGTTGAAGTCTTCGGAAGGGAGGTCCATCGGGGGGTTTGGCATCGTTGCTCGTTGGCGCGGAGAGGTTCAGACTACTTGATTTCTTTTCCACACTCAAACGAAGCCTTTGGTTGGAATCCTTCACGACGGCGCTCTTGGAAGTGATTGCTTGAAGTGGAGACGCTTCGTCCCTTGTCCATGGGAGCAACGGCTGAGCGCGGCGTTGCAAAGCGCTTGTTGCTCGTCCGAGGCGGCGTTTTAACTCCCTTTTCGGGCTTGGGAGGCGCGTTTCATGACCTCCGGCGGGCGTTGGAGGGTGGGGCCTTCGCGCCTTGGGCCTCGGCGGGCGTCCTCGAGTATGACCTCGGCTCGTCCCCGTCGTCGTTGCGTCGCTTGAACACGCGATGGTTTTCTCACCCGCGTCGGGTTCATCGTACCATCCAACGTTTGCATGCATTGGGTGAAGTAGACCTGGTGCTCGTCAGCGACCAAGAACAGGCTCACCTCGTTCCTCGCTCATCGCCCGTCAAGGTGGTCGTCTATGTTCACGATTTCTTCCATCTCTTCCCCACCACGGAGACCCTCTCAGGCCAAACGGTGGAAGTGGGTGACCAACGCCCATCGCTTGTCCGTCGCCGAGATCTGCGTCGTTTGTTGAAAGGCCTTGCACGAGCCGACGTGTTCATTTGCAACACCAAAGCCACCGAGGCGCTGTGTCGGCTTCACTTTCCCAACACCCCCCTGTATCGAATTCCGTACGCCCTGGACGTCAGCAAGTACGCCCCTCCGGCCACCTTGCCTTTGCCCCCGGAAGGGTTGACCACGGATGCTTGCCACCTGCTCGTCGTGGGCAGCCACGACCCGCGTAAACGGTTGGCGTTCTTGGCCGAGGTTGTGAGCGGCTTGCCCGAGGAGGTGGCCAGCGACCTGATGGTGCACCACATCGGCAACGATGTGTCTTCTGCCGGTCACGCCAACGCGAGCGTCGTGGCTCGAGACAACGGGGTGCGTTGGCACCACGTGGGCGGCAACTTGAGCGATGAAACGCTGAACCTGTATCGATGGTACTGCGAGGCCCTGCTCTTTCCTTCGGCCGCTGAAGGGTTCGGCTATCCACCGGTGGAATCGATGGCGGCTGGCCAACCCGTACTGGCTTCCGACCGCCCTGCCCACAACGAATTGATGCCCGAAGGGGAGTGCTTGCCGGCCGACGACGTCGGTGCTTGGCAGGAGGCCGTGGTACGTGTTCACGCCGCATGGAAGCAGCGCAACGGGGCACCGAGGTCGCCCGATGCCAGCCTCATCGACCACGTGGCGTTCTTGGCCCCCGACCGCTTCCACCGTGACATGGCAGAAGCTTGGGACGAGATTTCGTCATCCTGAGCCTCCAAATGCTTCATGAGCGGGGCTTGATTCGGGCCAAGCATGACATCCCCCATTCAACGCGTGGCCGTTGTTGGCGCAGGCAACATGGGCTCCGGAATTGCCCAAAAGAGCGCTCAAGAAGAGTTTGACGTGCAGATGGTCGACCGTGAACTCCAGTGGGTTGAGCGAGGTCAATCCATCATCGCCTCCTTCCTTGAAGAAGCCGTTGAACGGCGCATTTTTTCCCCTCAGCAGGTGGACGACATCCAAGGGCGCATCACCGGCGTGGTGGGCGTTGAAAACACGGCTGAAAACACCGATCTGGTGATTGAAGCCGTGTTCGAAGATTTTGACGTGAAAACGGCTGTGTTCACGGCGTTGGACCAAGCCTGTGGAGACCAGACCATCCTTGCGTCGAACACGTCATCGCTGTCCGTGAACGCCCTGGCCGAAGCCACCGGTCGCCCCGACCGATTTGTTGGATTGCACTTTTTCTATCACCCCGCCAAGAATCGATTGGTCGAGGTGATCCCGGCTCATGCCTCCAGCCAGACCACCGTCGACAAGGTCGTTCAGTACTGCAAAATGTTGGGCAAGGTTGTCATCGTCTGTGCGGACCGCCCGGGCTTCGTCGTCAACCGATTTTTCGTTCCTTGGCTCAACGAAGCCTGCCTCTTGCTCCAGGAAGGGGTCGCCAACGCTGCGCAAATTGACGCTATTGCGTGCAAGGCCTTCCGAATTGGACTCGGGCCCTTCGGTTTGATGAACCTCACCGGGCCGCCCATTGCGCTCCATTCAACCGATTACCTGGCCGAGCAACTCAGCACGCCCCGCTACACGGGGGCTCAAAACCTGCGCGACCTCGTGGCCGCCAACGAACAATGGGACGTTTCAGAGGACGCTGCCTACTCGAACGGCCAGTACACCGCCGTTTCGGAACGCTTGCTTGGCGTCGTGTTCGGCGTCGCTGCCCAAATCGTTGAGGAAGACGTCTGCAGCATGGAGGACGTGGACCGTGGCGCCAAGGTGGGCCTTCGTTGGGCCCGTGGGCCGTTCGAGATGATGAACCGCCTCGGGGTTGACGAAGCCTGTCGAATGGCGACGGCTTACGGTGAACTTGCCGGTCAGGGATGGGACGTTCCGTCCTTCTTTTCGAAACAAGGAAACCGCCCTTGGTCGTTCTCGTACGTGGACACGACCGTTGAGGGCGGCGTTGCCACCGTCACCATCAACCGTCCTGAGGCGATGAACGCGCTCAACGTCACCGTGGTTCAACAATTGACCCAAGCGGTTGAGGCCGCCAACGCCGACGAAGCCGTGCACACCATCGTGTTGGACGGTGCGGGCAAGGCGTTCGTGGCGGGTGCCGATGTGAAGTTCTTCGTTGACAAGATCCGAGCCGATGCCATTCCCGACATCTACGAGTTCACCGCTGAGGGGCATGAACTGCTGAACATGCTTGAGACGTCCTCGAAAACGACCGTAGCGTTGACCACCGGACTGGCGTTGGGCGGTGGCTTGGAGCTGGCGCTGGCCTGCGACTACCGCATCGGGACCCGTCGCACCCAGTTCCGCTTCCCCGAAACGTCCATCGGCATCTATCCCGGTTTGGGCGGTTCGCAGCGTCCCGCACGCATCTGCGGCATCCCTGCCGCTCGTTGGGCGGTTTTGGCTGGCAACTTCATGGACGCTCAGACGGCCACGGACCTCGGTTTGGTAACGCACTTGGTCGATGTCGCCGGCGTCGATGCTTGCATCGCCACCTTGGCGAAGGAAGGCAAGCCCGGCGAGAAGTACCCCGGTGCACCCGCCAACCCCGCTTCGCCCGTGGCAAAATTCGCGGCTTCGTTCTTTGACGATGCCAACATGAGCGTCCTGATGGAGGGAGGGTGTCCTGAGGGCTTCAGCACCGAAGAGAAGGGCGTGGCTCGGCAAATCAAGAGCCTCTCGTTCACGGCGCCCATCGGCCTCAAGATGGCCAGTGACCTGATCGACGCCACGGCCACCACCTCGCTGCAAGACGGATTGCAGATGGAACTTGACGGTCTTCACACCATCTTCGCCACCAAGGACGCCCTTGAGGGGCTCTCAGCGCTCATCGAGAACCGTCGGCCCACCTATGGAAACCACTGAACCTGTGCTGAGGCGTGGCGTTCACTTTCCCTCAAGCCCACTGGTCCGCCATGCGGTTGAGCGATTCAACCACCTCAGCGATGTCCACGTCCTCGTCGTTTTCTTGGGCCCATCGCAGGCGGTTGGTCACGGCTTCGACGGTTTCTTCCGAAGGCGGACTGCCGGTGATGTGCTCGATCACGTCGGCGATGCTTCGTCCGCGGCCGTTGAGGATGGCCATCATGGCTTTGATGCGTTCTTCGTCGTCTTTGGGTGCTCGTGCGGTCATGCGGATTCCTCCAGTCGAATGTTGTTGTTGACGTACCAGTCGGGCCACGGTACGGGCGCCTCTTCGGTCCACTGGTTCAGGGGACCGTCGTCCCGAATGAAGGCGGTTTGATTCACCTCCACCATGGAACGGTTGCTGCTGTGCTTGGGGCCGGGTTGGCCCAGCACCATGGCCGATTCCAGAATGCTGGTGCCCAACGCAAGGCTGTTGGTGTCGGTGCTGCTCCAGTAGGAAGCAAAGCGAGGATGGGTGTGAACCCAGAGCTTGAACGGAAGACGTCCACCAACGGGAGGCTGCAAGGTGACTTGGCCTGCCGTGCCCCAGTCGATGAAGACCTTGTCGTCGGCATCGATGAGCACCGAGGTCTCCAAGCCGGCCATCACGGACAAGATGTACACGCCGTCCCAACGGCTGGATTGGGCCAACAAGCGTTGGGCGTGCAGAAGGTGTTCGTCGTCAACGCGACGCTCACGGGCGGCCAGACATGCCCGTTCCCATGCATCGTCACTGAGCGGCACGTCTTCGGCGTCGGGCAGTCCGTTCATGCGCTCACCTCCGGAAACGACAGCGCACCGTAGGTCAGGCTGCCCATGGATTGCACGGGTGCAGGACGTCCACGCCAGACTTGAGTGACCCACTGGGCTCCGAACGCAGCGGCTGAAGCAAACCCGTACTCGAGGTTGCCAGCGTCGAGCGCTCCGGGTACTTGACAGCTGGCAGGCTCGTGGTCAGGGGTCATGCGCTCAACCAAAGCGGGAAGGGATTGGAAGGACAAGGCCACGTGACCGTCACCGCTGCAGCGCAGGTCAAGCCAGGGAACGCCCAATTGGTGAACGAGGCGACGGGGCTCGGGACGGTCGACGCACACCACGATGAGATCGTAACCGTCAAGTTGCTTGGCGTCCCTCAAATTTTCAACGATGGCGTTCACTCGCAAGGAAGCGTGTTCGTCGTCCAATCGCCTAGCGATGGCGCTGACCTTGGCTTGGCCGATGTCCTCTTGCGTGTAGCGTTGATGACCCAAGTTGGTGGCTTCAACCACATCGGCGTCCATCAGGGTGATGGTGCCTTGGAGGTTCACCCTGCGAAGAGCGGGCACCAGCAATTCAATCAGTTGGGTGCCGATGCCTCCTGCACCGACCAAAAGCAACTTCTGTGGCGTTTGCTCCTCGTTCATACTTGGAGAAATCGCTCAAGTCTTCTTAAAGAATTCAAAAACGACGATGTTCCCGTCATTTTTGATTCAAGATCGGTGCCATGATTCGCTCGATGGCCTGGAGCTGACTCTCCGGGGGATAGTGGTTGGCGACGTGTTTTCGACCTGCGCTGGCCCACGCCTTTCGATTCTCGGGGTTGGCTGCCGCTTCGTAGGCCGCTCTCCACCCTTCGTGGTCGTCACGCTCGACGAGCACACCGGCACCGGCATCCTTCATCGTGTAGTGGAACCCGCCTTCGTTCACCATGATGGGGGGGACGCCCACGGCCATGGCCTCAAGGGGGGTGAACCCAAACGGCTCGTGATGCGCATGGCTGACCATGGCGTGAGCGCCACGAACCACGCCGACCAGCGCCGCTTGGGGCAGGCGAGGCATGCACACCACCTCGACGCCCAAACGCTGGCCCTCGGCGACCAGCGCCGCTTTCTCTTCCGCCGAGCCGCCACCCGCTTGCACGAGCGCATAGGGCGTGTTCACCAGCGAGCGGAGGGTACCGTAGGTTCCTTTGACATGGGACACCGTACCGATGGTGACGACGTAGGGTCCGTTGGGAAGGGCCACATCACCTCGTTCCGTGGTCTCTTCGGGCGAAGCCTCGGCAGGCCATTGACTGAGGTCAACCGTTGGGAGCACGTGGGAGCCTTCGAGCGGTCGGCCCGCTGCATCCCGTCGAGGTGGATGGCCGTTGGTGGCGGTGGGGTCGGAAGGCAGGCCGTACGTGCGTTCGAGCAGAATCTGGCTCCACGGCGAGTTGCCGAACATGGCGCTTTTTGGACGCCTGAGCAGGGCGCGAACGAAGCGTTGGTCACGGCGGCGCTGTCGCGTAAACACCAACTTGGTCAACCAGAGCGGGCGTTTCGGTTGACCGTTGGGATGGCGGTGAAGCACGTCTTCGTAGAGCCAACGGGGCGGCTCGAGGCAGTGGTAGTTGACGGGAAGATGAGCCGGAATGAGCGGGAGAATCTCCAGCGTGCCGCGGCAAACGGACAGGTGAACAACGTCGAATTGTTCCCAAGGGATGGTCAAGGCGGCCCACGCCTTTTGGGCGGCTTTGCTCGCTGCGGCCGTCACTTCGGCGACCGCTCCTTCGGGCCATACCAGGGGGGTTGAGGGCTTGATGAGTGCGGGTTTGGCGGGGCGCATCAGCTCGATGGCTTCCGGTGAGATGTCAAGGGTGGCCAACTGAACGTCCCAACGTCCGTGGGCCATGCGGATGAGTTGGAGCAATTCGCGCTCGGCACCGCCCAGGGTGGCAAAGGAAGCGCGCACGATGAGAAGACGAGGACGAGCCCCATCCCACGCAAGTGCCATGGCCAAACGCTGGTCAAGGCGTCCTTAAAATCCAAGGGGTCATTTTGGCCCTTGGTTGAAGGCCATCGTTGAGGCGACCGTTTGAAAAGGGAGACCATCTGGCCATTAACATGGCCAACAAGACCGCGTTGATCACGGGCATCACCGGACAAGACGGTTCCTACCTTGCCGAATTGCTTCTTGAAAAGGGGTATGAGGTCTACGGTTTGGTTCGTCGCGTGTCGCAGCCCACCTCCGGACGCAGCCTCATCAACCACCTGATGGGCCACGAGCGGTTCCACCTGCTCAACGGTGACCTCACCGACCAGAACTCCATCGACAACGCTGTCAGCCAGACCCAGCCCGACGAGTTCTACAACCTCGGCGCCATGTCCTACGTTCCCGAATCGTGGCGCTCGCCCATGATGACCGCTGACATCACCGGGCTCGGCTCCCTGCGCTGCCTCGAAGCCATTCGCAAGCACGCTCCCCATTGTCGTTATTACCAAGCCGGCTCCTCCGAGCAATTCGGCAAGGTGCGCGACGTGCCGCAAACCGAGTTGACGCCTTTCCACCCTCGCTCGCCGTACGGCTGCGCCAAGGTCTTCGCCTTCGAAATCACCCGAAATTACCGAGAATCCTACGACATGTTTGCGTGCACGGGCATTCTCTTCAACCACGAGAGCCCTCGCCGCGGCCTCGAATTCGTGACCCGCAAGGTGACGATGATGGCGGCCCGCATCGCCCACGGCTTTGACGAATGCCTTTGGATTGGCAACGTGGACGCCAAGCGCGACTGGGGGTATGCCGGAGATTACGTGGAGATGCAGTGGCGCATGCTCCAGCAGGACACGCCCGGCGACTACGTCGTGGCCACGGGCCGCACCCACAGCGTGCGTGACATGATCACGCTGGCCTTCTCCCACGTCAACATGGACCTGACCTGGTCGGGTGAAGGCGTGGACACCATCGCCACCGACCAGAACGGGGTCGTGCGTGTCCGCACCAATCCCAAGTTCTTCCGTCCAGCCGAAGTGGACCTGCTCATCGGCGACCCCGCCCTCGCTCAGAAGGAGTTGGGATGGGTGCCCAAGACCTCGTTTGAGGAACTCGTGCAAATGATGGTGGACTCGGACATGGCCATCGTCCAGGAAGCCGTGGACGGCGGGTACGCCCCGCCCACGCCCCCCGAGTGAGTCGAACGGTGGTCGTGCATGGTTGAAACCTCCACGCTCAGCGACGAGCAAATCGAGGCGATGATGAAGCGCATTTTCGATGTCCCCATGATGCACACGTTGGGCCTTGAAGTCCTCCGCCTCGACGAAGGCGAGTGCGAAGTGAAGGTGAAGCGCAAACCCGAATGGGACGGCATCTACGAAACCTTCCACGGCGGCATGCTGGGGGTGATTGCCGATTCCATCACGTGTTTTGCCATGCTCACCTCCATCGGGGCCAACGAAAACGTGGCCACCACGG
>JADHNB010000078.1 GCA_016779705.1 Candidatus Poseidonia sp. | reverse complement strand
CATCCAAGTAGGCTTCATTGGTGATGGTTCGATGCGCCCTGAGTTCCTCCAACCGTCCGGCGAGATAGTGAACTTCGCCTTTTAGACGAGGTGCGTCAATGTGGGGTAGGGCCAACAAATGGTCTATGCAACTTCTCATCGGAGAGTGACTGGCGCAGACCGATTATAGGTGTTGGCATTTCGCTGCATCAAACGGATTGCGTGAGTTCCACCAAAACGCCTCCCGTTGATGCGGGATGCACAAAAGCAATCAGTTTTCCACCTGCACCCACGGTTGGTTCTTCATTGATCAAGCAAATTCCGTTTTCTTTGAGGTGCTCCAACAATCCTTGCAGATTCCCCACTCGGAAACACAACTGCTGAATTCCAGGTCCGCGTTTGGAGAGGAATCGCCCAACCGGCGTCTCGTTGCCGGTTGGTTCCAACAATTCGATCTTGGCAGGTTTGACGTTGGCGCTAAGCGAGGAGGTGTTGAAAAAGCGTGTTGTGACGCCTTGTGATGCAACGGTTTCATCGCTGCCAGCCACTTCCAAACCGAGCAAGTTCCAAAACACGCTCGCTTCCTCAAGATTCGAAGTGGCAATACCGATGTGGTCAATGTGAATGGGTCCAAACTTCATGCCTATCCCTCTAAAATCCACTCGGTGCCATGTAGGTTCCAAACACGCTTTTCATTTCGTTCATGATTTCGCCGAGCGTTGCTCGAGCACGAACGGCGTCCAATACGAGTGGGAATAAATTGTCACCGTTCGTTGCGGCTTCCTGAACAGCAACCAAAGCCGCAGTGACGGATGCATGGTCTCGTGATGAGCGAAGGTTGGCCAAGCGTTTCGTTTGCGATTCACCCAGCGTCGGATCGGTTTTCATAACGGGAATGTTCTGTTGTTCGTCCATCACACCGTGATTGACACCGACAATGCGACGTTGACCCGATTCGATTTCGTTGAGATAGGCGTAGGCAGAAAGGTGAATCTCTTGTTGTTGCCAACCTTGCTCGATGGCTTTGAGCGCACCTCCTTGTGCTTCAATCTGAGCAATCAATGATTTCGATTGCTCGTACAATTCACGAGTCAGGTGCTCAACATGCCATGAACCGGCCATGGGGTCCACGGCATCGGCAACACCGGATTCTTCTGCGATGATTTGCTGTGTTCGTAGGGCAACCGTCGCTGAGGCTTCGGTCGGCAACCCCAAGGCTTCATCGTATGAGTTGGTGTGCAAACTTTGTGTGCCACCAAGGACGGCAGCAAGGGCCTGTATGGTGACTCGGGTGACGTTGTTCAACGGTTGCTGCGCGGTGAGGCTCACGCCCGCCACTTGGGTATGGAAACGCAACATGGTGGATTTTGGATTGGTGGGTTGGTAACGGTCGGTCATTAAATCGTGCCAAAGCATCCGCGCTGCTCTAAACTTCGCGATTTCTTCAAAGAAATCGTTGTGACAGTTAAAGAAAAACGAGAGCCTTGGGGCAAAGTCGTCCACTGAGAGCCCGGATTTTAAGGCCGAATCAACGTATTCCAATGCATTCGCCAAGGTGAAGGCCACTTCTTGGACCGCGGTGGAACCGGCTTCTCGGATGTGGTATCCGGAGATGGAAATCGTGTTCCACTTTGGCACATGCTGGCCGCAAAATTCGAAGATATCCGTGATCAAGCGCATGCTTTCCTTCGGAGGGAATACATAGGTCCCCCTGGCGATGTATTCCTTGAGTATGTCGTTTTGAATCGTGCCCTTGAGTGCGGACATATCGACACCCTGCTCCTCGGCGGTCACGATGTACATCGCCAACAAAATCATGGCAGGTGAGTTGATGGTCATGGATGTGCTCACCTCGTCCAGCGGAATACCATCGAACAAGACCTTCATGTCCTCCACCGAAGAGATGGATACACCGACTTTCCCTACTTCGCCGAAGGACAATTCATCATCAGCATCCATGCCGAGCTGGGTTGGTAAATCAAAAGCCACGGACAGCCCCATTTGACCGCGGGAAAGCAGCAATTTGAATCGCTCATTCGTGGCTTCTGCACTGGAAAATCCTGCATACTGACGCATTGTCCAGAGTCGAGAACGGTACATGGTGGGGTGGATGCCCCTCATGTAGGGGGGTGAGCCAGCAGGAGGCAAGTCATCCGGTGCTTCGGAAGGGGCGGGGGTCAACGGGATATCGATGCCGCTCAGGGTCTTCCAAGCGCCCTTCCGTTCCGTAGCCATGGACCTGTCAGGGCCAGCCACTTCATCAAGACTCGCTTTGAGTTCAGTGATGGTGACCGCCGGGGCCATGAGCATGACCATGGGCGATTTCTTCTTCAGAGGCCGCACGAACTTCCACGACCTCTACGGAGAATTCCAGGGTTTCACCCGCTAATTTGTGATTGAAATCCACTTCAACAAGTTGGTCGTCAACGGCCGTGACTGTAAACGGGCCAATGTCCGACATGAGCATCATGCCGACCTCGGGAGTGATGTCGCCAAATTGTTCTCGTTCAATGTTTTGAACAGCGTCTTCCATGCGCTGCCCGTAGGCCCGTTCGGGTTCAAGCGTAAAGGTACGTCGTTCTCCGACTTTAGCACCCATCATTTCTTCTTCAAAGCCAGGAATCATTTGTTTGTGACCAACCAAGAACGTCAGGGGATCTCGCCCCTCGCTGCTGTCAAAAACCTCTCCTGATCCGGGAAGGGTTCCGGTATAATGGACGCTGGCTACGGTGTTTTCTGCTACGATGTCTGTCATGCTTTCATCTCCTGGTTGTCATTTGTTTGACCAATTTCCGTAATTCATTTGCCACCTCGGATGGCAGAATGAGTTCGCTTTCTTTTTGTTCAATGAACTCAAGGCTATCATCAACCCCTTGACGTTCGCCTTTGGCCCAAACTTGGCCGAGAATGTTCGAACGGTGCTCTTCGGGGACCCCTGGATTGTCCAGGACATCCCTCGCTGCATACTTGTATTCCAAATACTTCTGCCGGTTCAACTTTTTTTGTTGTTTTTGACGGCCACCGCCTTTTTTGTCCAAACGGCGGCGGCCGCGACGGCGGTCTTGTTTGTTCTCGACCTTGGTTTCGATTTCTTGGAAGACGTTCTTCACTCGTTTGTTGCGTGATTTGATTTCAATGACTTCGTCGTCGCTGTCAATTTCATCGTCGTCATGATCCGGCGCCTCAGCGGGTGGTGCCGCCTCGACAACGGAGACGTTTTCGGCTTGCACCGATGGAGCGGCCTTTTTCAGCGCCTCGGATTTGCGTCGTAATTCGGCTAAGCGGTCTTCCCGAGTCAACGGTTGAGAGGGTTCCTCTTTGGGGGCAGACGCTAATGGCAGAGGGACGGGGGCTGGCGCCACAGCAGGGGCGACAACATCGCCTTTTTGCTCCAATTTTTCCATGGCCTCTCGCTGCTTTCGCTCAAGGTCGGCTTGAATGTCTTCGGGTTGGGCAGGCTTTACTTCCGAAGGCGTCACCGGGCGTCGAGCGGCCTGTCGCTCTCGCTCGTCGCGGCGACGGCGATGTTGCTGGGAAGCATCCTTCGCAAAAGGATTGAATTCCTCTCTTCGCCCCCGACGTTCGCTGATTTGGAAGACCCCCAACTCATTGGGGCGCACGACATGTTAAAACCGTATGCATGCGGTTTGGTTCAGGACCACACAATGGGCGTTTGGTCCGTTCGGAGGTACTGGTCAATTGCGCTCCCTTCCAACTCGGTGGTCCGGTGGTGCAATTCAATCCATCCCAGCAGCGCAATCATGGTTCCGTTGTCAATACAGTACATTCGTGGTGGTGCGAAAGATTCGCCATCGCGGTCTCGAGACATTTCTTCGCACATCGTCCTGATCCGCTGATTGCAGGCCACACCACCACCAAGAAGCAGTTCCGTCTTCCCGGTGTGAGCCATGGCTCGTTCCGCAACTTCGACGCAGGATGCAAAAGCATGTTCCTGCAGCGACCAGCAGACCGCATCGAGCGGGGCACCGTTGTCAACGAGTCGTTGAGCGGCGGTGAGAAGCCCCGAGAAGGCCAAGTCCATGCCGCGAACGGCGTACGGCAGTTGCAAACCGTCCATGCTTGGTTCAGGCGTACGAGCCAAGTATTCGTTGGCCAATTGTTCAATCTTCGGGCCACCGGGGAAGGGGATTCCTTGATTTCGTGCAAATTTGTCAAGCATGTTGCCGATGCCAATGTCAAGGGTTTCACCAAGAACCCTGTACTTGCCGTTCAATCGTGCGATGACTTGGGTGTTCCCGCCTGAAACATACAACAGCACGGGGTCATCACAGCCGCATTGCTGACGCCCAATTTCGATGTGGGCAACACAATGGTTGACACCAATGAGCGGGACGCCCATTTTGGTGGCCAGACCACGTGCGACGGCGGCACCCACGCGAAGACACGGGCCAAGGCCTGGTCCTTGTGAGTAGGCAACGGCCCCAATGTCGGAGGGGCTCAAATCGTACTTCTCCAACACTTGGGAAAAGAGGTCCGAAGCCACGTCTTTGTGGTGGTCGGCGGCTTCTCGTGGATGAATGCCTCCTTCATCCGGACGCAGGGTGTCCGACGCTGCCGGATAAGGAATTCCATCGTTGTCGACCAATCCAAACGAGAGCGTGTGGGCCGTCGTTTCAATACCGAGCGTCCATTTTCCCATGGATTTGCCAGAAAGCGATTGTTCTTCAACCCTCTCTTTCCTTCGTGAATTGTGCGCACCGTCCTCTTCAACGCCGGCCCCATTGTGTCGTTCGGCGGTGCAGCTTCGACCCATCATGACTCTCAAATATTACCTGCTGGAATGGCAATTGTCATTGAGAATGATGAGATAAAGAATATCAAGAATTCAAATTCCATCGTGGAAGAATACAGCATTCCGAATGACGGAGGTGTCCACGGCGGAGTTGCATATCACGATCTCCAAGGCAAGGCCGTCGTTCCTGGTTTGGTTGATGCCCACACGCATTTGCTCTGGTCCGGTGACCGTTCACCCGAAGTTCGCCAACGCCGTGAAGGCTTAAGTTACGCCGAAATTGCAGCATCGGGAGGTGGAATCCAATCGACGGTATCGGCGACACGAGCCGCTTCCGACGAGCATTTATTTCGTGACGGGTATGTCCGTTTGCGCGAGGCTCTGCGGACGGGAACGACCTACCTCGAAGCAAAAAGTGGATACGGCTTGACGGTGAAGGATGAATTGCGTTTGCTTGAAATTGCTCACCGGTTGGACCAAATGACTGAGCTGCCCTCGTTGCACCCGACTTGGATGGGGGCTCACGATGTCCCCAAAGGCCAAACAAAGGAAGCATACATGCATGAATTGTTGTCAAAGCAACTCCCGGCAGTTGCCGAACAGGGTATTGCCCGTTCCGCAGATGTGTTTTGTGAACCTGGCTGGTTCGACCTCGACGAAACCCATGACCTTCTGAGGGACTCAAAAAATGCAGGCTTGGGCTTGCGCATGCACGTTGACGAGTTTGCCAATGGAGGGGGTGGAGAATTAGCGGCTTCCCTGCGCGTCGAGACCGCTGATCACGCCTACCACACACCCATGAATGCACGTAAAGCCATGGCAGCCAACGACGTGATGACCGGGTTTCTACCAGGCACACCTTATGCGATGGGTGATGGGTGGCCTGACATGAATTCGATGGTGGAAGAGGGCATCCCGTATTCACTTGCTACCGACTTCAATCCCAATTGTCAAACGTTGAGTCTTCCGTTCATGATGTCGCTGATGGTTCAGCGATGTGGCGTCCACCCCTTGGAAGCCCTTCGTGCGACGACGGTTAACGCCGCCAAAAGCACACCGCACGTCAGCGGCAGACCACACGGCTGCATCGTGGAAGGGGGTGTCGCCAATCTCAACATCGTGGACGGGCCAAACTGGGAAGCCGTCACCCTGCGTCCGACGGGGACACCGTTTTGTGCGACCATTTTGGAAGGACGATTCATCTCCCATTGACTTAATATCAATTGCTATTTGAGTACAATTTATAATATCAATAATTGCAATGAAAAGGATATGATATTCATGCCGTTACTGGAAACGATCGTGTGCTCCGCGAAGAAGGGGAGTGATGCCCGGCTGAGACGGATGCTTTTGGCGAGGCAAGAATTCAAGCGGCGTCAACAAGGTTGCCTTGGCGCCTGGCTTGGCAAGGGTGCTGATAATCCAGAGATGTTGTTGATCCAAAGCATCTACGTTGACGGTCACCACTGGAAACAAATTTCGGACCGAATCAAAGAACAGCTTGACAACGAAGACGGGGGCGTCGAATCCCTTTTGCTCGGCCCACCGTTGGTTGGCCTCTTCGATGTTGACGGTGATGAACTCGCGTCCATCAAATTCGAATAATCCCGTCATTTTGCGTGCGCCGTTGCGTCGCATAATGTGAGTTATGCGACATCAACAAGAAGTCAGAAGGCTTGGCTGCTGTTCAATGTTCAAGAAGTGCCCCGCAGTGCATCGGTTTTAGAAATTCAAGAGGCGAGCTTCGAACAAAAACCCAGAATTTCCCCCTCCGACCCCCTCCTTGAAGGGGAAAAAGAGTGGATTTTGGGGGATGGCGAGGAGAAGTCTT
>JADHNB010000009.1 GCA_016779705.1 Candidatus Poseidonia sp. | reverse complement strand
CTTCACGACCCTGTGGTCCAACGGAGACAGCGGATGTTGCGCATCCTTCACCGCGGCTCGGTCCACATGGACGAGCGGGAAAAGGTGACCATCGACCGGCTTGAGCGAAACCTCGCCGCCTTTGAGGAACTGGTTCAAACCGTCCTCGAGTCGTCTGAACACGGTTTTGAGGAAGCCGAGCAAGCCCTCGTCATTCGCTTCCTGGAATCAAAAGGATACGAGGTCAACACCACCAACCTGCGCCCCCGAATCCTCGCCTGTGCCGGGGTGCTTGGTGCAGAACTCGGCTACCTCTCGCCGGCGGACATTCCACGAATCGCCCCCGGCGTGCTCGTTTCCGAAACCGAGGTCGATGCCATCGTGACCGAACTCAGAGCGTTGGCTTCAAGCTTCAAGCCCACGCCAGACGAGACCGTGGAAGAGGAAACCGTGATGACGGAATCCGTGCTTGACGCCTCGAAAAACGTTAACCGTGTTCGCGGGGAAATTGACCGAATTGACGACTTGCTCAACCGCTTGCGTGGTTGAACGTCCCTCAGTGCTGTTGAGCGTAGAAGTTCTGAATGACCGAAGTCACCGTTTGAATATCGGAGATGCCGCGTGAGCACAGATCCTCAATGATGGCTTGGCGTTGGGCCACGTGGCGTTCGAACACATCAGGCGTCACCCCAGCGGCGTTGCAAATCGTCTCACGCAATTTTGAGGGAATCCCCGTCTCTTCGATTTGGTCGGTGGCGGCGTTGTATTTCCAAATTGCATTGAGACGAGGCTTGTCACCCTCCATGCCCGCAACCTCCGCCACTTCCGTGATTTTGCGAGCTGTTTTTCCGTTGACGTGCAAGCGCGCTTGGATGATGATGAGGTCCAATCCGCTCAACATGATGGGAGGGACACTCATGGGCGGGTTGATCATTCGCGTCACCGTTTCTTGGGCGGTGTTGGCGTGCAACGAGCCAAACGAACCGTCGTGACCCGTGTTCATGGCGGTCAACAACGTGGCACACTCCGGGCCACGGACTTCACCAACGATGATTCGATCGGGACGCATACGCAAGCTGGATTTGAGGCAGTCGTTCATGTCGACCTCGGAGGTGCCGTCTGGCCGCTCACGGCGAGTTTCCATACGAAGCCAGTGGTCGTGATAGACCTGCAATTCAGCGGTGTCTTCCACCGTCAGCAAGCGACGAGACCATGGGATGTACATGCCTAGACAATTCAGCGTGGTGGTTTTACCCGAACCGGTTCCGCCGGCGATCACGAAGTTGGCGGGACGGCTGTCCAAGCCTTCAATCCACACCCACATCATGGCTGCCAGGCGGGAATTCACCGTGCCGAAGTTGACCAAGTCGATCATGGTGAGTGGGTCTTCCTTGAATTTTCGAATCGTGAGGGTCGGGCCATCCGGCGATACGGGGGGGATGGTGCCGTTCACACGGGACCCATCGGGCAAGCGACCGTCAAAGATAGGAACCATGCCCGGCCCGTCGCCGAGGGGAACGTTGGTGAACGAAGCGATGTTTTTGGCGATTTGAAGGCCAGAATCATCGTCAATCCAGATGTTGGTTCGGCACATTCCGTGGCTTCGATGGGCCACCTTCACGCATTGCGTTCCACCGTTGTACATCACTTCTTCAAGCGCATCGTCTTCAAACAAGGCAGCAAGATCTCCGTAGGGATTAACCTGAATCTCGCCTTCCACGTGGTAAATGGGCGAGGGGTGGTTGGCTTCGGTGTAAATGGTCACGCGTCCGTATTGTTCCAAAATTTGTTCCGACATGGTCTAACCTCCAACGGCTTTCACGGCTCCAAGGTACAACCCCATGGAAATGGCCATCCACAAGGGAAGCCACCACAAGGTGTCCTTGAATCGTCCCATCATTCGCCCCGAAACGCTCACACCAACGGCGGAGGCGGCGGCGAAGAAGAAAGAAAAGGTCTGGTTGAACGAAGCGATTTGGAACCCTTTGCTGGCGGGAGCAAAGAGCCCGACGATGAACGCAATCAAAACAGGTAAGCCAACGCTTACAAAGATGATGATGAGCATGCCACGGCCTTGAAGTTCGCCTTCACGCCGATTCATGAGGTCGTTCAATCGCTCGTAATCTCGACTCAAATCCGACAGGATGTCACGCAAGGAGGAATCTTGTTGCAAGGCGGTTTCAATGAGCATCATCACCCGCTGGACCTGACTTGAACGCGTCTTGGCGGCAAAGGCCGAGAGACTCGCTTCAAAGGACGAGGCGTGACCTTCCTGAAGGGTTTCTCGCAGCAACATGGCGAGGGGAGAATCGCTGGCTTCGGACTGTTCCTTCATGGCCTCCTGCAAGCCTCTT
Organism: Candidatus Poseidonia sp.; assembly: GCA_016779705.1. Taxonomy (GTDB): domain Archaea; phylum Thermoplasmatota; class Poseidoniia; order Poseidoniales; family Poseidoniaceae; genus Poseidonia. The sequence goes on along the minus strand of JADHNB010000009.1, from coordinate 28,590 downwards.
CCCGCACCGACCGAATCGGAGAGCGATTCGAGGAACGTGGGCAACTCGTTCTCGATTGAGCGACGACGCCGACGCTCAAGCATGGGAGGAATCCCTCCGCCGACACAGGCCACCGCAACCACGAGAAGATAGAGCAGAATCGGCGTGTCGTTAAACGATTCAAGAATTCCAAAAATCATTGAATCACAACCCCGGGTCCTTCGTGTGGGCCTTGAGCCCGATAAGCGCCATGCCGACGAGCGTCATGATGAGACCCATGTTCACCACGCTGTTGATGACGGCAGAATCGGGCAAGGACATGAACGCACCAAGGTCACCCGACATAAGTTGAGGCACCAGGCCGACGATGGCGAGGATGATCGGCCCGATCATGCCAATTGACAGCAGCGTTTCAGGAACACCACCAAGTTCTTCGATGTACTTCTCCACCTCTTCCGAGCGCTCCTCTTCCATCCGAGTCCCTTGCTTTTTGAGCGTTTCAACCAAGTCCGTGTTTTGCGTAACGTTCGTGTAGAGCGTGTTCAACAAGCGCTTGTACCCAGCGGATTCAGCGGTCTTCATGAGGTCCTTCAGCTCGCGGTCAAGGCCTTTGGAATTGCCTTTCCGCAATCGCTTCATCATCGCCGAGAAATCTTCCGAAATGATGCCGTAGCCTCCCCGGCCGATGGTGTGAAGGGCGGCCTCTAAACCAACACCGGAGGACATCAAAACATCCATGGTGCGAATCACGTAGAGGAGTTCGCGCTTTTCCTCCAGCTTCCGCATTCACTCACCTCAAATGACGTCTTCAAGCAATTCAAAATGGAACGATTCGTTCGAACTGTCGTATTCCATGACGGCGAAGATGACCTTGACGTCTCGTTCCTCGAAGGGATCGTGAATGTAAGGCTGGCCGGTTCGAAACATGGAGACGATGCGCTTGTATTCATCCAAGGACAGTTCGCCTCGAACCGTGTAAAGCGTGGACTCCGAGCCTTCATCGTGAAGGTCATCGCCTTCCTGACCACGAATCACGGTTCGGGTGAGGCGGCGTGTCATCCGCACTTTCATGTCGGCGTTTGGAATGCGAACCCAATCCGAACTCGATGTCCCGGTTGCGGGACGGATGAAGAAATCCATTCCAGCCATGTGTCTTACCCCTGTGGCTCCCACAGCACGAGAGGGACTTCAATGTGTTGGACCGATTTATTCAGCAGCGGCCAACTTGAACCATCCAAAACGAGGCTCTTCCAATTGGCCTGATTCCAACAACTCATCCAACACGGATTCAGCAAGCTCGCGTACATAACCCCGGGCGACGGCGTTCTTGAGAACGGTATCAAAGTCAACGCCTTCGCCTTGGTCAAGGTGACCAATCACTTGAACCAGGAAACCGCCCATTTCGTCACCAACATCGCTTTCCCCAGCCCCGTCCGTACCGACCTCGCTTGAGGTTCCGGGTTCAGCGGGCAACGACATCATCGGAGGCGGCGTGGTCGCCGCTTCAAGTCGCCCTTCGGCGATGTCGAGAGCTTGCATCAGGTTGAGTTTGAACGGTTCCAAATCGACCTCACCGTAATGGTTCCGTGCTACCAAGAGACTGCTTGGGAGTTCGGCTCGAGCGAACGCGTCCACGGTCGGTTCAACTTCCATTGAAGCCGTGTACGCATTCATCCGCTGCATGGTGCTTTCACAAGCGTCCAACAGCCAATTGGCGTAGACTTCCCGGGACACAACGCACGCTTCTTCTGGTCGAAGCGAGGTGTAGACGGCGCCTTCGTCGGTTTGGTACCATCGTGTTTTGGCCGTCATCATCACCAAAAGCGGTTCACCGTCTTCGAGTCGTTCAACCCATTGGTGCGAGAGTTCCCGCATCATTTCGGAGTTGTAATCGCCCACCGAGAAATAGTGAAGACCGGTTGGGTCGCGGAGTTGACCTTGGAACAAGGTTGCTCCGTTGGACGTTTCCCGTTGTTCAAGCCGTTCGAGCAACCCTGCAGCCACGACCCGATTGACTTTGGCCCCCAGTTTGGTGATGATGAAGGAAGGGTCGTATTCGCCCGAGCCTTTCTCATGCAAGGTCGCACTCCCAAATTCCGAGGCCAGGAGCAAATGCGCCGGCTGACGAGCGATTCGTGCGCGCTCCATCACGACCACCCCCACTGGGCTCGCAATTCACTGGCCCGCATTTGTGAATCGCTTTGAACCACTTCCAAGCCTTCGGCAAGGATCATCGCCCCTTGCTCGTCGACGATCGTTCGACCACGAACGCGAACCGAGCGGCCCAAAAGTTGCTCTCGCGCCCACTGAACGAATCCAAGATCACCGTGTTCCTCCACCTTGGCTTGCAGGTCAGCGGCTGAAAGGGACAAGGCTTCCAACGAGGCTTCCTTGTTGACCAGAACGGCGGTGGTCGCCCCTGCATCGTCCACGACCAAACGCAGCCGAACGTCTTCCTCGCCCTCGTTTGCACCGTGGTCGTAACACGCCCCATCACGCAACACCCTTCGACAGGTGGTGCAGCGCATGATGAAGCCAGAATCGTCGCGCACACTCACGACCATGCCGGAGGTATCAATGCCAACACGGCTGGCTCCTGAAGCCAGTTCAACCAAGGAAACCTCAACCGAATGATTGGCAAGGTCAAGCCCTTCGTCCCACGGGGGGGCTTCCAAGACCTCAAGTTGGTCGGTTCGGTCAACCGTGATGTCCGGAATGCCTTGCCATGCTCGCACCCGAGCACCCTTCACGCGAACCGTCACGGGGAGGCTGCTGGCCTCGAAAGGCAACTCGTCCCAGATGCTCATTCGACAACGCCCGGTTGGGTCGGCGATTTCGCCCGACCAGAGGAATTTCTCCTCACCGTCTCGCTCAAAGGTCCGTTGCGTGAGGGACGTGATTTGAACCACGGCGTCGACGTCGCGAGCGCCGTCGGTAAAACCGGAAATGGACGTGGTGGTTTGCGTGGACAAGGTTTCCAAGTCAGCAAAATTGGAATCGTGGAACACCTCAATCCGGGTCGTCCGACCAAAATTCAACTCCGGCGTGTTGCGGAAACTACGGACCTGAGCTCCGTCGATTTTCAACAACGCACCGATTTCGTGATCAAAGGGCTCCCACGAGAGGAATCCGATGGTTCCCGTTGCATCGGCAAGCCGCCCTCGGACGACATCGATGGACCCCGAGCCGTCTTTTCGGTGAATTTGGTCCCCCCTTGCTGCAAGGACGCGCCCGACCACGCAGATGTAACCGTCAGAGGGGATATCGGCAATGTCCAGCGGGTCGTTGGACGAGGGCAAGGTCGCCACGCCTTCCTTGAGCACGACCACACGCGTTGATTGGTTGATGTTGAGCGACATCTTTCCGTTGTATTCGTTCACGCTGGCGCCCTCCAAACGGACAATGCTCCCTGCGGCCAAGTTGGCGTGAGGCCCCCAGTCTTTGTAGTCCCAGCGAATGCGTTCACCGTTCTCCTCCCAAGGGTTGTCTTCAAGCATCCCGAACGCGATTTGCTTTTCCTCGCCACGGATAACCTGGTCACGAACATTGTGCGTGATGATGGCCACTTCCAACTCGACATCCCGATCAGAACCGTTGAGTTCGGAAAGCGAAGCCACTTTCTTGGTGGCTTTTGCCTCTTGCGAACCCCCGCTCGAGCGGGTTCCACCGGGTGAAGGTCCGCTTTTGAATCGGCGCATGACGGAACGCATGGCATCTTGGGGAGGAATGTAAAATTCCTCCTCGTACTTAGCAAAGGCTTCGGCAACCTCGTTCGCATCAGCGTCGGGGCATTCCTTGAGAATGGCCTCAACGTAATCGGCGTATTTCGCTTCAGCCATGCAAGCGACCTCCGCCAGGCGTTGTAATTCGTGGCCTGTGCGGAGAACAGGCGGCGGGCTTTCGTGCGGGTTGGTTAAGATTGGACACTCCCTTGACCTCCATGGGAAGCCCAACTACGGACGACGGGTCATAAAGAATGCCGTGTGATTCGATGAGGCATTATGCGGGGTTGACTCGTAGCCCGCCCGTTAACAACACATCAGGAAGATGCATGCTGCCCGAAGAGTAGGACCCCTGACGACGAACATGGTCGCCCAAGTGAACGTCTCCGTTCATGGCCTTGGCCAAGTTACCAGAAAGCCCGGCTTGTTTGAGCGCACCAACGACCTCTCCATCTTCAACTTTCAAAATTGAACTCGTGGTGACCGAAAAGTCGCCGCTGCTGGGATTGGCCGTATGTGCACCCATCACGCTGTTCACGACGAAACCATGCCCCATCCGTTCGAGCAGGCCATCCCAAGAAGCCGCTGTTTGGGTGGACGTGAGAAACAATTCGGTGCAACCGGTAGAAGGGGGTGATTGGTGGCCGCCACCAACGGCGGAACCTGTGGAAGCAGCGGCATCAACCCGGCCTTCAGCCACCTGTTGGGCCGCATCGCGGGTTGACCACAGCATGGTGGCCAAGCGTCCATGCTCGACCAACGTGGTCCGCCGACGAGGAACACCTTCAGCATCACGGGAGCCGGAGGACATGCCGCCAGGAAGCAGGCCGTCATCGAGGATCGAGAGCGTCTCGTTCATCACCGGCTGGCCCAGCTTTTCGGACCAAAACGATTCATGTCTCACCATTTTCTCTCCCGTCATGGCGGGTGGGACGACCATGGAAAACAACGGTGCGAAGCCTTCGCTCGTCATCAACACGGGCGTGTCAACCGGTTCGCTTGGGACCTCGATCGGTTGTTGGGTGATTTGAGCCCAGTGAACGGCTCTTCCAACGCAATCGGGAACGGTCTCCAATTTCGTTCGGCTTGACGCCCCTTGGTAGGAACTGGTGAGCTCACCGTCAACGTCGATGGACACCTGAACTCCCACGCCGTGGGAGGTGGTCATGCCTGACGCAAGGATGCCTTCGCTGTTCATGAAGCAGGCTGCGGTGGCGGACAGGCCCACCCCTCCCCCCGTGACGACGGCGCGCGAATCAAGACTCGCCACCTCGGAAAGGATGGCGTCAGCCTGCTCAAGCATATCTTCGGGGTGAACATCGAGGAGGTGGCGGTCAAAGCGCCCCGGAACGTCCACAGCGGCTTGATTGGACGGCAACTCAAAGCCGTTCACGGAAGGGGACTTTTTGGCGATAGCCACCGCTTGTTGGACGGCTCGCTCAGCCCCTGAGACGTCAACAAGGTGAGCAAAACCAAACCTTCCCCCATCAACCACGCGAACCCCAAAGCCGCCTTCACCACCTCCACCGGCCATGGTGATTTTGCCGGCTTCAATGTCGAGTTCATGCCCATAGGATTGGAAACCAACCAGGTCCCATTGGTCCACACCGCTCGCCCGGCAAACATCAGCGAGGAGTTTGGCATTCGCCAACAGTCGATCTTCGGCGCCGTCGGGGAGCATGTTCATCCCACCAACGCTTCACGAATTCGCATCACGGGGCCACCATCGCCAACGGGGACCGTTTGCCCTTTTCCGCAGAAACCGGGAGAGGCCAGCATGGCATCTCGGGTGAGACCGTCCACGTTTTTCAAAATTTGAAGCGTCAGACCACTCACGCTCACGTCTTTCAGCGGCCGGGTGAGTTCACCGTTTTCGATGAGCCAGGCTTCTTGAGCGGCGAATTGGAACGACCCACGACCGGTGTCGACCTGCCCTCCCCGAGTACCGCAAGCGTAGACGCCGTATTCGATGTCCTCCATCAATTCGTCCATATCGGCATGATGACCCCCTTGAATCATGGTGTTGGACATTCGGACCAGCGGGTGGTGCAAGCCGTCTTGAGCACGGGCGCCCCCGTTGGGGTCCACGTCAAAGTGGTGAGCGGTCTCCCGATGGTTGAGGTACTCGGTCAGCACGCCGTTCTTGATGAGGACCTTCTCCCTCGTGTTGACCCCTTCATCGTCCACTGGATAGGCTCCGTAGCCGCCCATCATGGTGGGGTCGTCGACCACGGTCACGATTTCATTGCCAATTTGGTGGCCAAGTTTGCCGTCGAGACAGGAATCCCCCGCAGCGACCAAATCCGCTTCGCATGGATGGCCGAGGGCTTCATGGATGTACACGCCGGTGAGGTCACGATCAGCGATCAACGGCATTTTTCCCGAGGGGGCACGTTCCGCTGCAAGGAGGCGAATGGCAGCTCGCTGGGCTTCTTCACCGAGGTTGACCAAGTCGCAGGCTTGGATGACTTCCAAGCCTCCTTGCCCACCGTGACGGGTTCGGTATGACACGACTTCACCGTCTCGCCGGGCCGTCACCATTCCGTGAATCAAGGACCGTTGGAAGGACCATACGCGGTCCATGCCTTCCGAGGTCATGAGTTCCGTGTGGAGGTGTTCATCGCTCCAACCGGTTCGCACCGAAACGACCTCATCATGGCCGCTTGCACCTCGATACAGGTCGTTCATCAACTCCATTTTTGTGTCGAGTTCCGTGTGCCGGACATCGAGGACGGAACGCCAGTGCTGCTCGTCTTGAATCACCGGGACATCGGCCAAACCGATGGGCGAATCCTTAGCAGAACGGCGTTTGGCAACGGCCTTGGCCAGTCGGGTGGTGGATTCAATTTGGTCGGGCAACGAAGCAAGGTCGGTGGTGGAATGCACTCCCCAGGCACCGTCAGCCAGAATCCTCAGGGTCAATCCAAGGTCTTGTCCGGGAATGGCTCGTTCCAAAACACCGTCCCGCATCGCTACGGTGGACTCGGTGATGGCCATCACGCGGACTTCAGCGTATTGTGCGCCAAATTCTTGGGCCGCATCGAGGGCCTTGCGTACTTTTTCTTGGTCCAAGTACCGCCCTGTGGAGGGCATGTGCTCTCCGCCTTGCTTGGCCGCCATCACCATGGAAGAAAGGAGGTGCAGGTAGCCTTTGAACTCTCCCCTTATCGGTGGGATGAACTTTGGTCGTCAGCCATCAAGATATGAGCCAACAAGGCATCGCTCAACCGGGCTTCGTCCCATCCCTCAACATCGATGCCCAACTGCGACATGCCCTCTATAGAAGGTTTGCTTGTGCGTGATTCAAGCGACCATTGAAGGTCATTCACCAACCCGTTTAACATTGTATCGAACGCCTCATCTTCACGAGCGGTCGGCTGGAGATGACCCAGGTCGTTGGCGGCCCCATCGGCCTGCGGGAGATGGACCACCCACGCCCCCTCGTCCCCCGATTGAATGCCTGCACGTGAAAACGCCTCTGAAATATGGTGGGTGCCCGCAAGGTAACGAAGAAACTCAGCGTCAATTGACCGAGCGACCATGGACGACCTCAATTCGTTTCGTGAGGCTTGGACCCAAGCCGTCCACAATTGCATCTCGGATTGCACGGCGTGCTGACCAAGCAACACCCAACGTGCATCGGGACGTTGTTTCAGAAAGGCGTCAACGGGCGATGGATCGCCGGCCGAGCCGAACGACACAAACGCATGCGGAAAGCGGGTTGGTGCCATGGACGGGCGAGACGATGGTGGTTTTTCAAAGGTGGTCTGCTCGTTCCCCCTCCAACGGTGCATCGTCGTCCCTTGGGACGGGTTCCACCGTCGCTTCGTGTCCTTTTTTCCGCAGGACACGTTCGATTTCATGGTTGATTTTATCCAACAACAACGGCCCCCATCCACGTTTCGCAAGGAGCCTGTTTCGCACGGCAGCGGGCATGTGCATCACGTCAGCGGGGGTTCGCAAGCCCAACGACGCCAACTCCCGAGCTCGCTGCCTGCCAACATGGCGAATGTTGACCAGTTGGAGCAAATCAGACTTGCAGCCGTGACGAACGCGTTGCTGGAGGACGCTGATTTGTTGGACGAGTTGGGAGACCAAGGGCAAGTGTTCGTCAGCAAAGACATCGTCGGTCAACACGATGTGTTGGCTCCCAGCCAACAACCATCCCATCAAGTCCACGCGATGGTGGACATCACCGGGAAGAACGTCCAAATCGGCTTCAAGTTGTCGAAGCGTCGTTTCTTCCGTCCATTCCTCGATCATCCAGGCACTCTTCACATCGCTGAGCATGGCCTCTGCATAGCCGGGTTCAACCAAGCATTCCCCTTCTACGGCATTGGCTTTGAGCCAGGTGGGTGAATTCATTTCAAGGTCCGAGGATTTAGCCCACAGCGAAGAAAAATCAGGGGTGGTAACGGCCAAGTGAAGCAGGCCAAAATCCGTAACCGGGGCGTCCATTCGAACCATGCGTCGCACGGCTCGCCGCAAACCTGTTCGCAAGATCGAGGCTGAGAGAGGGTCGAGGTAGAGTTGGGTCACCCGTTCGCCCATGGCCGTGGCTTCGTAGCGCATGTTCGGGCCATCTTCTATCTCCCGCATGACGGGCGTGACCCCCTGAGTGAGGTCCAAGGCGGAGGCGAAGCCGAAGGTTGGGCGCCCGTGGGACGAGGCTCGATGAGCGGGTGGGTTGGAGGAGGGTTCGGGACCCCAGACCACGCCGGAGGTCTCGATGGCGCTGGAGGCCCATACTGGGACCGAGTCGTCCCAAGCTTCATCAACATCATTTTTCATCAATCCGCTTCGAGGCGTGTAGTGTTCATCGGTACCGCACCGACGGATGAACCGCTCTTCAACCAACCAAGTCAACATGGTTGAGAGGCGTTCCTTGAGTTGAGAGGGGGGGAGCGTGGCTCCAAGGAACGTGGATGAAAAAAAGTGTTCAATGTCCCCCCGGTGAACCAAACCTCCGGTGGCGATGCTGGCGAGCAAGTGCATCCGCAATGCAGGCTCGGAAGCTAATTTTGAGGTCACGTCTTCCACGGGTCCGAAGAAGTATCGGTCAGCCACCGCATCAGCGACTTCCCAGCCGTCGGTGCCTTTGCAATAGACCCATGCTTCCCCTCGGTCATCGTATTTCGGCCGGCCGGCGCGCCCGAGCATTTGGCGTACTTCCATGACGGGCAGCGGCCGACTCATGCCGTCATCCCAGCGTTTGAGGTCTCGAACCAGCACCCGTCGAGCGGGCAAGTTCACCCCCGCTGCAAGCGTGGGAGTGGCGGTCAAAGCGACCAATAGACCCGTCTTGAAGGCGGATTCAACCTCCTTTCGTTGCGCGTGAGTCAATCCCGCATGATGGAAGCCGACACCGCCTGCGAGGCAACTCGCCAGTTGGTCTGCAAGATTGGACTGGCTCCTTCCCGAAAGGGTTTGAGCCAGTTCCTGCAACGCAGCATATCGTTCGGGCTCCTCTTTTTCGAGGCGCTTTTTGACCCGTTTTGCGAGGTTATTCGCTTCGGATTGGGCACTACGCCGTGTTCCGACGAACATCAGCACCTGACTGCTTTGGTCCATCCCATCGCTGACCACGCTCCAAACCGGGTGACTCTTGAGCCCATCGAGGTGACGAGGTGGGCTGAGGAGGTTTGATGCCCCCCCTTCCCCGGGGGATTGAATTTTTCGAGGTTCAACATGAAAATCGTGAAACGTGGCGTATTCCAACGCCACGGGGCGCCACTCGGAGACCACGAGTTCGGCCCCCAACCATTCGGCCAGTGCCGAAGCATTGCCCACCGTTGCCGAAAGCGCAACCAGTTGAGCATCAGGCTTGATGTGGCGAAGCCGAGTGAGGTTGATTTCCAACGTGGGACCACGGGTGCCATCGTTCATGAGATGGAATTCATCGGCGATCACGCAGCAAACATCCGCCACCATTTCGGCGTTGTGCCGAAGCAGCGAGTCCAACTTCTCAGAGGTGCAGACCAAGATGTTGCACTCCTTGATGTTCTTTGCTTCCGAGGTTGCATCGCCGATGCCCAAGCCGACGGAGAGGTTCAGGGCACGACCCAATTCGCTCAATTCCTCGTATTTCTCCATCGCCAGCGCTTTGAGCGGTACGATGTAAATGGCCTTCGAGCGGGCATGACCTTCACTCAAGCGCTTCACCATGGCCATGTAAGCAAGAAGTGACTTTCCTGATGCTGTAGGGATGGCGACCAAGGTGTTTTTGCCGATCAAGAGCGCTGGCAGGGCCTGTGCTTGTGGAGGGTGCAACGTGTTGATGCCCCACGAATCAACAAGGAAACGCTTGAGGGCATCGGGGAGGTCGAGACGAGAAACATCTCGCTCAAGACCCTCCATAGACCATCATCTCGGGCAGCGGTTCAAAAGGACAACGGAGAAATTTCCAAGCCGACATCCCTAAGTCCCATCGTGGGATGGTTGGTGCATGAGCGACGACATGGAGTCCCTGGTGGAAGAACGCCTTTCCGTCTTTGACGACGAACCCGATTTGAACGACTGGGTCGAAGTCATGTGCGGAGCAGCCATGGTGGTCCTTGGCGTGTTCCATCTGGTCGAGCCCGGCGAATTGGTCGATGCCAACGTCATGCGATGGTTTTCTGCGGCCGTCGTTGCCGCCGGAGCCGTTTGGGCTGGACACGGGCTGAAGGACATGGCCGTCAAAGAAATTCGCCGCTCGATTGCATTGCTTGACATGACCGAGGGTGGTGGAGTTGATACCGGGCTGATTCGAGATGTCCTCTTGAACCAAGAGGCGTACAGCGACTTTTTGCTCCACGCCTACCAATCGGCCTGGGAGGACGGGGTCATCACCGAAGATGAACTGAAAGAACTCAAATCCTTCCAACAAGCGTTGGGAATCACAGACAGCGAAGCCGCCAAGATGAACGTGGAAGCGGCCATCAAATCCGCCGCCTCCGACGGTCAAATCACGGACGAAGAAGCGAAATCGATTGATGAAGCCGCCAAAGCGGCCAACATGACCGATGAACAAATCTCAGCGGCCGTGTCCTCTGAGTTGAAGAAACAAGGCGACCAGTGAATTCACTTCCATCGCTCGGTGCGAGGAATGTACCTCGCTGCCAATTGTTGAGCCCGGACATTCCGTTGAACCTCCAGTGAGGTGGCGACCACACCCAGCAAGAGTCCAGTCCACATCATCACCGAACCGTAGGGCAACAAACCAACGGCGTTTCGCAATCCCCAATCACCTCGAGGAACATCGGCCTCATCAAAACCGTTTGATGGCAAAAAGGTCACGTCCAAGAGGTCCAAATCGCAATCGCAAAGGCTGATGGAGATGCGCTCGGGAAAGAGGGAGGCTTGAAGGCGCACCCATTCGTTCGCAGGGATGGCGGACGGTCGTGTGCTCCATGCAGGAGCAGCAATGGAGCCTGAAGCTTGGGTTTGAACCATGGTCGCCTCGATGTGGAACACCGATGATTCCGGCAATTCTTCCACCACCAGCAACGCTTCAAGCATCAACAAGTCAAGCAGAAGCGAACGACCGGCAAGGAGGACAAATCGAACGGTTTGACTCTCCAACATGCCGTCTTGAGTGCCTTGGGTTTGACCTTTCGCCACCTGACCAAAGATGACGGAATCAAGACGCAAGGCTTCGAGTTCGGGAACGATCAGTTGCCACCGACCGTCGGATAGGGGAACGGCTTGCTCAACGGTCAACTTCAACTTCAACGATTCACCGTCCAACATGCCCCAGGTCGCCCCCGTGTGAGTGGACAGGGTCTGTTCTGGCACGCCATCGGCCGAGACATCCCACAACTGCTGCAATCGCATCTCAATGAGCTCATCAAGGGTGATTTCATCTTCCTGCTGGACCTCATCGGCCATGGCCCACAGGGGATGCAAAACCCCTCCAAGCAACAACAACACGACCCCTGGGACAAACATACCAAACCGCAAACCGTAGGAAGTCGTTTGCCTCATCGCCATCAGCCCAAACACACCGAGCAACGCAAACGAAAGCACCAACAAGGCCACGCCTTGGCCGTGAAGGGTGTAAGGGTCATCGATGTTGCCAAGGATGGCAGCGCCTTGCGGATAGTAACTCGTGGTGTCAAAGCCGGTCGGGTCGGTGGGACCAAAACTCTCGTAGCCAAATACGCCTGACCAAACATAGGGTTGGATTTTCTCAGGCGAACCGTGCAAACACATCGTGTAGTCACCGGTGGAAAGCGCTCGCCAGCGATACGTCATCTTCACCGAATCCCCATCGTCATCGACCAGCACCTCCGGCACAGGCGCACGACGTCCTGCGGCCGTGATCAAATCCGGAACACCGTGCGGTTGCTCAATCTCGATGGGCACCTGTTCCCACTCAACGAGCAACCGCAAAACTTCATGCGTCTCCACCTCGAACGCCCAACAGTCGTGGTCGGCGCCAACCAACGCTCCTCGATGCAGGTCCTCAAACGCCGTGTCCATTGGTTGGGTCGTGGAAGTCGGCTCGTCGCTGTTCACGCTTTCAGGGTCCAACGACCACTCGATATCGAGTTGAAGTGCCGAAGCACCACGCATGTTCAAGGCCCATGAACCGGGTCGGTCAAGCGTGACGGTGAGGAGCAATCGAATGGGTTCACCGGACCAGAGGACGCGCCCACGGGCAAGGTCCAACGCTTCGTTCTCGAGGACGTACGTTGAACTGGAAAAATCAGGAACGTTTCGAGCCTCAAACGCCCATTCGTTCACGTTCTCACCGAGGACCAACCGGACCTCCAACGCAGGCCTGAACCAACTGCCGGCTTCGGTTTGATGACGAAAATCAATTTCGAGCTCGCGAAGCAGGTCGGGCAACAACGCAACGTGTTGTTGAGGGGGGTCGGCTTGGAACTCAAAGGTCAGGGTTTCAGGTTGAAACGCGGTGGCCGTGGTCTGTCCAGAGACGGCTTCTTCCCCCACCGGAGTCGGCGTCAGGACGCAATCGTTGTCTTCACGACACGAGAGAAACAACTCGCCGCCTCCATCAACGGCGGTTAATCCGGCCGTTGCCAACGAGGCACCCAAGGGCAAGACGATGCTGAGCAGCAAGGTCGCCGTGAGGCACCACCAACGAACGAACGAGCGTTGCATGCTGAACATGCTTACCACGGCCCTCTCCTATTTCATTGGGCGTCCTCGGCTGGCACGTCCTGCAACACATGACGACACGTTCGACAAAGGTATTGACCCCCTGCTTTTCGCTGGCGGGGGTAGTCGTGTTCGCACGAAGGGCATCGCCAATACCACGTGGCTTTTCCTTCCCGCATGCGGCGTGTAAAATCCGGCCCTCGAAGGGAGGCCTGGGTGTCCGGCCACGTCGCTTCCAAGGTCCGAAAGGTTCGGTCGTGTGCCCGCCAACCAAGCGCATGGAGATATTCATGAAAGAGAACGAAAGCGGCATAATCGCTCCATTCATCGTCCAACAGGCGAGGGTGGAGGTCGACCGTTTCCACGCTCAATTTCCCCGAAGGATGACGAATCCATCGGGTGACGCCGTGCCGCTGCGTGGCGCTTTTTCGCAACAACCCCAACGGAATCAAGCGCAAGGATGAACGATCAACGTCACCCAGCACCGTCATGCCCTGCATCGTGAGCAAGACCCGTTCACGAAGGCGGTCAAGCCCCGCCGATTGAACGGGCGTTGGCCGAACCATACCGAGACCTCACGACCAGCGATGGAAGGCTGGATGCCCTTCCTTGACGGCGACAAAAAGACCGCTCCCCGTCGCACAAACCTTTCCCGCGGCCTCAAGAACCAACAAAACCGTTGCACGGTCATCAAGAAGCTCGCTCACGGTCGCTTTGACCGTTAATCGTTCATCGGCCGGCGTTGGTCGACGGAGTTTAATCTCGTAGTTGGCGGTGACCGTGCACGGGGGTTCATCCAGCCCAAGGGCGTCCATCAGCGCCACGGCCGCAGCCCAATTGCCGTGACAATCAAGCAACGTCCCAATGATGCCGCCGTTCACCATTCCGGGGAAGGCTTGGTGATGAGGCTCGGGCTGAAATTCCATCACCAAGCCTTCATCGGTGCGATGCGAATCAATGCGCAATCCGTGTTCGTTGGCAGGACCACAGCCAAAGCAAATCGAATTGGGTGCGTAGACACGTTGCACGCCTGGTTCCGTCATGGCCCTTCAAGGCAAGCGACGCTTCATGGTTCTTACCACCTGAGAACAGCGGAGTGTTGATGACAGGGCGAAGCCTGCAGAAACCATGGGCGAGCAACGGAAGAAGTCCGTTCGCAAAGTTCGCGTCGCCCATGAACTGCCAAAACGACGACGCATTGCAATCGAGGAGGCCATGAAGGCCCATCAACCGGAAGACCGCCCCGAATGGGACCGTACGTCCGAATGGCCCGACATTCGGTTCTATCGCAAGCGCATCAAACCCGGCACCTTGCGCACCATCCATTTGCCGCTCTTGGACGTGAATCTCGGCGATCGGTGGCCCGTTCCCGTGACCGTCATTCATGGAGGGCGGCCCGGACCCTGCATCACCGTTCTAGGGGGCATTCACGGCGACGAATTGACCGGCCCTTCGGCGTGCACGCATCTTCTCAGTAACGCGTTTACCGACAGCGGGAAGCCGCTTGATCCCGCCACCTTGGCGGGAACGCTTCGAATTGTCCCAGTGGTGAACCTTCCCGGCTACCGAATGAAGTCACGGTATTTCCCGGACGGTAGGGACCTCAATCGGCAATTCCCAGGAGACCCCGGGGGTTCCACGACCAAGCGGGTCGCGGACCAGATTTGGAACTATTTGGTCACCGATAGCGACGCCATCATCGACCTTCACAGCGCGGCCAAAGGTCGAACAAACATGCCCCAAGTTCGTGTGGACCTCTCCCATACAAGTTCCTACTTACTCGCCAAGTCCTTTGGCATTGAAATCCTACTGGATTCCATCCCACCAAAAGGCACGCTTCGCAGAACGGCGAACGCTGCCGACATCCCCGTTATCACTTACGAAGGCGGTGGGGCCGATTTCCTCGGCGACCAATCCGTGAAGGTTGCCGTTCACGGCATCCTCAATTCGTTGCGTTCCATGCGCATGATCCCAGGGAACCCGCAACGTCCAAAATTCCGCATCATGGCCAGCGGCTCAACATGGCTACGGGCCGCTGAAGGTGGTTTGCTGGATATGTTTGTTTCCGCGGGCAGCGTCATGCGGGAGGGTGAAGTCGTAGCGACCATTTCCGACCCAGCAACCCCCGGCATGACGGTGGACATCGTGGCCCCTGAAGACGGATTGATCATCGGAGCGGCCACCAACCCGTTCACGGCCGCTGGGATGCCCGTTGGTCACTTCCTCCCAATTTCGAAACACTTTGCCTTGCTTGAAGAACAAATTGACGCCAACGGGCACTTGATCGTCAACGGCAGCTTGGAAGAACGAGTTTGGCGAGAAGAACACGAAATTAACGAGATTTCCCTCGCCGGAGCGTGGAGTGGAGAAGACGTTGACTCGGAATGGGTGGACTCGAAAATCACCAACGAGAAGGATTTCGAGGAAGAAGAGGCCGCTTGATCAGGCCGACGTGAACGCCGCTACCGCTGCGTGAATTTCGCTGTCCAACATGTTCCGCTTTTGGCCCTTCGCCACCTCGAAAAGGTGGGCAACGAGGTCATCGGTCGCCTCAATGCCGTTTTGCTCGAGCCACCAAACGATGTTGGAACGACCGGACATGTGGCCGATACGAATCACCTGTTTCAATCCGAAATCGCCGGCTGGCACGCCAGAATACACGCGGTCGGCGAGCCAGTCGTCACCCTTCCTCATGGCCTTGATGACGGCCGAGGCGTGCACGCCCGTCCCCGTTTCAAAGGCATCTTCACCAAACACCGGGTAGTTGCGTGGCAGCGGGACCTCAATGTATTCGTTGGCTTTTTGCATGTAGGTATCGAGCAAGGTGAGGTCGTTGTCAATGACACCCATCAGTTTCAGGTTCACGAGGGTTTGGTCGAGAGGGGCGTTTCCGGCTCGCTCGCCAACGCCGAGAGCGGTACCGTGAATCACATCAGCTCCGGCTTCAACCGCAGCGATGTTGTTGGCTACACCCAGACCTCGGTCCTGATGACCGTGCCAATTGACTTCGATGTCTCGGCGCTGGTAACCAGCGTCCTTGATGACTTCCTCGTCGATAAAATTGAGCAACTTCTTCACCCCGTTGGGCGTCACATGACCGCAGGTGTCACACACGCAGAGTCGACGAACACCGAGTTCCATGGCTCGCTGATAGATCATCTTCACGTCGTCGGGGTTGGAGCGGGTTGTGTCCTCGGTGACGAACATCACGGGGACATCGTTCTCAACAGCGTAGGAGACGGCCGCCTCCATGGTGGTGACCAACTTCTCCATCGTCCAGCCTTCGGTGTATTGGCGAATGGGACTGGTGCCCAAAAACGCCGAGGCTTGGATTTCCAATTCGTGCTTGGCCTGCATCTCAACCAGGGGCTCAATGTCCCCCATGAGCGTTCGCACGGCGGCGCCGGGACGAATTGAGAAATCGTTCTCTTTGATGTGGGTGAGCATGGCATCGATGTGTTCGCGGTGGAACGGTCCTGCCCCGGGCAAACCAAGGTCGACTTTTTGCAAACCAAGTCGTTCCATGTAGCCGAGCAATTCAATTTTTTGTTCAATGGTCGGGTTTCGAGCGCTTGGGCTTTGCAATCCGTCTCGAAGGGTTTCATCATCGAACCAAACACCGTGGGGATGATTGGATGCATCCCGCTTGATGTCGTAGTCTACCGTGTTCCAATCGTAAATCAGCGAACGCTCATCCATCAATCTCACCGCGGCAGCGAGTTGCCCCCGCAGGCGTTGAGAACATCCCTTCCCGTTTGAATGCGTCGCTTTGGCGACCTGAACCGCCGATGCCATCGGCCAAGAACGGCGCTCACTCTTCTTCGCTCGTGGGGGCTTCAGACGTCTCCGCATCCTCATCGTCAAGGAGCGATGCCGAAACGCGAGACGAGAAGATGAGTTCATCGACGAAACCGCCTTTTTCTTTGTCTCGTAGTTCCATGACACGGGTGCCTCGGGTGGCTTTCCCGGTCGTCTCCTTGGTTTGGTCAACACGGATTCGAATCATCATTCCCGACTTGGTCAAAAGGAACAGGTGGTCGTTGAGGTCCGGAATCGTTCGAACGCTGATGATGGAGTCGTGGTGCTCCTCATCCAATTTCATCGTGCGAACGCCTTTGGCACCCGGACGGGTGATTCGGTAGCCATCCGTGGTGAACTTGGTCTCTCCGTTTTCGTCGGTTTTGACGTTGCCCTCGCTGTCCGTGTCGGGAAGACGATCCCCCGAACCGAGCACGCTACGCTTGGCCATGCCGTACTTCGAGATGGTTAAGATGTGTTCATCGGGACTGAGCATGGCGACCATGCCCGCCACAAGACCGCCGCCAGAACCCTTTCGATCGGCGACCTTGATGCCGTAGACGCCACCCGAAACACGACCAGAGGCGCGGATGTCGCTGCAACTGAAGCGGCAGGCATAACCCGTGGTGGAAATCATCACAATGTTGTGGTCGTTCGTGGCTGAGCGCACGTTCACCAAGGAATCGCCTTGAATCTTGAATCGCAAAGCGTACTTGCCGTTTCGATTGATTCGAACGTACTCGGAGAGTGCGGTTTTCTTGATGAGGCCAAGTTTCGTGGCGAACATCAAGTAATGCTGGTCGGGCTCCTCCAGGAGTTCACGAGAAATGGGCAAAATGCTCACGATGTTTTCGTCCTCGCGCAAACTGTCGAGCAAGTTGCGGATGTGACTCCCCCGAGATTGGCGACTTCCCAACGGGGTCTCCCACGCTTTCAAACCGTAAACCCGACCTTGATCGGTGAAGATCAACAATCGGTCTTTGCTGAAACACGTGGTGATGAGTTGGGGCGTGTCCTCGCTCTTGGTGGTCACGCCCTTGAGCCCCCGTCCTCCGCGATTTTGGGTGCGGAACGTTTCAACCGGCGTGTGACGAATGTAGTTGTCTTCACTCAGCGTGATAACGATGGCTCGCTCTTGGATGAGGTCCTCTCGGTCCATGGACAACGGCATGGGGTCGATGAAAGAACGGCGTTCATCGCCGTGCCGGTCAACCAGTTCGGCCAATTCGTCCTTGAGAATGTGAAGGCGACGCGGCCGAGAACCCAGGATGTCCTCAAGGTCGGCAATCACCAACTTGAGTTCGTGATACTCGTCTTGGACCTTCGTCACGTCCAACCGGCTCAGCTGGTAAAGTCGTCGCTCGGCAATGGCTTTGGCTTGCGCCTCGCTGAAATCAAACGCAGCAATGCCCGCCATGATTTCATCACCGCGAAGCACGGCCTCAAACTGTTCACGGCTGGAACTTGCTTTCCCAACCGCAACGACATCATCGATCCGATCTTGGGCTTTCACGAGACCTTCGAGAATGTGAGCCCGGGCTTGGGCTTTCTCCAAATCGAACACCGCTCGCCGTTCAATGACGGCTTCACGGTGGGAAACGTACGTATGAAGCATGGTCGAAAGATTAAGCAAGACCGGACGGCCATCGAGAATCCCCATCATGTTGGCCGAGTACGATTCTTGCAATCGGCTTGATTTGAACAATTGATTCAACACGGCGTGTGGATCAGCGTTGTTTTTGACTTCAATGACCACCCGAATCCCTTCCTTTGAGGATTCATCTCGGATGTCTCGAATACCAACGATGACTTCCTTGTTGACCATCTCGGCGATTTGAACGAGCATGTCAGCCTTCTTGACCTGGTAGGGGATTTCGTGAACGACGATTCGCTTTCCCTTCTCGTCGTCCATCACTTCGCACTTCGCACGGACATGGAATCGCCCCTTGCCCGTTGCGTACATATCGGCAATTCCATCGATGCCGTGGATGCTCGCCCCAGTTGGGAAATCGGGGCCCTGGATATGTTGCATGTATTCGTCTATAGAGATGTTGGGCTTGCCCAACTCGCCCGTTTCAAGGATTCGATCCACGTGGAGGTTCACGGCCCCGGCGACCTCGGTCAAGTTGTGCGGTGGGATTCGAGTCGCCATACCGACGGCGATGCCGTCGCTGCCGTTGAGCAACAAGTTCGGTAGTCGGGCGGGCAAAACGGTTGGCTCTTGCTCTGAATCGTCAAAGTTGGGTTGGAAATCAACGGTGTTCTTGTTGATGTCATCCAACATGTGCTTAGAAATGCGATCCAACCGGCTTTCCGTGTATCGCATAGCGGCTGGTGGGTCGCCGTCGATTGAACCGAAGTTGCCTTGCCCATCAACAAGCGGGTATCGAAGGGAGAACTCCTGCGCCATGCGGACCATGGTGTCGTAGATGGATTGGTCGCCGTGAGGGTGGTATTTCCCCATCACTTCACCGACGGAGCGAGCCGATTTGCTGAATTTTTTATCCGCCGTGTGGCCACCTTCGAACATGCCGTAAAGCACACGCCGATGAACGGGTTTGAGCCCGTCACGGGCATCGGGCAACGCCCGGCCGATGATGACGGACATGGCGTAATTGATGTAGGAATTTTTCATCTCGGTGTTGAGTGAATGGTTGAGAATGGTCTCGCCCGTTGCCGGGGTTTGCTCGTCGTTGTTCTCCTCCTCAGATGTCAAGGTTGGTCACCTCCTTGGCGTGGCGTTCGATGAAGGCCCTCCGTTCGGGGACATCTTCACCCATCAGTGTCTCGAACATGCGATTGGTTTCTTCGGCTTCTCGAACGGTCACTTTGAGCATCGTTCGGGTTTCGGGATTCATGGTGGTCTCCCAAAGTTGCTCAGGGTTCATCTCGCCCAACCCTTTGTAACGCTGCACACCGATTTTTGCCCCTTCGTTTTCCCCGCGCAACTCCTCGATGATGGTGTCTCGCTCTTCATCGCTGAAGGCGTAGCGGTTGACCTTTCCTTTGCTGAGTTGATACAACGGAGGCTGGGCGATGTAAACATGGCCACCCTCAATCGCCGGCCGCATGAATCGCCAGAGGAAGGTGAGCATCAAGGTCCGAATGTGGGCGCCGTCGACGTCAGCGTCGGTCATGATGATGAGTTTGCTGTAACGGAGTTTTTCGGTGTTGAAGGACCCCTCGTCATCGGCATTGTTCCCAACGCCAGCGCCAAAGGCCCGAATCATGGTCTGAATCTCTTGGTTCTGGAACACTTTCGCAACGTTATGCATTTGCCGTTCGACGTTCAAGATCTTCCCACGGAGGGGGAGGATGGCTTGTGTGCGTCGGTCACGCCCGGTTTTGGCGGAGCCGCCTGCTGAATCTCCTTCAACGAGGTATATCTCGCACTCGCTGGGGTCGCGGGATTGGCAATCCGCCAGCTTTCCAGGGAGGCCTCCGCCTTCCAAGACGCCTTTACGGCGCGTCAAATCACGCGCCTTTCGGGCGGCTTCCCGGGCCTTTGAGGCGAGGACGGCTTTGTCGACGATCTGCTTTCCAACCCCGGGATTTTCTTCGAAAAATTCATTCAATTTCTCGTAAACAACGGTTTGCACGATGCCCGAAACTTCGCTGCTGACCAGTTTGTCCTTGGTCTGCGAGGAAAACGAGGGGTCGGGATGCTTCACGCTCACGATGGCGGTCAGGCCTTCGCGAACATCGTCTCCCGAGAGGCCGTCGTTTTTCAGGAGATTTTTCTTCTTGGCGTACCCGTTGATGCTGCTGGTCAGCGCCGTGCGTAATCCCGAAAGGTGAGTGCCCCCGTCCTTGTTGCGTATGATGTTGGTGTAGCAATAGATGTTCTCGCTGAACGCATCCGACCACTGCAAGGCCAACTCAACCGTCACCGGACCCTTCTCAATCTCTTTCTCACCTTGGATGAGAATGGGTTCTTCATGAAGGGTTTCCCGACGAGCGTTGATTTGCTTCACAAACTCGGAAATCCCGCCTTCGTAATGATGCTCCACCGTGTGGTGTTCGTCGCTTCGTTCGTCGTTGATGATGATTTTCAAGCCAGCGTTCAGGAACGAGGTTTCCTTCAAACGGCTGTCGATTTGATCGAAATCGAATTCGAGAATGTTGGTAAAAATCGTGGTGTCGGGCTTGAACGTGATGAGGGTCCCGGTGTCGTCACACGACCCCGTTTTGACCAGGTCCGTGGCCCGAACACCCGCTTCAAAACGTTGCTTGTAAATCGCTCCGCCACGGTGGATTTCAACATCCATCCATTCCGATACGGCGTTGACGGCCGAAACACCGACGCCGTGCAGTCCACCACTGACCTTGTAGGAACTGTTGTCAAACTTACCACCAGCGTGGAGTTTGGTCATGATGACTTCAGCGGCCGAGATGCCAAATTCTTGGTGCGTATCCACCGGTATCCCTCGACCATAATCCCTGACGGAAAGCGAACGGTCAGGGTGGAGAGTGACTTCCACCACGTCGTTGTGACCTGCAAGGTGCTCATCGACCGAGTTGTCCACCACTTCCCAGATGCAATGGTGGAGGGCTGAGCCATCGTGAGGGTCGCCCAAGTACATGCCCGGCCGTTTTCGGACGGCTTCGAGGCCTTCGAGAACTTGAATGCTACCAGCGCCGTAATCATCGGACATGTCATCACCAAAAATCGGAGAGTGGGCGGCGGAAATCGGCGAACTGCGTCTCAAATCGAGCGTTCGTTAACCACCGCCCCTCCTACAAAAAAAAGACCTCACGACAGGGTATAAACATACCCCCGGATTCGCTTCAAAAACGAGAGATTGCGCCGCACTTCAGACTTGACGAACGCCTTGAATTTCGTCCTTCTCGAGAACATGGTGAGAAAGACCTTCGCAAACACAGCGCCGAAGAGGCGAAGCGTGAGCGTTAAGAGGAGAGGGCAGGTGGGCGAGGCATGACTGGACCGAAAGTTTGCGTGTCGCTTGATGGAACGACCGTCAAAGCCATGGCCGATGAAGCCGCTCGGGCCAACCTCGCTGGCGCCGAATTTGTTGAAGTTCGGTTTGACCGACTGTACCTCAAGAAACCCGAACCCGTTGAAGTTGAGGACGAGGAGGGAGAGATCAAGCGCATCATGGCCCCCGAAGACGAGTGGCCCGTCCGTGATCTTGGCGAGGTGGACGTCGACGAAGCCATCCAATCCCTGAAAGAGAGCATCCCGCTTCCCGTGATTTTCACGGTTCGCCCCACCTCCGAGGGCGGCTTCTTCCCCGGCTCTGAAGACGAACGAACAACCATCCTCGAGAAAGCCATTGCCTCGGGCGTCAACAGCATCGACCTCGAAATCTCCATCGCTGACAAGGCACGCAAGGCGCTGATTGAACAGGCTGCCTCCAACAAGGTCAGCGTCATTTCGTCCATCCACAACACCACCACGACCCCCAGTGCTGAAGAATTGGTCAACATGGTCAACGAGCACGCTACCGAGGGTCAAATCTTCAAGTTCTGCGGGACCGTTAACGACCACCAAGACGCCCTCCAAATCATTGAGGC
Source organism: Candidatus Poseidonia sp. (assembly GCA_016779705.1). Lineage (GTDB taxonomy): Archaea > Thermoplasmatota > Poseidoniia > Poseidoniales > Poseidoniaceae > Poseidonia. Next base: position 6,451 of record JADHNB010000009.1, on the reverse strand, counting down.
CAGCTACGAATTACGAAACTCAAAACATGCTTTTGCCATGATGGGGCTCGGCAACGGTGGCGACTGGACCCGATTGCACGCGCCCGTGTTGGGTCAAGCGATGGTCTACGCCACGCTCCGCTCCGAACACAAGTTGTCCAACAAGGGCCTCGTGAACGTGAAGGATCTCAAGAACGCTTGGACCCTCATGGAATACTGAGGGCGACCGAATCAAGTTGCTCAAGGTCAGGGCCTGGGCGTTTGCTCAAGGTAAGGAACGCCCTCCGTTGCAGCCGATTGATGACCTGCACTTCCAAGTCCTGCATCCATGTACCGTTTGTTCAATACAAACGGGGCGATGACCATCGCCGCAAACCCACCCACCAGCACCAGCGGTACGGTCCAAACAGGGAACACCGTCGTTCGTTGGGCCGCTAACACCGTGACATCGGCCACCACGACCGTCCCGGGCGAAGTTGCATCGTTGTCATGCGTGTTGTCCCAAGCATCGATCACGAGGTAGAAGTCTTGCCACTCATCGTTTCCGATAAAGGAACTGTAGACCTCCGGGCCGTCGAGCGTCACCGAGAACGTGACCTCCGAACGTTGTTCGTATTGGTGGACGTCCCGGTAGGATTGCCATCCCGTCGGATCAAAGCTGCGCCATTCGGGCGGAATGTTGCTCAACGCGTTGTCGTCATCATCGCTGAAGCTGGCATCCCAGAACCACCACCCACCGTGCACCATACGATAGACCTCTTCGTATCGATTGTACTGTGAACTGGTCATGAGGTAGACATCACCCTCAATGGGTGTAGTGGCGTTGCCATCCACCGATGCAAGCGTCACGCAGAAGGTGGTCCGATGAGCGCTTGAAAGGTTGAAGCGAAGCGCGCCAACGCTGTCGTTACCCACTTGCATCGAGACGAAATGCCCTTCCCGCACGGGTTCGAGAACGGGAAGGGGCCAAGAGGGGTTGTACATCCACGGCTCCTCTGGATGGAGCGTCTTGTCCCATGAACCGTCATCACGGGGTTCACCTTCATCGGGATCCTCCATGGGACGCGAATCGTACATGTACTCGAAATCCCAGGTCGAAAACGGGACCAAAGCGTGCCGCTGTACCGTTTCGTTCCAGGCGGCAGGCACCACTTCACCCTCGCAGGCCACCGCTGCTTGAACCGGTGATGCTGAGAAGGAAGCGCTGCCCAAAATCGGAACCAACAACACGCCAAGCAGCAACCAAAAGCGGTAACTCATGCTGCCCACGCTTGCACGGGAGTTGCGGCGGTTATAGGAGATTGCCTCACCTTCGACGAAGCGGACGCACGTACCCGCTATCGTCGCTCCGTCGTTCTTCCTTGGAGAGAATTTTCGGTGCTGGAGGCGGTTGGTGATGGTCCATGCCCAGCAAGCCACCCTGGGATTCGACGTGTTCAATGTCCGAGTAGGTTTCGGCGGCTTCCTTCGCCTCCTCTTCAAGCTGGCTTGGTTCCCGCATGACCAACCAACCCAAGACCAGGGCAACGACGATGAGAGCGACGAAGGTGGCCAGTTCCGAGCCGGCATCGGCAATCCACGACTTCCATTCCTCTGCACTGAAGTCCGAAAGCGAGGGCGGGCCTTCGGGCACGGGGATGACTTCAATGTCTTCGGTTAACGAAGCGCATTGGCCCATCCCGTCACAAACTTCGATCAGCACCGTGTAATAGCCGGTCTTCTCGTAGGTGTGAATCGCCCGTGTTGATGAACCGGCGAGTGGAAGGACCCAGTCATCGTGTGGGTTACCGTTTTCGTCGTCATCAACGTCAATGTCAAAATCCCACCGAATACTCAGTTCCGTAAGGATTCGCTCATCGCGCTCCGTGATGGAACCGTCCTCCACGTCAAGGTCACGGTAGATTTCCATCGTGCTGCCCGACTCCATGTCCGAGGATTCAGCATCAAATGAAGCAGAGGAACCCGCAAAGACGTCCTCGGGAACATAGATGTCGGACACGACCGGTGGGTGGTCCACCACCACGGTGAAGGTTGAGCGAGTCACGTCCCCCGTTCCAAAGCCATCTCGAACCGTAAGGGAGACGAGGTAAGTGCCCGGGAGGTCGTAGGCGTGCCATGGAGAGGCGCTGTGGTCAAGCGGCGTGGCGTCCCCGAAATCCCAAGTGTATTCGACCAGGCCGTTCCAGTCGGGGGATTCGACTTCAAAGGGCACGTATTTGCCTTCGAATTGACGGTCCCCATCGCGGGTTCCGGCTGAATCAAAGTACAGCAGGCGATGCGGTGCAGTGACAACATCGCCGTCCTCGTTGAAGGTATGGGACCATGCTTCGGGAAGGGAGCCTTCCGGGAACACGGTTGAAGTGGTGATGAGCTCGCCTTCGATCCAACCGTCCAAGATTCTGACATTGATGATGGGCAGTGGATTGGAGATGCGTACCGTCATGGTCCGAGGGAAGCTTTCGACGCCGTCTTTGTCCGTCACCACGAGCGTCACGGTGTGTATGCCAGGCGTCACGAAACTGTGGGTGACTTGGGGACGGTCGCCAAACGTTCCGTCGGAAAACGTCCAATTCCAAACTTCGATGTCGCTCGAGTCACCGACAGGCCCATCGGGGTCGCGGCTGTCCAATCCGTCAAACACGTAGGCCGTGTCCACTTCACCGTCCTCTTCTCGGAAATCAATTTCTCTTGAACCCATGGCCGACAGTGTCCGGACATCATACGTGGCCACGGGAACCTGATTGAGAACAACGACGTTGAGAACCGCCGTTGCTTGACTTCCACCATCGTCGGTGACCCGAAGCGTGACGGTCTTGTTACCGGGCGTGTCCCATGCGACCAACGGATTGGTTGAGGTGCTCGTAACTTGAGAGAAATCATCCCCACGCTGAGGGGTTCCAGTTCCCAAACGAATCCCGTCGGTGAACGTCCAATCGTAAGCGAGAATTTCGCCGTCGTCGTCACGGAACACATCGGGCATCACGAGCGTCGTGTAGGTCATGGTCGTCAACGTCTCGGCGTAAATCTGCACCGGAATGCGATTGTTGACATGAACTTGAATGGTCTTGATGCCGGAATTGATGCCGTCGGAGACGGTGAGGGTGAGGTTAAAGGTGGTGTTTTCGCCGTCAATATCGTCCCATTCGTGCTGTTGAGCATAGCCGCCCAAACCTCCACTGCTCGTCCCGTCGCCCCAATCCCATTGGAAAACGAGGTTGTCCAACGGCACGTTATCCGCAGTCCGTCCGGCTGAGAACAAAATGCGTTGTCCGGTGAGGAGCGTGATTTCTTGGTCGATGACCACGTTGTTGACCGTGATGATGGGGACAGGAGCCGAATCGTCCGAGACGTTGATCGGATGGACTTGCGTTTCCGACCATGAACCGCCCTGATCTTGGACGCGAAGCGTGGCGTTGAAGGTTCCAACCTCGGTGTAGGAACGCATGGGCGATTTGAGATTGGATGAACCGTTGTCGCCAAACACCCAAACATAGGCGGTTGGCGAATCGAGATATGGCAAACTGTTGTTGTCCAGGGAAAGGCCCCAGGCATCGAATCCGTTGCCCAGGAAACGAATGTTCTCCCATGTTTGAACTTCGGTCAGCGACACGCTTCCGTTGGCGACCGGTTTCATGTTGTTGAGCACCTGTGGTGAGGTTTGCAAGGTGTCAACCACGTCACCCAACATGTCTTTCATGACCATGGCAAAGGAATACTGATCCGAACGTGGCGCGGTGAAGTACACCTCGCCCGGCGCATCAACGCCGCCACCCGCAGCAATTCGGTCGGTGATGGTGTCAATCACCTGTCCGTTGGCGTCACGAACGCTGATCTCAACGTCCAAATCTTCGAAGAACGCATTGGAGAGAACGCCATAATTGATGTTGACCGTGTCCTCCAGACCGTCACCGTCTCGGTCGGAGAGAACCGTGTTGTTGAGGGAAAGCGTGGCTGGCGAAGTGATGCGGGCTGCTTCGATGTCCACAACGCCCGTGGGATACGAGGGACCGCAGGAGGTGTAATCGCAGTCGGCCACCGTGCTGGCATACCACGTGATGACCCAGACCTCGTCAGTGAGGTTACCGAATCCAGGCACCAATCCTGTGGCGACGTTGTTCACAAAATCAAGTTCGGTCACCGACCACAAACCGTCGGTGGTCGCCTTGGTCACCACCACGCCTTCGAATTGGCTCTTATCGGCGGTCAATCGCAGCGTGAGGGGGGCGGGCGAGGCGCTTCCGGGAGTGAACTTGAACGAACGAATGCCCCAGCCTTCGAGGGTGTTGCCGGTGGAGGACCATGGCCCCGACCAGTCGCTGTTGGATTCCGTTGCTTGGGCACGGCAGAACGCCCCACCGGTACAAACCGGATTCAAATCGAGGTTGGGGTAGCCGTAAATGCCTTGATCGGAGTCCAACGTAACGGCGATGCTGAAATTCGCAAACGCTTCGTTCATGGTTCGACCGAGCAGGCCGACTTGGCCTGATTGAGGAGAAAGAAGGAGGTTTTCTACACCCCGTCCGCCAGTAGCGGAATCCTGCACGAGCTGGCGAACGGCGGGGCCGCCGCCGAGATGCTCAGCGAGGTACATGGTGAACAGATAGCCAGCACCGTAATCGGCGATGCGTTGGTTCCACCAGCGCACCGATTGTTCGGGCGAACCTGTCCAGGCGTTCACGTGACCGCGAAGCGTGGAATCGGCGCCGAAGCACAAGTAAATGGCCACGTCAGCGTTGCCTTCATCGATCCAGAGGTTTTCGTACGGGTCGAGCGCATTGTGGAGAAGGTGTTCAAGTTCGTGGGCCAAAATGGACTTCCCCCAACTCAGCGTGATGTCTGCAAAATCGACGAACACCGCTTCCCGTGAACTCGCAAAGGATGGGGCAAAGTATCCACCGGTGTTGTAAGCCCCGTCAATGTCGTAAATGACGATCTGCACTTGGCAATTGTTGTCAACGTCGGGTGGGGCAAGGCCACGCCCGTCCTGGTAGTCCTTTCCGTAATAGGTGGTCATGGTTGGGTAAATGGTTGAATCCCAGGTGCTGGCCAAGTTGTTGAGCACGGTTGAGGTGAGCGTCCTGCCGCTCTGAACAACAAACGCCACGCTGGTGGTTGTCTTGGCGACATAGGCCGAAATTTGGCCACCGGCCGTGTTCACGGTCAGGGTGTCGCCCACCGAATGCGGCGTACAAGCGCGCCCGGCCGAACGACCCATGGACGGTTCAACGACCATCGAATCAACGCCAGGACGGCCGGCGTCAATCCATGCTTGGCGCATGAACGGCGTGGCCGAGACCACGGGCTCATCTTCATGAATAAACAAATACTCACTTCCTGTGCTGGGGTCGAATTGACCGAGATCCCCGATCACGATGCCCCCGGCATTGTAAGCGGGCGTGCCATCGGTGTCATCGGCCGATTCTGCACCCACGGCGAGGAGCATGGGGGTGCTGCTTGAAAGCAACATCATGACCATGAAGAAAAACGCAAGACTAGAACGCCGTTCCGACAAAAAAATCACCATTGGGAATCGTTGCACGAGTTCCTATTTTTCCGAAGCGAAAGGAGGTATTTAAGAGTCCGTGGTGCAGGCGTCACCATGCATCATCTGCAAAGCAGGAGGGGCGCCGTTCTGCGCTGGTCGGCGATGCTCCTGATTTCGATAGCGTTCATGGGCGCCACGGTGCATGCGACTCAACCAGCCGTATGGCCCGCCAACCAATCGACGGTGTGCGATGCCGTTGACGACTTGGTGTTCAACGGAACGAGGGCGAACGAATCGGTCCAATGGCAAGTCTCGCTTGGCCCACGACTCCCCGGTTCCGACGCATCGGAAGCCTTCAGGGCGCACCTCACCTCTGTTCTCGAGCCGATGGGATACGAAGTAACCGAAACGGTTCACCACCGCCACGGCATGAACCTCACCAATCTCGAGGCCCGGTGGCCATCAACCACTCCCAACGCCTCCCAACTCGTGCTTTCGGCTCATTACGATTCACGCAACATCGCCGATCACGATACCAATGCATCCAATCGGACCCTGCCCGTTCCAGGCGCCAACGACGGAGCCTCGGGTGCTGCCGTGCTGGTTGAATTGGCCCATTTGATTCCGCAGATGACGTTTGAACACGACATCGTGTTGTTCTGGAACGACGGGGAGGACCAAAACGACAACTTCACCGTCGGCGCTGAGGCTTGGGCTGAAAACCTCACCGCTGAAGACATTGAGCGTACAGAGGCCTTCATCCTCTTGGACATGGTTGGTGACGCTGACCTCCAACTCAGGAACATTAACCCAGGAAACGACACCCTGAAATCACGTGTGGTCGAACTCGGTGGAGCACTCGGTCTGGTGGCCGACCGGCAGGCTTGCAACGGAGAACTTGGTGAAGACATCGTCCAATACGAGGTTGAAGTGGGTGTTCTCGATGACCACTACCACGCCCACGTGCGGAACATCCCCAGTTTGGAC